>JAFZDL010000025.1 GCA_017561205.1 Oscillospiraceae bacterium | reverse complement strand
GGAATTGAACCCCGAGCGGCTCAAGAAATTTGTGTTCCCCCATCCCACCGTTGCAGAAATTATTCGAGAAGCAATTTTCCATATTTAAGGAGGAAATGAAAAATGCCTAAGAGTTTGTTCGTAGATCCTGCAAAAGTCCGCGCATCTGGCAAGGTCACCTTCAACGACATCCCCGTTAACCAGTACAATAAGACCGTCAAGGAAGAGCTGGAATCCGGCAAGTACACCAAGGAAGATCTGATTCGCATTTTCCGTGATATGACCGTTCTGCGTGAGTTCGAGACCATGCTGAACAACATCAAGACCCAGGGTGGCTACAATGGCATCGACCACACCTATCCCGGTCCTGCCCACCTGTCCATCGGACAGGAAGCAGCTTGTGTCGGCCAGGCTTACCTGCTGGACGAGAACGACTTCGCTTTCGGTTCTCACCGCTCTCACTCCGAGATTCTGGCTAAGGCTCTGTCCACCATCAACAAGATGAGTGACGAGCAGCTGATGAACGTAATGGAGAACTTCCTGGAAGGCAAGTGCCTGCGCGCCGCTCAGAAGTTGGGCGAAGCTAAGGACACCAAGGACCTGGCTATCCGCTTCATTCTGTACGGTACTCTGTCCGAGATCTTTGCCCGTGAGACCGGTTTCCACTTGGGCATGGGCGGCTCTATGCACGCTTTCTTCCTGCCCTTTGGTATCTACCCCAACAACGCTATCGTTGGCGGTTCCGGCACCATCTCCACCGGCGCTGCTCTGTTTAAGAAGGTCAACGAGCAGAAGGGTATTGTCGTCTGCAACGTGGGCGATGCTGCCATGGCTCGCGGCCCTGTGTGGGAAGCTCTGAACTTCTCCGCTATGGACCAGTACAAGACCCTGTGGGAGTCCCACAAGGAAGGCATGCCCATCCTGTACAACATCTTCAATAACTCCTACGGTATGGGCGACCAGACCCGTGGCGAGACCATGGGTCAGGGCTGTATGTCCCGCATCGCTTCCGGTGTCAGCCCCACTCAGTTCCATGCAGAGACTGTCGACGGCTTCAACCCCTTGGCAGTGATCGATGCTATGGAACGCAAGCTGGAGCTGCTGCGTAACGGCCAGGGCCCTGTCATGCTGGAAACTCTGACCTACCGCTTCTCCGGTCACTCCGTCTCCGACCAGAACGCATACCGTACCAAGGAAGAGATGGATGCTTGGAAGGAAGTGGATCCTCTGACCACCTATCCCGCCGCTCTGATCGAGGCCGGCGTGCTGACCCAGGCTGATGTGGACGCTATCCTGGCTGAGACCAAGGAGCGTATGACCATCATCTGCAAGGCTGCTGCCGATCCCGAGATCAGCCCCTACTGCGACTTCGATAAGGACCCCGCTGTGGTGGAGCGCCTGATGTTCTCTAACCAGAAGGTTGAGAAGTTCACCGACCGTGAGCCCGAGTTCACCGTTCCCAAGGAAGAGGCTGAGGGCTACAAGAAGATCAAGTCCAAGAGCCGCAGCCCCATCGGCCCCGACGGCAAGCCTGTTTCCAAGATGAAGCTGTATAACCTGCGTGACGCTCTGTCCGAGGTTATTTGGGACCGTTTCTATGAGGATCCCACTTTGATCGCTTACGGTGAAGACTGCCGTGACTGGGGTGGCGCATTCGCTGTTTACCGTGGCATGATGGACGCTCTGCCTCACTGCCGTCTGTTCAACTCTCCTCTGGCTGAGGGCGCTATCGTTGGTACCGCTGTTGGTTACGCTCTGTCCGGCGGCCGCGCTCTGGTCGAGCTGATGTACGCTGACTTCATCGGCTGCGCCGGTGACGAAATCTTCAACCAGATGGCTAAGTGGCAGGCAATGTCTGCCGGCATTCTGAAGATGCCCCTGGTTCTGCGTGTTTCCGTGGGCTCCAAGTACGGTGCTCAGCACTCTCAGGACTGGACCGCTCTGTGTGCTCACATCCCCGGCCTGAAGGTCGTGTTCCCCGCAACTCCTTGGGAAGCCAAGGGCCTGATGGAGACCGCGCTGAAGGGTACTGACCCTGTTGTCTTCTTCGAGTCTCAGAGAATCTACGACGTGGGCGAACAGTTCCACGAGGGTGGCGTTCCCGCTGAGCGTTACGAGATTACCATCGGTGACGTGAACAAGGTCCGCGAGGGTAAGGATGTAACCATTCTGACCCTGGGCGCTGTTCTGTACCGCGCTATGGATGCTGTGAAGACCCTGTCCGAGAAGTACGGCATGGAGGCTGAGGTTATCAATCTGCACTCCTTGGCTCCTCTGGACTACACCAAGATTGTTGAGTCTGTCCGCAAGACCGGCCGTGTTGTTCTGGTATCCGATGCCTGCGCCCGTGGTAGCTTTATGAATGATGTTGCTCGCAACATCACCGAGCTGTGCTTCGACGATCTGGATGCACCTCCCGTTGTGATCGGCGCTAAGAACTGGATCACTCCTCCCTTCGAGTTCGACGAGTACTTCTTCCCTCAGGCAAGCTGGATCCTCGATGCCATCAACGACAAGCTGGTTCCCCTGGCAGGCCATGTCTCCACTACCGGCTGCACTGAGGCTGAGACCATCCGCCGCGCTAAGGAAGGCGTGTAATTCCTATGGAGATACAACGCACAGCCAATGCCGGCGCGCTGCTGAAAATGGATGGTGTGTCCATTCTGCTGGACGGCTTGTGTGACGGGATTGATATTTATCTGCCTACTCCGCCTGATATTATAGACACTCTGCTGGCTGACGCTCCCGATGTTTTGGCGTTTACCCATAACCATCCGGACCATTACAGCGAAGCGTTGCTTCTCCCATACCGCAAACAGAATCTCCGGCCCATTCTTGGGCCGGAGTATCTGCCTGTGGAGGGTATGCGGGTAGGGGATGTAACCATTACACCGGTACCCAGCCGCCATATCGGCAAAACAGAGCCGGACCTTGTGCACCATAGTTTCATTATTGAAGGCAGTCAATGCGTGTGGTTTATGGGCGACGCCGCCCCGTTGCAGTGGAAAAACCGTACAGACCTACCCAAGCCGGAAGTGTTGATCGCACCCTATGCCTATGCTAATACAAAAGCTGCTTGGGAGATGTCTGGTTCTTTGGCTGAAAAGGTGGTTCTGTTACATCTTCCTCAGCGGAACAATGACCCCTACGGTCTGTGGAAAGCGGTAGAAAGTACGGCTAACGGCGCAACAAATCTGTATATTCCCAAAATCGGAGAAACGATTACTATATAAAAACGCACCTGGTTAACCAGGTGCGTTTTTGTAATAGTTGCTGGTAAGCAGCAGATTGCTCACTGCCCGGAACTCCTGTGACAGCGTCTGCATATTGTGAATTTCTGTATTGGAAACGGTTCTGTCTTTTTCATTCATCAGAATTTTACCGTTCTGCCAGGCAACTCCGTCGCAGATCCAACTGCCATCGGGGAACAAGGCATAGCCTTGGTAGTCAGGGTCAAATGCGTCCTGGCCCAGATAATTGTAGGGAGAATCCACACCCAAAAGATTCAAAACTGTGGGGAGAAAATCAGCGGTGCTTAAGGTCTTGTCTACCTGTCTGGAAGGTCCGTCTACAGACCAAATGAAGCAGGGGGTCTTCTCCAACAGAAGATCACTGTTCACGCTTGAGTGCTTATACAGCTCTTCTACATTCTTATAGCCGTAGGTGTAGTGGTCGGTCATACCGATGATAACGGTGTTTTCAAGCTCTCCACGTGCAGTCAATGCATTCAAAAGCTGTTTGAACATGTCGTCCACGACCTTAGCTTTCACCCGTGCGCAATTTTCTTCTTCACTGCCATAGAGGGTCTTGTATTCCGGATATTTTTTCAGTGCATAATAGCCGGTGATCTCTCGGTAAGTGTAACCAAGATGGGCAGCGCGGGTGAGGATTGTATTTAGAGTCGGTCCTTCTCGGAAGAAGATGTTGTTAATTTCTTCGTTGTCTAAGAAGTATTGCTCATTGCAAAGATCTTGTTTGTCAGTTGTGTAATTCATATAACTGACGTATTCTGAGTAGCCCATTGCCGACTCCAGGACATTACGGCTGTAATAGGTGGGCTTGTTATAGTGAAATACACGGGAATCATAGCCCAAATTACCAAGCTGCGCAGCTAAGGATTGGTTGAAATCATTGGTTACATAATCAAATACCAAATTGCTGGTGGTGGGCAGATAAATGCCGGTGTTCATACAGAATTCGGAGTTTAGCGTCCGACCGTTGCCGTAACCTGGAGTGTAGAAATTGGTAAAATTCACACCTTCCTGCATCAACTGGTACAGAGTGGGGGTATCCTGGGGTGTGATCATCCAATCGTCCATAGATTCCATCATAACCAGGATCACATTTTTGTCGGCAAAAGCGCCGGTCATTTCATTAGGCTTTTTCTCACCCCGCTTGTTAAAGAACGCATCAACCTCATTTTCTTGCTTAGAAAGCGCGGCCTTGTAGCCGGGGGTAAGGGGATAGAGCTCGTTGACCCAAATATCCCGGGCAAGGAGCTGATACAGACCCGTGATGTTATAAACCTCTTTGGCGTCATACATTGTATTGTAGGTCGCCCGGTAGGAAGAGGAAGCGTTGTAATTGTTTGCCGTATCCTGGCTAAATATCAACTTTGGCAGAAAGCACAGGCCGATAATGCAGAGCGCGCTGCAAGCCAAGTAGGGGAACCGCCAAAGGGGTTTGGCTGGTGGATGAGGGAAAATGCAGACAATCACTACCCCAAGAGCGATCATAACCGTTGCAATGATCCACCAAAAGGCCGGGAATTGGGAAAGTACATCACCAATAAAAGTCGTGCCTTCTTTAGCGAGTGTGGTTGTCGAAACCCACATCATATTGTCCAAGACCATATAGTAACCGCTTTGCGCCAAAGCCCACAGGAGCAGCGCGAAGTAAAGAACACCGAATACAATGCGACCTGCCAATCTGGGCAGAAACAGGACAATACCTGCCAAAAGTGTTGACCACAGAAAACCAAAGACCAAGCCAAACAAAGTATCGGCGCCCAGCATAGATAGCAACACCAATTCGATGGCAAAGAAAGAGGCAAAAACAGCAAAAAAGCCTATTAAATAGTAAGTCAAGGGCTTATCAAATACATTTTGAACTTTGTGTAAAAATGCTTTCAAAAATATCACCTAATTCGAAAAGAATTGACCCTATACTACCACAAAAAATGAAGAAAAACAATGTAATTCACCAGCAATTTCGAAAAAGTTTACTTTTTGCAAAAACCTTTGTTATTCACGAAAAAAACCCTTGACAAAATGGGTTAACATAGCTATAATAAGCGTGTTCTGTTTGAGCCGCCGGTATAGCTCAGTTGGTAGAGCAGCTGATTTGTAATCAGCAGGTCGGGGGTTCGAGTCCGTCTACCGGCTCCAAGCAGACGGTAGAGAATTGAATATGGGGGAGTTCCCGAGTGGCCAAAGGGGACAGACTGTAAATCTGCTGCGTATCGCTTCGATGGTTCGAATCCGTCCTCCCCCACCAGAAAAGAGACACACCATTGGGTGTGTCTCTTTTCTGGTTTGATGACGGATTAATAGGAACGCTTGTCAAGTGTAGTAGATTGTGTTACCATATAACTGAGGTGAAACACTATGGATAAATTTTCTAAGGCTGATATCATCTGTCAGCTGGATGCGTTACATACACCTAAGGGTGTCCCAGTTCTGTTCCATTCTTCTTTGCGGGCTATTGGCCCGGTGGAGGGCGGGGCAGAGGCGCTTTTGGATATCTTGGTCGAATATTTTACTCGGGATGGGGGCCTGTTTTGTGTGCCTACCCATACCTGGCACAATCTGGATAAAGATATCACCTTGGATGTGGACAGTGACGATAATTGCCTGGGTGCTTTTTCGACGGTAGCTATACGGGACCCCCGGGGTGTCCGTTCGGAGAATCCCTGCCATTCTATGGTGGTTTTCGGTGAGCAGGATAAAGCCCAAACCTTTGTCAAGGACGAAATCTATGTGCCCACACCCACTGCGCCCAGCAGCTGCTACGGCAAGCTTTTTGATATGGACGGTTATGTTTTACTGGCAGGTGTTGCCCACAATAAAAACACATTCCTCCATACTGTGGATGAGATTTTGAACATACCGAACAGAATGGGTGATAAACCTGTTACAATGACTGTCCGCAAAAAAGACGGCCAGATTATCAAAACAAAACTGTGTTTGTTTGACACCGACTATACAGAGGACATTTCCTACCGATTCACAAAGTACGAAACGGCATTCCGTTACCACAGATGCATCACTGACGGATTCTTGGGAAATGCGCCGACACAGCTGTGCAGCGCCCGAAAAATGAAGGAAACCATTGAGCTGATTTATCAGAACTGCGGTGGCATTGACCCTCTGGCAGATGAGGAAGCCATTCCGCAGAAGTGGTATTGTGTAAACGAATAAATCATAACAAAAACAGCATCCGATTGCAACTGTCTTTTTTGTTAGTTTTCTTCGCTGCAGAAGCTTGCGACGATGTTTCTGTACACCGCATCGCCGATTTGCTTGTAGCCGTCCATTGAGGGATGAGCGGCGTTGGTGTCCATCCGCTCCATAACCGCGCTTCTGGTGTTCACAGGCTTTTCTTTGTAGGGATAGCCGTACTCACAGTCAAACTGACCAGCGATATCCACAAACTCCATAAAGTCCTTGTACTCGTCTTCCAGGCACCATGCCTGATAAACTCTGTTCAGCTCCATTTTGTAGTGGATGATGTCGTAGTGATCAGTCAGAGGCAGAGTAGCGCCGTAGTTTGCGCCCATACCGCCGTTGACGGACCCCAAGGGCTGGCCAATGATCTTGACCTTTACATCGGGGAAGGCTTCCTTTAGGTAAGCCACCATCTTCCGTCCCTTGGTTACCACCATCTGGCAGTAATCTTCCCGGGTATTGGTGCAGGCTTCGGTGCTCATCAGACCGTTGCAGCCCAGGAAAATGTAAACAACATCGGGCTTGTCGATATTGTTGCGCTTGCAGTAGTCCAGCATATCGATCTTGCCGGTGTCGGGGTTCAGGAAGGGTGAACCGCCGTCGCTGAAAGCGGAGACAAACTCGATGGGAGAGGTGTCCACAGCGTTGGCATAGTGGGTGAGAGGACTGCACTCAGGAATGGGAGAGGTGTGATCCTTCCATCTATTGAACTTCAGATAGTCAATCTGCAGGGTCTCCAGCTGCCAAATAGCGCCGTTGCAGTCCTGCCACAGAGAATGCTGATCTTCAACGCCTCTGTTGTTGGGGCATTCGATCATCATTGCGCCGGGGACATTATACAGGAAGGAATCCCAGTGCCAGCCACCGTAACCCTCGTTCTGGGTGTTGGGGTAATAGCCGTTGCGGGTGCCAACGAATTTAATTGCATTTGCAAAACCAAGACCTGCAGGCTCGCCCTCGGTTTCCACAATACGGCGCTGGGCCTCATTTATCCAGTGACCGTTACCGGTAAGGGAGTCGCCAATCACCAAAATATTGGTGCATTTCTCCGGTTCCTTCGGAACTACCACATTCAAAACGGTTTCAGCCTCACCCAACAGATTCCGCTGAGCATCGTAAACCTTGATGGTCAGCTTGTGCTGGCCGGGTTCCGTGGGCGCATATTCAAAGTACCGGGGGAAATTCCGACCTTTGTCACAAATAGATACGATGGAATAGATGTAGGGATTGGGCGCTTCAATAACACCACGATAGTACAGCTGGAAGGTGTCACCGACCACCAAATCGTACTTTTGGGGTAAATTCACTCTGATTTTCTCTGCCATTGTGCAATCCTCCAATTTGCAAAATTTTCTTTCTTCGCAAGAAAAAGTCTTGCGTTTCCAATATTTTACCATAACCGCCCTTTCGATACAATAGTAAAACTGCACAAAACACAAGAATTTAATTGGTTATTTTGACGAATAGCGACCAGCGGATCGGAGGCGGTAAATAATACTTGCAATTTGCGAAAAATCTGCTATACTATATGCGAATAATGAATGAAAGGAGCACCCTAAGAAACTATGGACGACGGCGACAGTAATCCCGAAAATCCTCCCTTATATCAGAAGTCTGTTTTTGCGAAGCGTAGGCTGCATCTGCGGATGTAAGGCATAGGCTTTGCTTTTTTTCGCCCTTTATGAGGAAATATGAGATATATTTGGAGGAAATTATGAATAATATTGGATTAATGATAGGCTTGCAGGTGATATTCATTGCGCTGAACGCGATCTTTGCCTGCGCGGAGATCGCAGTGATCTCTATGAACGATGCAAAGCTTGCGAAAATGGTATCTGAAGGGGATAAGCGTGCGGTGCGCCTTGCACGGCTGACTAGTCAGCCTGCCCGTTTTTTGGCTACCATTCAGGTGGCAATTACCCTGTCCGGTTTTTTGGGAAGTGCTTTTGCGGCGGAGAATTTCTCCGGTGTGCTGGTAGATTGGCTTTTGGGCCTGGGCGTGGGTGTGAACACTGAATTGCTTGACACCATTGCCGTTATCTTTATCACCATTGTACTGTCCTATTTTACTTTGGTATTTGGCGAATTGGTGCCCAAGCAGGTAGCAATGCGTAATGCGGAAAAGCTGGCATTGGGTATGTCCGGTCTTGTCAGCGGCATTGCCAAGGTGTTTTCCCCGCTGGTGGGTCTGCTGACTGTGTCCACAAACGGTGTCCTGCGGCTGACGGGCATTGACCCCAATGCACAGCAAGAGGAAGTGGGCGAAGAAGAGATCCGTATGATGGTGGATGTGGGCAATGAAAAGGGTACCATTGACAACGAAGAACGGGAATTCATCGAGAACGTCTTTGAATTTGATAATCTTCCCATCGCGGAGATTATCACCCACCGTACAGAAGTGACCTTCTTGTACTTAGAGGACAGCATAGAAATCTGGCACGATAGCATTGTGAACAGCCGGTTTACCTACTACCCCATCTGCGAGGAGACCCCTGACCATATCGTTGGTGTGCTAAATAGTAAGATATATTTCCGTCTGGCTGATAAGTCCAAGGAAAATGTTATGGAGCAGGCCGTTACAGAGGCCTATGTGGTGCCGGAGACCCTGAAAGCAGATGTGCTTTTCCGGAATATGAAAAAGGAACACGAGCAGTTTGCTGTAGTGCTGGATGAGTACGGCGGACTGAGCGGTATCATCACCATAAAGGACTTGATTGAGGAATTGGTAGGCGATCTGGAGGACGATATCCAGCCGGAGGAAACCGCCCAGAGGATCGTTCCCCTGGAGGAAAATCTGTGGCAGGTTGATGGCAGTGTGCTTTTGGAAGAGCTTTCCGAAGTGCTTGGAATGTGCCTGGAATCCGAGGAATATGACACCCTCAACGGTTTGGTGTTCCACCACTTGGGTACCTCTCCCGAGAAAGATGACAAGGTGGAACTGGATGGTCTGGAAATTCAGGTTACACAGGTAGATAACTACCAGGTGGAAACTGCAATCATTCGCAAAACCGCTCCGGCAGAACCCACTGAAGCTGAATAATATTAGAGCCGCCGGTATTGCCGGCGGCTCCTTGCTTTATGTAATTACCAGTTGATTTGCCAGCACTTGCTGTAAGCGGTGTTGTACTTGTCGGAAACCTTGGCATCCTTCAAGCGGGAAATTGTTGCAAGCTATGCAAGCTTTTTATCAAATGCTTCACAATCCAAAGGCAGCTTAACAGGACGGTTTGCATTCTAACTGGGAAGGTAACTCGGAATCCCATTTTTGGGGAATGAAAATAATTATGTACCTTTTCGTTTTTTTATGGTATAATCCTTCTAAATTATTGCTGAGAGGAAGTACATAGATGAAGTCCAGTAAGTTTTCTGTGGCCTGTTTCCGGGTTTTACGCAAAATTTTGGAATGGGTTTATCCTAAAATCTCCGTGGAAGGACAGGAAAATCTGCCCCAGGAGCCCTGTATCGTAGTGGGCAATCATTCTCATATGCACGGACCCTTGGCTGGTGAGTTCTATTTTCCCGGCAAGCGGAAGATGTGGTGCGCCCATCAGATGATGTATCTCAAAGAAGTTCCTGCTTATGCTTTCGAGGATTTTTGGAGTTTGAAACCCAAGTGGACCCATTGGTTTTACCACATTGCGTCATATTTGATTGCGCCACTTTCTGTTTGCTTGTTCCGTAACGCCAAAACGATTCCCGTTTACCGGGACAACCGCTTGATTACCACCTTTAAGCTGACGATCTCCGCTCTGGAGGACAGCACCAATGTGATCATTTTTCCGGAGTGCTACACCCCCTATAACAACATCGTTTATCAGTTTCAGGATAAGTACATCGATGTGGCCAAGCTCTACTATAAACGGACTGGCAAGGCAGTGGCTTTTGTGCCGCTGTATGTTGCTCCTAACTTGAAGAAAATGTACATCGGCAAACCTACCGTTTTTGATCCCAATGCTCCTATAGACCAGGAGCGCCAGCGGATCACAAATTACCTGATGGAGTCGATCACCCAAATTGCGGTAAATCTGCCCCAGCATACTGTAGTTCCGTACCCCAATATGAGTGCAAAACACTACCCCCAAAACCGCCCGGAGGAGGTAATAGAAAAATGAGAAAACCTGTTGTGGATTACAGCAAATTGCGTTTTTCAAATATAACAAGCCCCCAGTACCGCCATGTGCTGTTGCTGCTAGGTTGGGTGGTGTATTTTCTGTGCTATTTCCTTACGGAGAATTTGATTCCTGCAGAAAAATGCAATGTGGTGTGGCATCCTCTGGACGATGTCATTCCCTTTAATGAGTGGTTCGTCATTCCTTATGTGGGCTGGTATTTCTTGATCGTGGTATCCTTGGGATATTTCCTGCTTTATCATATAGATAATTTCAAGGGTCTGCAGACCTATATCATCGTCACCCAAGCCATTGCGGTGGTGTGTTATATTGTTTGGCCCAGCAGACAGGATCTGCGCCCGGATTTGGATACCCTGGGCCGCGAGAATTTCCTTACCTGGATTATGAATATCATTTATAGCCAGGATACCAACACCGGTGTTTGCCCATCGTTGCATGTGGCCTATTCTTTGGGTATCGCCTCTGCCTGGTTGAAGGAAAAGTCTGCTGCCTGGTATGTAAAGACGTTTGTTGTGGTTTTTGTGATTTTTGTGTGCCTGTCTGTTGCCTTTACCAAACAGCATTCTGTGGTGGATATCTTTGCAGCAATTCCTGTTTGTCTGGTAGCAGAGATTGTCGCTTTCGGCAAATACTATAAGAGGAAGTGGAAACATGCAGTATCGGAAGGATAAATACGGTAATGACATATCTGCCTTGGGCTTTGGTTGTATGCGATTCCGTCGCAACGGTCCGTCTATCGATATGGAAGAGGCGGAGAAAGAGATTTTGGCCGCTATCGAAGCTGGTGTAAATTACTTTGATACCGCTTACATCTACCCCGGCAGTGAAGCTGCTGTGGGTGAGATACTGGCTAAAAACGGTGTCCGTGAAAAGGTAAAGATCGCTACTAAGCTGCCACATTACCTCATCAAATCCCGGGAGGGTATGGAAAAACTGTTTAATGAGCAGCTTAAGCGGTTAAAAACCGATTATGTGGATTACTACCTGATGCATATGCTTACGGATATTGCGACCTGGGAAAAACAGAAGAAACTGGGCGTGCTGGATTTCCTGGAAGAGAAAAAACGCTCCGGCGCTATCCGACAGATCGGCTTTTCCTACCACGGCAATTCGGATATGTTTTGCAAACTGGTGGATGCTTATGACTGGGATTTCTGTCAGATTCAGTACAACTACTTAGACGAGCATTCCCAGGCCGGTCGCCGTGGCTTGCAATATGCTCATAGCAAGGGTATGCCTGTGATCATTATGGAGCCGCTCCGTGGCGGCAAGCTGGTAAACCGGCTGCCCCAGGATGCAGTCAATGCTTTTGCTGAGCATCCCATTTCCCACACCCCGGCCCAGTGGGCATTTCGGTGGCTTTGGAATCAAGAGGAAGTTACCTGTGTTTTGTCCGGTATGAACTCTATGGAGATGCTGCGGGAGAATGTGCAGACCGCTTCTGATGCCAAAATCGGTGAGATGGGGGCAGAAGAGGAAGCAATGTTCCAAAAGGTGGTAGCAGCCATTAATGCTAAACTGAAGGTTGGCTGTACCGGTTGTGGCTACTGTATGCCCTGCCCCAAAGGGGTTGATATTCCCGGCGCCTTTGCTTCTTACAACCGAATGGCCTCGGAGGGTAAATTTGCCGGAATTAAGGAGCATTTTATGTGCAGCGCCGTCCGAAAGGATTCTACCGCCGCATCATTGTGTATCGGCTGCGGCAAGTGCGAAAGCCATTGCCCCCAGGGAATCCCCATTCGCCAGGAACTGAAAAATGTAAAGAAGGACCTGGAAGGCCCCATCTACAAAACCGCCCGCAAAGTGGTAGAAATTTTTAAGTTGTATTAAAAACATCCCTCTGCACCGAAAGCGCAGAGGGATTCGTTATATCCAGCGTCTATATTGGCTGGGGCTGATTCCTTGGAATCGTACAAACTGTTTGGCAAAATAGCTGGTGTTGTTATAGCCGACAGTGGAGGCAATCTGCTGTATTTGCAGATTGGTGTGGCGGAGCAGGGCAGCGGCCTGATTGGTCCGTTCTTTGTTGACAAAATCAATGAAAGTTATTCCCATATCTTTGTGAAAAAGGGAGGATAGGTAGTTTGCGTTGATGGTCAGGGCTTTTGCGGTATCTTTGACGGTAAGATAGTCTGCCAAATGCTCTTTGATATAGGTCACTGCCAGATTGGTTAGTGGTCGCAGATTGGGATAAGCATGTTCCTGCACTAAACGGCAGTAGCGCCGAATAACATTGCTGAAGAAATCCGACAACTGAGAAATGTTCTTGAGTTGCTCAATCTCGAAACCAATCTCGTTAGACAATCGGTCCACCTGGTAGGGGTGAATACCGGACTCCTCCAAGGCATGACGGAGCTGCGTGTTCAGTACGATACAGTAGTTTTGCGCATTCCGCAGGGGATTTTTGTTTCGTACAGTAGTTTGTGAGCTGGGATCATATTGCCCAATCAAATGCATTGCCAAAGACAGATTGCCCCGCTGCACCGCGTTGGTAAGGGCTGCGCTGTACTCATACCGCTGTTCGACCTGCCGCATTTGGGGAATATCTTCTCCGGAAGGGAAACTGTGGCGCATGGGAGAGATGTCCGTAGGCGTGACAGGGGGGAGGGCTTGGTCAATGGCATATTGAGATAGGAGTTTTCCGATTTTGTGAAGGGTGTTGTATTCGGCAAAAGGGAGTGCGGAATCTTCGGCAGGCACTGTAGTAACCGGCCCCAATATGAGAATTATGTTTTTGGTTCCGATGGGAATTGCCGTAAAAAAGATGTTGTTCGCCAAATTACATTCAAACAAACTGCTTTTTGCTGTTGTAATCTGTTGCCAGAGGGAATCGTTTTCCGTAAATGCAGGATCAAAAGTATAAGCGCTTGTGTTCTTCCAAAACTTTGTCAGAGAATGCTTATTCAGAGGGATAACAGTCATTGGAATGCCCGTTGTGATGTTTAGCAATTTTTGTAGAAAGATAAGTGTGTTTTCCAGAAAGACACCTCCCAATGTATGTGAGATATGTGTTATAATAACAAAGAATTATTGTTTTCGCAATAGGGTTCTTATGGTAAAATGTAAAAAAAGAAACCGGTGATATGGTTTTCTTTGGTAAATTTGTTTAGGAGGTTTTGTCTGTGAAAACTACAAAACAACCCCGTCTCTTTGGTATTCGGGACAGTATTGCCTATGCAGCCGGTGACTTAGGCTGCAATATGAGCTTTGCCCTAAAGGGCACGATGGCACTTTTCTGGACGCAGGTCATGGGTATGAGCGCATGGTATTCTTTGCTGCTGATCATCGTGCAGGTTTGGGATGCAATCAATGATCCTCTGATTGGCTCTATGATCGACGCAGACAAGCGTAAGTACAAGAGAAATAAGTTTCTTCAGTACATCTGGGTTGGTTCCATTGGCTTGATCGTTGGTGGTGCTTGCTGCTTCCTGCCGTTCCCCGGCGCTCCCACCTGGGCTAAGTTTATCATCTTTATTGCCGGTTATGTGATTTGGGATGCATTCTATACCATTGCCAATGTGCCTTACGGCAGCTTACTGTCCCTTATTTCCAAGGAGCCTGCTGACCGCGCAAGCCTTTCCGCTTGGCGCAGCATTGGTTCTATGGTCGGCAATATGCTTCCTATGGTCATTCTGCCCTTCTTGATTTACAATGCTGACGAGTCCCTCAACGGCAATATGGTCTTTGTCGCAGCATTGGTGATGGGTGTTTTGGGCTTCATTTGCTTCCAGTTTATGATCAAGAACACCGAGATCCGTGTGGATACCGAGTTGACGGTAAATGAAGATCAGCCCAAGTTCAATGTGATCGATGCGCTGAAAAACTTTGTTCACAACCGTCCCGCTGTTGGCGCTACCCTGGCTGCAATGGGTATGTTTATCGGTATGCAGGGTGCAGCAACAGCAGTTTCTGTTACCTTCCAGATTTACTTCAAGAATACCCAGATTTCCGGTATTGTGCAGCTTTTTGCTATGATTCCCATTGTGCTCTTTACTCCGTTGGCTCGTAAGATGGTGGTAAAGTTCGGCAAGAAGGAACTGTCCGTTGTTGGCGCAATCTGCTCCATCATCGGCGGTTTGGGATTGTTTGTCATTACTCCCCACAACACCAATCTGGATCTGCTGATCTATATCATTTGCCAGTTGGTTTACAGCCTGGGTCTGGGTGTCTACTCCACTGTTTCCTGGGCTATGATGGGCGATGCCATTGACTACAACGAGTGGAAGACCGGCAAGCGCGAGGAGGGCGTTGTTTACTCCCTGCACTCCTTCTTCCGTAAGTTGGCACAGGGCGTTGGTCCTGCTGTTGCTTTGCTGATCATGCAGGGTATGGGCTATGTGAATAATGCTGTAGATCCGAAAACCGGCGCAGCATTCATTGATGTTACCAAGCTGTCTTGGGACTTCGCAGTGGATCTGCGTATCCTGGTTGCCGCATTGTTCCTGATGTCTGCAGTTATGCAGTTTATTGGCCTGGGCCTGGTTTACAACCTGGACAAGAAGACCCTTGCCAAGATGAATGAAGAGCTGGAAGCTAAGAGAGATGCTGAATAAGTAAAATGCTGCCGCATCTGCCACCGGTAGATGCGGCAGTTCTTGAGAATATATTTAAGGAGGAAAATTCTTTGAGAATAATTATGAACCTGAACAGCCAGTGGTCCTTCTCCAAGACCGCTACCGCTGTGCCTGCTGAGATTGACAACAGCTGGGAGATCGTGAATCTGCCACATACCTGGAATGCTATTGACGGCCAGGACGGCGGCAATGACTATCACCGTGGTACTTGCTACTATGCAAAGAAGCTGGATAAGAGTGAACTGCCTGCCGGCGAGCGATTTTTCCTGGAACTGCGCGGCGCAAACTCTTCTGCCGACGTATATATGGACGGCAAGCACCTGGCCCACCACGACGGCGGTTATTCCACCTGGCGTGTGGATGTGACCGACCACCTGGCAGGGGAGTGCCTGCTGGTCGTGGCTGTTGACAATGCGCCCAATGACCGGGTTTATCCCCAGATGGCCGACTTCACCTTCTATGGCGGTCTGTATCGGGATGTGAACCTGATTGCCGTTCCCGCTGCGCACTTTGATCTGGAGTACTACGGCACTCCCGGCATCAAGGTTACTCCCGCCATCAGCGGCGCTGACGCCGATGTAGAGGTAGAGGTGTTTACCACCAATGCCTCTGACAACAAGATCCGCTACACCCTTTTGGACAAGGAAGGCAATGTTGTTGCCGAAACCACTACTGCCGACACCAAGGTAAGCTTCCACCTGGAAAATGTCCATAAGTGGAACGGCCGCAAGGATCCCTATCTGTATACTGCCAAGGCTGAACTGCTGGAAAATGATGCTGCCATTGATGAGGTTTCCACCCGCTTTGGTTGCCGAAGCTATGTGATTGATCCCAATAAGGGTTTCATCCTCAATGGTGAAGAATACCCCCTGCGGGGCGTTTCCCGGCACCAGGACCGCTGGCAGAAGGGCAATGCTCTGAGCAAGGAAGATCACGCAGAAGACTTGGCGCTGATCTGCGAAGTGGGCGCTACCACTATCCGTTTGGCTCACTACCAGCACGACCAGTACTTCTATGACCTGTGCGACGAGGCCGGCCTTGTGATCTGGGCTGAAATTCCCTATATTTCCCAGCATATGCCCGGTGGCCGTGAGAACACCATCAGCCAGATGAAGGAACTGATCACCCAGAACTACAACCATGCTTGTATTGCAGTGTGGGGTCTGTCCAATGAGATCACCATGAAGGGCGAGAAGGATCCTGACTTGCTGGAAAACCACCGCATTTTGAATGACCTTGTCCACGAGATGGACAAGACACGTCTCACTACCTTGGCCGCAATTTCTATGTGCCCCATGGATGCTGAGTACCTGCAGATTCCCAATTGCGTGTCCTATAACCACTATTTCGGTTGGTACGGCGGCGAGACCTCTATGAACGGCCCCTGGTTCGACAAGTTCCATGCAATGCACCCCAATCTGCCTGTCGGTATTTCTGAATACGGCTGTGAGGCACTGAACTGGCACACCTCTACTCCCACTCAGGGCGACTATACTGAGGAGTACCAGGCTTATTACCACGAAGAACTCATCAAGTGTATCGCTGAGCGTCCCTACCTGTGGGCAACCCATGTGTGGAATATGTATGACTTCGGCGCCGATGCCCGTGCAGAGGGCGGCGAGAACGGTCAGAACCATAAGGGTCTGATCACCATTGACCGTAAGTACAAGAAGGATGCCTTCTTTGCTTACAAGGCATGGCTGAATCCGGAGCCCATGGTCCACCTGTGCGGCAAGCGCTATGTGGACCGCGTTGAGGATGTGACCAAGGTTACTGTTTACTCCAACTGCGAGTCCGTGGAGCTGTTTGCAAATGGCGAATCCCTGGGCGTGCAGAAGAACAACGGCCTGCCCTTCTTCTACTTTGATGTTCCCAACAAGGGCGAAACCAAGCTGGTTGCCGTTGCCGGTGACCTGAAGGATGAGAGCGTTATTAAGAAGGTGGAAACCTTCAATGAGGACTACCGTCTGAAAGAGAAAGGCGCTGTTCTGAACTGGTTTGATGTGGATGCACCTGAGGGCCGCCTGTCCCTGAACAGCAAGATGAGTGAGATTATGGCTACCTTCCGCGGCAAGCTGGTGGTTGGTAAAGTGTTTATGAAGCTGAAGAAGCAGATGAGTGGCGGTGCTGGTGCTGCTGGCTTCGAGATGACCGAGGGTATGATGGAAATGATGGGTGGTTTCACCCTTCTGCGACTGACCAGCCTTGTGAGCATGATGAACATTTCCTTCACCAAGGAAGAACTGTTGGCAATCAACAAAAAGCTCAATAAGATTAAGTGCAAGAAGTAATCAAATAGGTGTTTTCTTAAATACGCCTCCGAATATATTCGGAGGTGTATTTTTCAAATTGACAAAACTCTTTGTGGGTATTACAATATTGCTATCTACTTTTTGAGGTGATAAAAATGGAACAAAAACTCCGTACCGAAACCCTGTGCATCCAGGCGGGCTATAACCCTGAGAGCGGCGAACCCCGCCAGATTCCCATTATTCAAAGCACTACCTTTAAATATGCTACTTCCGAGGATATGGGCAAGCTCTTTGACCTGGAAGCCTCCGGTTATTTCTACTCTCGTTTACAGAACCCTACCTGTGATATGGTAGCTGCCAAGATCGCGGCCCTGGAGGGCGGCACAGCTGCTATGCTCACCGGGTCCGGCCAGGCGGCAAACTTCTATGCTATGTTCAATATCGCATCCTGCGGTGACCATATCGTGTCTTCTTCCGCAATTTACGGCGGTACTTTCAATCTGATCTCTGTGACCATGAAGCGGATGGGCATTGATGTGACCTTTGTCAGCCCTGATGCTACCTACGAGGAGATCTGTGCAGCTATCCGTCCCAATACCAAGCTGGTATTTGGCGAGACCATCGCCAACCCCGCGCTGAATGTGCTGGATATTGAGGTTTTTGCCAAAGCTGCGCACGATAACGGCCTGCCCTTTATCATTGACAATACCTTTGCGACACCCGTCAACTGCCGGCCCATCGAATGGGGCGCTGATATTGTCACCCACTCCACCACCAAGTATATGGACGGCCACGGCGTTGCTGTGGGCGGCTGCATTGTCGACAGCGGTAAGTTTGATTGGACCAAGTACCCGGACAAGTTCCCCGGACTTTGCACCCCCGATGACAGCTATCACGGTGTCACCTATACTGAGCGTTTCGGCTTGGAGGGCGCGTTTATTACCAAGTGTACCGCCCAGCTGATGCGTGACCTGGGTTCTATCCAGTCTCCTCAGAGCGCATTTTACCTGAATCTGGGCTTGGAGAGCCTGCCTTTCCGTATGAAGCAGCACTGCGCCAATGCTCAGGCCATTGCCGAGTTCCTCAGCACCAATGAGAAGGTTGCCTGGGTCAAGTACTGCGGCTTAAAGGAAGATAAGTACTACGAGGTTGCCAAGAAGTATATGCCGAACGGCTCTTGCGGTGTTATCTCCTTTGGTCTCAAGGGCGGACGGAAGTCTGCTGAGGTGTTCATGAAGCACCTGAAGCTGGGCTCTATCGAGACCCACGTGGCTGATTCCCGTACCTGCTGCCTGCATCCCGCATCTGCTACCCATCGACAGATGACCGATGAGCAGCTGGAAGCTGCCGGCGTAGGCGCAGATCTGATCCGCTTGAGCTGCGGCTTGGAAAACAGTGAAGACTTGATTGCTGACTTGAAACAGGCTATCGAAAAGGTATAAATAGTAACACCCACGGGATCCCGTGGGTGTTATTTAATTTACAGTGGAAACTTTTTCTAAACTGGGAGCAGCGGGTGTGCTGCTTTGTTTGGAATTCAAAACAGCATTGATGTAAGCGAGAAGTTTTTCACCATCAATCTTGTCGTAGATCTTGCTGTAGGTTTCCTTGGCATTGGTCAGATATTTGCGGACCCGGGGATAAACAGTGTGGTCTTCCGGGTTCTGCATATATTTGCAAACAGCGTACAGACATTGCGCATCCGGGTACATCTTCTCTGCGGCGATATACAGGTACGGTATAGCTTGGGCATATGCTTTGTTGTTAAAGTGGTTAAGACCCAGCACATAGAGAATTTCTACATCACCGGAAGGGGAGGCGGCTTTCAATAGTGTCAGTACCTCGGGGGTGATTTTGTGGGTGTGATAGGCTTCTTTGGCTAACTGCACCAGGGACTCTGCTTCAAGGGAATCCAAAGTTTCCGGAGAAAAGCGATAGGCCAAAGCATCCTTAACAATGATTGGGCTGCCGCAGGTTAGGCAGTAAGCGGTTTCAAAGCCGTCTTCTGTTTCACAGGGTGCGCCACAGGTAGTGCAACGAATTTTCAAAACGCATCTTCCTTTCTAATCATCACAGGATAAGGAGTAAACAGCAGACATACAGTGCGGTAAGTCCAAGGCATACCAGCCACTGGGCGATACCTGCAACTTTAGCGATCGTACTGCCAATACGGCAGCTGACCTGTGTGCCATGGCTTCGGGTATGAACTTTCAGTTTGCACAGGTAGAACTCCAATAGGGTACGGCCTATACCGATCAATGCCAAAATACAGGCAACCGCAGGGACGATTTTGCCTGTAGCAATACCCGGATATACGCAAACGTAGACCAAAACACCAAAGATTGCAAACAGCCAAAGTAGTTTGGATCGATTTTTGTTGCCATAGGTGGGCGCGACTATGCCGTTTGTCAGGGACAGGATACCGGCAACCAGCGCAGCAATAATGTTGATTGCGTAGAAGCCAATCCGCTGGGGAAGTTCGCTGTATGCATCCATAAGATTCCAGGCGTTGCTGATGGCAGATGCCAATAACTTTGCAAAAATGAAAACAGTGCAAACAAGGAGTAAGTTCAGGGCAATGGACAGGGTTAGCTGCCATCTTTCTTTCACCTTAATCTGCTTTTGCGCCAGCGCCAGCTTGGCGCTGTTGAGCTCTTTAACCAGATTCAGCTTAGTTTCCAGATCCGCTGCCCAACCATCACAGGTGCCCTGTAATGCTGTCATCTTTTCGTTCCAGTCGGCGGCAAGCTCGTCCCGACCGTCGCCGGAGGAGGTAAGAATTTGCTGATAAGGAGCGTCCAGATTCTTTTGCAAGGATTCAGTATAGTGACGGCAATTATCAATTGCATCTTCCGCAGCAGCAAAGGCTTTGGTAATAGTTTCCTGTTTGTCACTGATTTGGTAGCAATTGCGCTTCGGATCGGATTTTTCCAAATATTGCTGCCACTTTGCTGTGTTTTTTGTAACTTCCGGAGGAATCAGTTCCTCTGCTTTTGCAGAATAGTTGTTGGTGATGCGGGCCAAAAAGATCTGATAGGGGAGCGTGCTGCCCTGCATATAGGTGGAAGCTTCCGTAACGATTTCTGCGCAGACAGATGGGAGTTGCACAGTATCCAACAGAAAATCGTTGAATTTGGTTTGAATGGCTGCGACTTGATCCTGTTGGGCACTGGCAATAGCATCTGCGTAGTATTGGCAGATAAACTTGAAGAGCGGTGGCTCTGTAACAATTCCGTCTTTCTTGCCGTAACGGATAGTCAGTCCCTTGGCAGCAATCAGGTAGGTCGTTACAGCGCTGTAGGGGGAGAGATCGTCGGAAACAGCATCTGCCATTTGCCCGGTGATCAGTCGGGCGGTCTCTATTGCCCAAATAGGATCGGTGGTGAACGATTCTGTAGGCGTGGTGAAGTCCGGGACAGGAATTGCCGCTCCACCGGGAGCGCAGGCACTGGCTTCCTGCTGCGCAATCATAATGGCATAGCTATCCGCATCTAACCGGGTAGGTGCTGCAGTTTTTTGCGGCTCCTTGCCAGTGAAATCCAGGAGAAAACGGAAGATCCTTGCGTAATAATCCTGCAGAATTGCTTTTAATTCATCGGCAAGCTGAGGATTGGATGTTTTATACAGCCTTATCAGCTTCAGCATTGCGGCGGGGGCGTCAGCTGAAAATTTGGTAAAGCCATCAGTATCTACCAAAGCCTGGTGAATACTCACCAAAGGATCGTCGGCGGATGCTGCTGCCTTATAGTGGTCAGTCCAAATTCGTGCCAGCCGTGTCTGCTTGGTTTTGATATAATCCAGGCACTTTAGATGGGCGCCCATAAGGGTGCGTTGGGCTACGGAAGTGAAGTAAGCCTTTTTTTCTGCCTCGGCCCATTTTACGGCGCTTAAGTACCATCGGTCATTATCAATGGGAATGTTTCGGGCAATCAGTTCTTCATCGTTGGGGCATTGTCGGTTGTGCAGTAAGAGTTTCCAGTTGAAATCGGAAATTTCATTAGATAAATCACTGTATATTGTTTCTGCGTTGGGGAGGGTTTCGTGACTGTCCTCCCACATTTTTATAGCATTGTGATATTGCTGAGCAGTTTCCTTCAGTTCGCCGTGAGCCAGATGGATCTTTGCCCGGCTGCGGCAAGCTTTAATGCTGCCTGCGTAGATATGCATATTCAGCTGGTGCAGATGTAACTGCATTTGCTCGGGAGCAAAGCGAACGGCTTTTTTGTAAGAACTGTCATTGTCTATGATATACTGTGCCGATGCCAAATCCTTTAGGGAAGAGATGCGGCGTGAGGCCATCAGCTTGTACAGATAGGCTAAGGGATTTTCCGGTTCTGTATCCAAAACCTTTTCGCAGTATAAATCTGCCTGGATAAACTCTTCGTCTTCCAAGAATAAAAGAATGCGTTTCAGCAAAGATGCGGTAGCAGCTTCGTCAGCAAGAAAAGGCAAGCTGTCCTTTTGCAGATCGTCAACGAAAGTCATTGCCTAACCTCCATTCAAAAGTGGGATAATACGTCAAAAAGTATGCTATATTGTAACATTCGGAGATTTTCTTGTCAAGAAGGTTAACATAAAATTCTGCATAGTGGGAGTATCTGTGCGACAATAGAATAAAAATCTATTTTTGCTATTGCGCTGTGGAGGAAAAGAGTGTATAATAAATTGGACAAAGAATGTGCAGATTTATATTCTGCTAAATAGGAGGATCGAAGCATGAGAAACCTGTTGGCATTTGACTTAGGTGCCAGTAACGGTCGTGCTATTCTCGGTCAGTTTGACGGCGAGAAGATCACGATGAAGGAACTGCACCGCTTTGAGAACAACTACATTGAAATGAACGGTGTTTTCTATTGGGATACACCTTATCTGTACAATCAGCTGAAGCAGGGTCTGCTTGCCTTTAAGCAGGGCGGCTACGGCGAGCTGGATGCCTTCGGTATTGATACCTGGGGCGTTGACTACGGCCTGCTGGACAAGAACGGCCACTTGGCCGGTGTACCCCGTTCCTATCGGCTGGGTACTCAAGCGGATATTGATGCCGTTAAGGAAAAGATCCCCGGCGATACCCTTTATGCCCGTACCGGCATCGATACTACACTGACCTTTAATACCATCTATCAGCTCTACCGCCGTCTACGGGAAGAGGATGCAGCTTTGGAGATTGCTGATACCATGCTGCTGACTCCTGACCTGCTGGGATATTTCCTAACCGGCAGCAAGGGTACTGAGTACACCATTGCTACAACCACCGGCCTGTATAATCCTACCACTAAGGATTGGGATTGGCAGACTATTGAGGAATTGGGCCTGCCTAAGAAGATCTTTACTAATATCGATAAGACCGGAACGATCCGTGGCCATCTGCGTAAAGAGCTTTGTGAGGAGCTGGGTCTGAATCCTGCAGCCTTTGTTGCTGTGGGCAGCCACGATACCGCCTCTGCTGTGGCGGCAATTCCCGGCAAGGGCAGTTTCGCGTTCTGCTCCTCCGGCACCTGGAGCCTGTTCGGCGCTGAAATGGACAAGCCCGACCTGACCCCCGAGGCCCAGACTCGCGGCTTCTCCAATGAGGGTACTATCCAAGGTACATATCGCCCCTTGAATACGATCATCGGCATGTGGATTATCCAGGAATGCCGCCGGGATTGGATTAAGGCGGGTATTCAGCTTTCCTGGGATGAGATTGTTGTGGAGGCTCGTAAGGCTGAACCGTTGCGCAGCATTATCAACCCCGATGCGCCCCAGTTCTATGCCGGTGGCAATATGGTGCAGAAAATCAAGGATTTCTGTAAGGATACCAATCAGCCTGTTCCCGAAACTGTTGGTCAGATTGCCCGCTGTGTTTATGAATCTTTGGCATTGAAGTATCGTAACGCCCTGGAAGGCCTGGAGGCTATGAAGGGTCAGCGAATCGATTCTTTGAACATCGTTGGTGGTCCTATCAATAATAAATTCTTAAATCAACTCATAGCCGATTCCCTGGATCGGGAAGTGGTTACCGGCCCTGTGGAGGGCGCAGCCATCGGTAACTTGCTGACCCAGGCAATGGCATTGGGTGACATCAAGGACCTGGACCACCTGCGGCAGATTGTCCGCAACTCTGAATCTGTGGAAACCTGGCAGCCTAACCATACCGAGGATTGGGAAGCCGCTTATAAAAAACTGCTTACATATTTGTAAACTATTCTTAAAGGAGATGTTAATATGAGCGTAGATATGACCAAATGGCAGGAAATTGCCAAGAAGAACATCCACAACCGCCCCATAGGCGAGGGCCGTCTGGCCGGCAAGATTACCATTGTCACCGGTGCTGCGCAGGGTTTCGGCAAGGGTATTGCCGAAGAACTGTACAAGGAGGGCGCAACCATCATCATTGCGGATATGAATCTGCCCCAGGCTGAGACCGTGGCCAAGGAAATGGGCGAGCGCGCCTGGGCTATCGCCGTAAATGTATCCGACGAAGAAAGCTGCGCCAATATGGTAGCGCAGGTAGTCGAGAAGTTCGGTGGTCTGGATATTATGGTTGCCAACGCAGGTGTTGTCCGTTCCGGCCCTATTGCTGAGTTCGAGAAGAAGGACTTCGATTTCGTTACTGCTATCAACTACACCGGTCTGTTCCTGACCTGTAAGTATGCCGCTATCATTATGGAGGCGCAACACGAGGCTGATCCCGAGGCTATGTTCGATATCATCGCTATGTCCTCCAAGTCCGGCCTGGAAGGCTCCAACAAGAACTTTGCTTACGCAGGTTCCAAGTTCGGAGCTATTGGCCTGGTCCAGTCCTTTGCTCTGGAGCTGTGCGCTTACAATATCAAGGTTAATGCTATCTGCCCCGGTAACTACCTGGACGGTCCTCTGTGGTCCGATCCTGAGAGAGGCCTCTTTGTCCAGTACTTGAAAGCCGGCAAGGTTCCCGGCGCCAAGACCGTGGAAGATGTCCGCAAGTTCTATGAGGCCAAGGCTCCCATGAACCGCGGCTGCCTGCCTATTGACGTTGCCCGTGCTGTTATGTACTGCGTGGAGCAGAAGTACGAGACCGGCCAGGCTCTGCCTGTTACCGGCGGCCAGGTTATGCTGAACTAAGAGGGAAGCTATGATCGATATTGAAATTCTTAACAAACTGAATGCCCCTACCAAGCAGGAGCGCCTTGCGAACCTGCGTGAGGTGCTGAAGACTACTGAATTTCCTCCGATGGTTCCCCAGTACATAAATAACCACATCCACACCACCTATTCTTTCTCTCCTTATTCACCCACGGCGGCTGTGTATGCTGCCCGTATGGAGGGGCTTTGCACTGCCGGTATCATCGACCACGATTCCATTTCCGGCGCAGAGGAGTTCATTGAGGCGGCTGCGATCGTGGATATGCCTGTGACTATCGGCATGGAAGCCCGCGTGTCTATGGACGGCACCCGTTTGGAGGGCCGCCGCACAAACAATCCGGATCAGGTTGGTGTCAGCTATATGACCATCCAGTCCGTGCCCCACGATAAGATCAATACCCTCACGGAGTTCTTTAAGCCCTATCAGGCTGCCCGCCATGCCCGCAACCGCAAGATGCTGGAGCGAATTAACGAGCTGGTCGGCGTGGAACTGGACTATGACCGGGATGTTCTGCCTCTGTCTATGGCCCAGGAGAACGGCGGTGTTACCGAGCGTCATCTGATGTATGCCCTGGCAATCTGCCTTGAAAAGCAGGTGGGCAGGGGAGAGCCTATGATTGAAAAGCTCACCCAGATGGGTATGCAGCTCTCCGAGAAGCAGAAAACACTGCTACTGGATACCGCATATCCTTTCTATGCCTACGATGTGCTGGGTATGCTGAAGGGCACCTTCGTTCCCAAGATCTTCATCGATGCTACCGACGAATGCCCCAAGCTTGCAGATATGGTAAAGCTGTGCAAGGAAGTGGATGCTTACCTTTGCTATGCTTACTTAGGCGATGTGGGTGACTCTGTCACCGGTGACAAGAAAGCGCAGAAGTTTGAGGATGACTACTTAGACGATGTGTTTGAATGTCTGAAGGAAGAGGGCGTGAAGGCTGTTACCTATATGCCTACCCGCAATACCCCCGCGCAGCTGGAGCGTCTGCGCAATTTGTGCGACGCATACGGAATGTTCCAGATCTCCGGTGAGGATATCAACACTCCCCGGCAGAGCTTCGTAATCAAGGCAATGGAGAACCCCATGTTCCAAAACCTGATCGATGCAACCTGGAAGCTGATTGAACACGAGAAAAATACTTGATTCGATAGGAGGATTATTATGAATACCAAAGCAGTTAGAATTTACGGCAAGCAGGACCTGCGCCTGGAGGAGTTCCCTCTGCCTGAGGTTGGTCCCGATGATGTACAGATCAAGGTAGTTTCCGACTCTGTATGTATGTCCACTTACAAGGCAGCCATCGAGGGCGGTGACCACAAGCGTGTTCCCGACGATTGCGCTACCAACCCCACCATTATCGGCCACGAGTTCTGCGGCGACATCGTCGCTGTGGGCGAGAACTGGAAGCATAAGTACAAGGTGGGCGATAAGTTCGCTATCCAGCCCGCTCACTACTACAAGGGCTCTCAGATGGCTCCCGGCTATTCCTACAACTTCTGCGGCGGCTCTGCAACCTACGGCAATGTGCCCATCGAGACTCTGCTGACCGATTGCCTGCTGCCCTACAGCGCCGATGCCTACTTCTATGGCTCCCTGGCTGAGCCCATCAGCTGTGTTATCGGTACTTTCCACGCAATGTACCACACCAAGGCCGGTTCCTATGTCCACGAGATGGGCATTAAGGAAGGCGGCAAGATGGCCATGCTGGCTTCCGTCGGTCCTATGGGTCTGGGCGCTATTGACTACGCTCTGCACTGCGACCGCCGTCCCAGCCTGCTGGTCATTACCGATATTGACGATGCAAGACTGGAGCGCGCAGCTTCCATCTACACCGTTGAGGAAGCTAAGAAGCAGGGCATTGAGCTGCATTACGTGAACACCAAGATGGAAGGCGCCACCGAGTACCTGCGCAGCCTCACCGGCGGCACCGGCTATGATGATGTTATCTGCTTCGCTCCCGTGAAGCCCCTCATCGAGCAGGCTGACGATATCCTGGGCTTTGACGGCTGCCTGAACTTCTTTGCCGGTCCTACCGACTCTCAGTTCAAGGCTCCCTTTAACTGGTACAATGTCCACTACCTGTACACCCATGTGGTCGGTACTTCCGGCGGTAACAACGATGACCTGCGTGAAGCCATCGAGATGATGAGCGCCGGCAAGCTGAATCCCGCTGCGCTGGTTACCCACATCGGCGGCCTGAATGCTGTCCCCGAGACCGTGCTGAATCTGCCCTCCATTCCCGGTGGCAAGAAGCTGATCTACAACCACATCGACCTGCCCCTCACCGCGATTGCTGACTTCGAGGAAAAGGGCAAGACCGATCCTCTGTTTGCAGAACTGGATAAGATCTGCAAGACTCACAACAACCTGTGGTGCGCTGAGGCCGAGCGTTACCTGCTGGCCAACGCCAAGAAGAACTAATATAGATACAAAAAATGCACTGTCGAAAGACAGTGCATTTTTATTATATGCAGTTTATAGAAGAGGAACGCCGGCATTGGCGCAAGCCTTGACGGTTTCTTCATCCCAAACACTGGACTGTACCTCGCCGATGTGGCAACAACCCAGCATCAGCATAGCCAGTCTGGATTGGCCAATACCGCCGCCAATGGTGAGGGGCAGTTCGTTGTTCAACAGCATCTTGTGGAAGGGAAGCTCTCTGCGGTCATTGCAATTTGCCAGGTTCAGCTGACGATCCATAGCCTCGGCATCTACCCGGATACCCATTGAGGAAATCTCAAGGGCTCTGCCCAGGGTGTCGTTCCAGAAGAAGATGTCGCAGTTCAGTTGCCAATCGTCATAGTCCGGTGCGCGGCCACCGTGGGGCTTGCCGGAGCGAAGTTTGCCGCCAATCTGCATAATGCAGGCGGTGTGATGTTCCTTCACATAGGCGTTCTCCCGGGCGTTGCCGTCCAGGTCGGGGTACATATCTTCCAGCTCCTGGGTGGTCACAAAGCTGACATCCCGGGAGAGCTTGGCCGGAATCTGAGGGAATCGCACATGGAGCTGTTCGTTGGTATCACAAATTGCCTTGACGATGGCATTTACGATCAGCTTTAAGTAGTCGATATTGCGGTTTTCGGCGGTGATGATCTTTTCCCAGTCCCACTGATCCACATAAATGGAATGGATATTGTCCAGGTCTTCATCCCGGCGGATAGCGTTCATATCGGTGTACAGGCCCTGGCCTAAACCAAAACCATACTGCTTGAGGGCCAGACGCTTCCATTTTGCCAGGGAATGGACAACCTCGGCATCCATACCCACCGCGGGGATATCAAAGCTTACAGGACGCTCAAAGCCGTTCAGATTGTCGTTCAGTCCGGAAGCGTCGGTAACAAACAGGGGAGCGGAGACGCGCTTTAAGTTCAGCGCATTGGAAAACTCATCCTGAAAAATTCTTTTAATATAGGCAATGGCCCGCTGGGTCTCATAGGCATCCAAGGGAGGGCGGTAGCCTTCGGGGATATAAATTTGGTTCATAAGAGTATCCTCCTTGTGACAGACACATATATCCTATATTCTATTCATTTTTTGGAAAAAATCAAGAAAAAAATACACCCGGACGAGTTTAAGTCCGGGTGTAGGCATTTATTTGCCAAAGGGGAGTTGCGGCCGCTGAGATTGGCCTTGATTTTGATTCTGTGTTTGTTCCTGCTCTTGCACAGAGGTTTTTTGCTCACCAACCGTAACAGTAACTTCCATAGTCTTACCCATGCGGTATACTGTGAGTTTCAGCTCGTCGCCAATAGCAGCATTGCGGACAGCGGCAACCATATCGGAGCTGCCTGTGATTTCTTCGCCGTTTACGTGGGTGATGATATCGTTAATCTGCAGTCCTGCTTCAGCAGCAGGGGAGTTCTCCACGATCTGCTGTACCGATGCGCCTTGAGGAAGTCCGTACATTTGAGTCTCTTCGCTGACAGTGGCAACGGAAACACCAACATAGGGCTTGGAAACATAGCCCTTTTCAATAATGCTTTCGGCAATGGACCGGGCCTTATTGATGGGAATGGCAAAGCCGATATTATCAATGGAGGCAGAGGAGGAAGAAGAACTGGAATACTTTGCGTTGGTGATGCCAACTACCTCACCGTACAGATTGAACAGCGCGCCACCGGAATTGCCGGAGTTGATAGCACAGTCAGTCTGCAGCAGCTGCATTGAGCTTCCGTTTGACAAGGTGATCTCCCGGTCCTTGGCGCTGATGGAACCGGCGGTGAGGGAGAAGGTCAGTTCGCCTAAAGGATTGCCGATGGCAACAACGTTATCGCCTACATTCAAGTTATCGGAGTTTCCAAGCACAACGGGCACTAAATCTGTGGCTTCCACTTTCAGAACAGCAACATCATTGCTCTCGTCATAGCCGATCAATTTGGCATCGTAAGTGGTGCCGTCATACATAGAGACAGTAATAGAGGTGGAATCGTCCACTACGTGGTAGTTGGTGAGGATATAACCGTCCTTGCTGAAAACAAAACCGGAACCGGAGGCGGCAGAGGTGGTTTGATAACCCCAGAAATTGGTGGTAATGGAGGTAGTGATACCCACAGTAGAGTTCACATTGGCGGCATATACCTCAGCCTGTGTCATCAGTTTGCTGGTATCAATTTTAGAAATGTCGATTACAGTATTACCCCGGTCACCTTCCAAAACAGTGGTACTTTGGTTGGTATCGGAATTGTTGGGTTGCGCTCCATTGGTTGAAGGTTCGGAATCATCCATAAATGTGGTAGCCAAGTACATACCGCCTGCGCCAAAGGCACCGGCCAGCAAACTGCATACCAAAGTAACGGCAATCACAAGGCCGGCAGGCCAACCGGATTTTTCTTTTTTGGGGGGCTTATAGTAGTAATTGGGGGACTGTTCCCACACAGGCTGCTCATTCTTAGGCTCGCTCCAAGTGGGCTGTTCATTCTGATTTTCAAAGGGCTCTGACATAGATGTAACCTCCTTGGTGTTTGAAGTTATTTTACCGCAATTATACGAAAGAATGCTGAACGATTCAAGAAGAATATGTAAATTTTTCTTGAAAAACTTTCAAAAAATATAAAAACTACATTTTAACGTGACCCAGTGACACTTGACAAGGGATAAAAGCTGTGCTAAAATGCTCTAAACCGTTGAGGAAGAGTGAGTAGGTATTACCCTCCTTTCTTTCAGAGAGCCGCAGGCGGTGGGATTGCGGCAGAAAGTGTAAGACCGAATGGACTTCCGAGGGCAAGCGGAACAGGGGATGCCCCCTTAGTATGTGCGCCGGAGATGACCCTCCGTAAGCAAAGGTCAGCATATGTCAGTATGCGTAAAGTGGGCGCTATGCGTCAAGCCGGGTGGCACCGCAGGAATTTATCCTGTCCCAGCTCATTACTGGGGCAGGTTTTTATTTTGCCCCAAAAAGAAAGGTGAAAAATTATGGCAAACAAAGAGATCCCCTACAAGATTTATCTGGAAGAAAGCGAGATGCCCAAGTATTGGTACAATCTCCGGGCGGATATGATCAACAAGCCCGCACCGCTGCTGGATCCCAAAACCCGCAAACCTATGACCGCAGAGGACTTGGCTCCTGTGTTCTGTGATGAGCTTGTCAAGCAGGAATTGGACGACACAACTGCATATTATGAGATTCCCCAGGAAATCCTCGATTTCTATAAGATGTACCGGCCGGCACCCCTGGTTCGTGCATACTGCCTTGAGAAGAAACTCCAGACTCCCGCTAAGATTTACTACAAATACGAGGGCGGCAACACCAGCGGCAGCCATAAACTGAACTCTGCCATCGCCCAGGCATACTATGCAAAGAAGCAGGGCCTCAAGGGTGTTACCACCGAGACCGGCGCCGGCCAGTGGGGTACTGCCCTGGCTATGGCCTGTGCTTACCTGGACTTAGAGTGCAAGGTCTATATGGTTAAGGTGTCCTATGAGCAGAAGCCCTTCCGCCGTGAGGTTATGCGTACATACGGCGCATCCGTTACCCCCAGTCCCTCTATGGAAACTGAGGTAGGTAAGAAGATTCTTGCCGAGCATCCCGGTACTACCGGCAGCTTAGGCTGTGCCATTTCTGAGGCTGTTGAGGTTGCTACCAAAACGCCCGGCTACCGCTATGTGCTGGGCAGCGTGCTGAACCAGGTCATGCTCCACCAGTCTGTCATCGGTCTGGAAGCCAAGGCTGCTATGGATAAGTACGGTGTCAAGCCAGATATTATCATCGGCTGCGCCGGTGGTGGTTCCAACCTGGGCGGTTTGATCGCTCCCTTTATGGGCGAGAAGATCAAGGGCAATGCTGACTACCGCTTCATTGCTGTTGAGCCTGCAACTTGTCCCAGCTTTACCCGCGGTAAGTATGCCTATGACTACTGCGATACCGGTATGGTCTGCCCCCTGTCCAAGATGTACACTTTAGGCAGCGGCTTCATTCCTGCCGGCACTCACTCCGGCGGTCTGCGCTACCACGGTATGAACTCCACATTGTCTCAGCTGTATGATGATGGCCTCATGGAAGCTGTCAGCGTACCTCAGACCGAGGTGTTTGCGGCTGCTGAGGAATTTGCCCGTGTAGAAGGCATTCTGCCCGCTCCGGAAAGCTCCCACGCTATCAAGGTCGCAATAGACGAGGCACTCAAGTGCAAGGAAACCGGCGAGGAGAAGACCATTCTCTTTGGCCTGACCGGTACCGGTTACTTCGATATGATGGCATACGAAAAGTTCCACGATGGCAAGATGGTTGACTACATCCCCACCGAGGAAGAACTCCAGAAGGGCTTCAGCTACCTGCCCAAGATGGACTAATGTGCAAAATCGGCAGAGGGTTTTTCTCTTTGCCGATTTCGCGTTCACTACGTCATTGCGAACCAGTGCGCACACTGGTGTGGCAATCCGTTTCCCCCGGCAGATTTTTTCTGCCGGGGGAATTTTTTATAAAAAGCACTTGACAAACAGGGCGGTGTGTATTATAACTGTATTAGTACAGTTGGTACAGTTAATACAGAAAAGGAGGGGATAGCATGGTGCATCTGGATTACCGGGATTCGCGACCCATTTATACCCAGATCGCCGATAGTTTCCGCACGCAGATTCGCGCCGGTGTACTGGTTGAAGGGGATAAGCTCCCCAGTGTCCGGGAGTTGGCAGGCGAATTGACCATCAATCCCAACACCATTCAGCGTGCCTACCGGGAACTGGAAACAGAAGGCTGGATCGCCTCTGTGTCCGGCAAGGGCAGCTTTGTCTGCGGCCCGGTAAAGGAGACGAGTCCGGACTTGGCTCCTCTGTGGGCACAGCTGGACGCAGCGGCAGAAAAACTCTTGGAGGCCGGCGTATCCCGGCAGACTTTGCTGCAATATTTGAAACAAGGAGGCGATACCGATGATTGAGATGCAAAATGTAACCAAAACCTTTGGCAGCTTCACAGCGCTCGATGACCTGTCAATGACCATACCCAAGGGCGCGGTTTATGGACTTGTCGGTCCTAACGGTGCGGGTAAATCCACTGCCATCCGCCTGCTCACCGGTGTTTACCGACCCGATGGCGGTACGATCACCTTGGAGGGTGAGGCGGTATATGAAAACCCTAAGATAAAAAGCCGTATGTGCTATATTCCTGATGAGATATTCTTCTTCCCCTCGGCAAGTTTAGAGGAAATGAGAAAGTACTATAAGGGTTTTTATCCCCATTTTGACGATGCGTTGTTCACGCGGCTCAGCGATGTATTCCAGCTACCGAAAAAATCTCAGATTCGCCGTTTTTCCAAGGGTATGCAAAAGCAGGCAGCTTTTCAGCTGAGCATTTGCACCCGCCCCGATGTGCTGATCTTAGACGAGCCTGTGGACGGTTTGGACCCGGTGATGCGCCGTCAGGTATGGAGCCTGATTCTGTCCGATGTTGCCCAGCGGGAAACCACCGTTCTGATCTCCTCCCACAACCTGCGTGAGCTGGAGGACATTTGTGATCACGTGGGCATTGTGGACAGAGGACATATGCTATTAGAGCGGAGTCTTGCTTCTATGCAGGGCAGCACCGTGAAGCTGCAGATCGTGGGCGATGCCCCGGAGGGATTGGATGTTCTTCATTCCGGCACTGCAGGAAGACTCACCACCTTGGTGGTCCGTGGTACACAGGACGAGGTCCGGGAAAAGGTAATTGCCTGCAATCCTGTCTATTTTGATATCCTGCCCCTTTCTTTGGAGGAGATATTTATTTACGAACTGGGAGGTGTAGACTATGAAGTCAAGAACATCCTTCTTTAATCTGACCGCACTCCGTAAGAACATCACCCGGTATTGGCCGGTGTGGGCATTATATACAGTGTTCTTGCTGTTGGTGCTGTTTGGTATCAGTAACCAGGGACCTGACTATATGGCCCGGGATGTAGCTATGGTGATTACCCGCCTGGCCTGCATCGGAAATCTGCTATACGCAGGTGTTGTGACATTGTGCCTGTTCAGCGACCTCTACAAAAGCCGTTTGTGCAATGCCCTCCACGCATTTCCTATGCGCCGCGAGGGATGGCTGCTGACCAATATTGCCACAGGATTTCTGTTTAGCTTGATTCCCAATTTGTTTGTATGCACGCTGGCATCCTTTCAACTTGGGGAGTATGCGTCCTTTATTTGGCATTTGTTTGATGTAGCAGCCTTGCAGTATATCTTCTTCTTTGGTACTGCGGTGCTGAGCGCCCTGTGCGCCGGCAACGGCTTGGGAATGATCGCTGTTTACAGTATCATTCAGTTTGTGGTAGTGCTGATCTATTTCTTGGCAGAGGTCATTTATCAGCCGCTGATCTACGGCATCGAGCTGCAGACTGATAAGTTCTACCGTTTCTTCCCGCTATACCGTATGTGCACGGAATATGTGAAAACGGAATTTGGTATGAGTAGCCTTGAATTCAAAGGCTTTGACACCGCAGCCTGGACTCACCTTTATATTTGCGCGGCAGTGGGTGTCGTGGCCTTTGTGCTGGCCTGGCTTGCATACCGTCGCAGACATTTGGAGCGGGCAGGTGACTTTATCGCTCTGCGACCCTTGGCTCCGGTATTCTTGATTGTATATACCATTGCGGTTGGCACAGTGCTGTATAGCTTCTTTGCAATGATTGACCAGCCGTCCTATGTGATCTATGCTATAGGCATTATCATTGGTTTCTTTACCGGCCAGATGCTCCTAAACCGTACAGTACGGGTGTTTGAAAAGAAATCTTTGTTGACTTTTGCTGTGCTGGCTGTGGTGCTGTCCGGTTCTATGGCGCTGACCTGGTTAGACCCTATGGATATCGGCGGTTATGTACCGTCTATTGAAAAGGTGGAAAGCGCGGCTATCTTCGGTCCGGATAAAACCTATTACTATCATGAAAATGAGTATGACAGCTTTGATTATACCAACAAGGAAGAAATCGCAGCTTTGCAGAATTATCATATAAAGCTTATGAATGCCCGCTCCAGAACAAACAATAACTATGATGTGCGCATTCGCTATAAGCTTACTAATGGCACAGAAGTGAACCGCTATTATCAGGTGGATTACAAAAGCAGCCTTACAAAGGAAGCAGCCCTTTGGTACAGCGATGCCCGGTATATCTTCCAGGTGGACGATCCGCAGATACTTTATACTTTGTTCAGTGGGTGTAATATAGATAAAAATTATTATGATTATGATGAAATGACCGGAAACGAGCCTATCCACTACAGTACCAGGGATGAGGAGCTAAAAGGCCTGCTGGATGCGGTTCTTGCCGACTGCGCAGCCGGTAAGATGGGCCAGGCATGGGTCTTCCACGAAGGAAAAGCCAGCGATTACCATATTAGCTTCAGCCTTGATCCTAAGGTTTATAATGAAAATGTTGACCTGGATCGTCATACGTCTATCTCTGTTTACAGCGATTGTACTAACACCATAGCCTACATCAATGAGATCTATGCCAACCTCCCTGAGGATTACGACAACCAACGCATTGGCTAATAAACAAAAATCGTGTTGCCCAAGGGCAACACGATTTTTAATTATTGATAGGATGATGGAAGGTGGGGGAATCTTCGGTAAGTGGTTCAAAACGATAGCCGTTTACAAGAGCCCAAGCAATGACCCGCTCCACGGCATCCACGCTGAATTCCTTGGTGTCATGCTGCAATACGACGGATGCATCCCTGTTTTGAACACCCTTTGTAATATTCTTGAAGACTTCGTCCGGCGTCTTGGCGCCGCCGGCATCGTTGCTGTCCACATTCCAGTCAAAATAAGTATAACCCATTTCGGTCAATGCTTTTGCAAGCCTTGTCATAATACCGCGGTTATAAAGCATACTGATGGTGTTTGAGCTACCGCCGGGGAATCGTAGAAGAGAAGTGGCATTCTGTGTGTACATAGCGATCGTCGTCCGTATAGCCGACATATCCTTATAGAAGGCATCCTCGCTGGTATAAATTTTGTTATAATCGTGGGTGTATGTATGGGCAGCGACCGTGTGACCTTCCTGGGCCGCCCGGGTGATAATGTCCATATAGCTGCTGTTTTTTACAAAGAAACTAACCTTCACATCGTACACAGCCAAAACATCCAAAAGCTTTTTTGTATGCTGACTGGGGCCGTCATCAAAGGTGAGGTAAATAGTTTTGCCGTTTTCTTCGTAGGGCATACCGCCTTCCGGAATCATGCAGTTTTTGGGATAGGTTGGCTCTGTGGGTATTTCTGTTTCTGTGGGCTTTGTGGGCGCAATGGGTGCTTTTGTTGCCGTGGGGCTGGTAGGGGTTTGGGGTGGTTCTGTTTCTTTTATCAAGCAATCCATCGGCAATACAATCACTGTCCGCGTAATGCTATTTGCACAGTTGTGGCTGTTGGTTGCAATGTACTGCAAGGTGTAACGGCCGGGCACACTGGAGTCCACATGGCCTTCTACATAAACGCTATTTGTAATATCACCGTCATTTTTGTCAACAGCCGTTACCCAGGGGTCGACAAAGTGATCCCCTTGTGCAACTAAGTGAATATTGCTACCCGTAAGCTTCAGATTGGGGCGTCCGGGATCGAAATAATGAATTGTGCGCTTGGTAGAAAAAGTGTTTCCGGAGGAGTCTGTCACGGTGTAGGTAATTACACCGTTTTCTTCCACGCAAGTGACTCTGTCCGTGATATCACCATCGTAATTGTCTGTTGCCCGGAAGCCTTCTTCCTTGTAGGGCTGACCGGGTATGGTATAGGCATATGGGTCAACTGTCAAGGTGATTTTGGGGAGTTGGGTGTCCACGATATGTATCTTTCGGGTGGCAGTGGCAGTAAAACCTGTAGATTTTGCTGTGTAAGTGACAATATATGTGCCGATTTTTGCGCTGTCTACTTCTCCCTGAATCTCTACCGGAACATCCAATGCGCCGTAACCGCCAATGAGCTGAGCTGTAGCGCCCGGCTCCCTGTAGACCTCTCCGTATTCAATCTTGGTATCCTGTTCACCATTGAGGGATACGGTTAGCTGATAAGCAAAAGGTGATTGGGTAGACGGAGAAGAGGGTTTCGTCTGCCTGTTGTATAACCAAATTGCCCCTGTGGTAAGCACTGACAGTGCCAGCAAACAGGAGAAAAATATAATCAAAAATTTCTTCATATTCTATCTATATCCGTTTCTGCGAATTCCGATGTATCTATTATACGGTCAGAAAGAGAAATACGCAAGTAAAAAAGCGAACTGATTTCAGTTCGCTTTTTTATATAGGCACATTTCGTAGCAGATGCCGTTTTCTTCACCGGATTGGAGAACCTCAGCGAGATTCCATTGGGGATCTGCGTCCAGGTTAGTGAAGTAGGTATCCGATTCCGGGGTGGTATGTACCTTGGTTATGTAGGCGGTGTCGCAGTAGGGAAGCATCTGCTTATAAATACTGCCGCCGCCAATGACCATAGCTCTTTCGGATGTTTTAACAAGGGCCAGTGCTTCTTCCGGGCTGTGGCAGATCACCACATCCGGAATTTCTATATCCTGCCGGGTCATTACCACATTGACCCGATTGGGCAGGGGTCTGCCACCGGGGAAATCCGCCAGGGTCTTGCGGCCAACAATCACCATTGAGCCTTTTGTGGTTTCCCGGAAGAACTTCCGGTCAGCAGAAAGGGCAATGGGCTGAGTGCCGTCCTTGCCGATGCCCCAGTCGTCATATACAGCAACAATCAGTTCCATGCTTTACCTCAAATTGCCATAGGAATTTCAAAATCAAAGGGATGGAACTGATAGTTCTCCACCTTGAAGCTATCTTTGGTAAACTGATAGAAGTCGGTGATAGAACTGTCCAAAGTGACCTTGGGAGCGGCAAAACCTTCGTTCTCCAGCATTGCCTTTACGGCGGGGATATGCCGATCGTAGATGTGGCAGTCGGCGATCACGTGTACCAACTCGCCGGCTTCCAAACCGGCAACCTGGGCCATCATCATCAGTAGCATGGAATACTGCACCACATTCCAGTTGTTGGCGGTGAGCATATCCTGGCTGCGCTGATTGAGAATGCCGTTGAGGGTATTGCCGGAAACATTGAAGGTCATGGAGTAGGCGCAGGGGTACAGGTTCATCTCGTGGAGATCCTCAAAAGTGTAAATGTTGGTGAGGATACGGCGGGAGGCAGAGTTGTTCTTCAGGTCATAGATTACACGGTCTACCTGATCGAACATACCTTCCTTGTACTGATGCTTTACACCTAACTGGTAGCCGTAGGCCTTGCCGATGGTACCGTCTTCGCCTGCCCACTCGTCCCAAACGTGGCTACCCAGATCGCAAATACGGTTGGACTTCTTCTGCCAGATCCACAGCAGCTCGTCCAGTGCGGACTTCCAGTAGGTGCGCCGCAGAGTCATGATGGGGAACTCTTCTTTCAAGTTGTAGCGATTCACCACGCCGAACTTTTTGACAGTGTGGGCAGGTGTGCCGTCAGCCCAGCGGGGACGGACCTCCAGGTCGGTATCGTAAAAACCATTCTCCAAAATATCCAAACAGGTTTGGCGGTATAATTCGTCAGCTTTGCTCATTGGAAATTCCTCCGTATCTATTTATTCTTCAATGTGTTCGTGATTGTTGATGTGATCTTCGCAGTAGCAGTGATAGCCGCTGCAGCGGGAGCAATACCGGAACTCCAAATCCGGGAATTCCGTGTCCGTCCGGCCGCAAACAGTGCAGCGATGGTTGTAATCCTGGGGGCGGGGAGCGGGTCGCTTATAGTCCATGCTGGTAGGAAGCGGCGTAACACCGGTTTTTTTAACTGTTTTAGAATTAACGGCCTTACCGGCCTTTACCCGCCAGGAAAGGGGCAGCAGATTTTTAAGATCAGAACCCATAAACAGCAAGTAATTTGCCAAAGCTACCAGCGGGAACAAATTGTGGGGGAACAGCATAACAGGGTAGCTTAAATTGAAGATCTGAATAATCTCCAATCCCAAATAGATCAGCGCAAGCACCCAACCCTTGATCGGAATGATGAACATAATCAAAAAACGGCTGTCCGGGTGGAGCGTAGCAAAGGTCAAAAATAAGCTCATATGCAGATAACCGGCCATTTCTCCGTAGGGCAAAATTGTATAGATAACGAGTGTGTCCGGGATGATAGGGCAGAAGAGCATCGCGAAAATATCCATCAAAATGATACCGGAGAAGTAATACAGGTTAAACTTGAACACACCCATGCTGTTTTCTATGTGTCTGCCGATCAAATAGAAAAAGTAGAGGAAAAGCAGATCGATGATGCCATTGCCGGATTGGGTGAACACATAAGTGAACAGTCGCCAAACCTGACCTTCCAGGATCTTGGTCTTGTCAAAACTCAAAAGCTCGTAAAGAACAATACCGCCGTTGATCATGGACATCACGATAACAAGGGCATTGCCCAGGGCGATATAAAGCATCAAATTTGGAATGCCTTTGTCCCGGTTGCGGAAGCATAAGCGTTCAAATCCTCGCCTCAGATTATTCAAAGCGATCAACTCCTAACATAATTGCTACTATCATATCATCATTTCCTGAAAATGTCTATAAAGGATTATAAACTTTTCTTATAAGAAAAAATCAAAAAATACTTGACATTTTTATAATTTCGTGTAGAATATCACCGAACTGCATACAAGCCTTATCAAGAGCGGTGGAGGGAACGGCCCGATGAAACCCGGCAACCTGTCAGAGGGATTTCTGATCAAAACGGTTGCGCGATCCGGTGAGCAGATTTTTTCTGTGACGAAGAAAAAGGTGCTTAGGAATACTTTGTGTATTTCAAGTGACTTTTTCTGATGTTCACGGGAAAAAGATGCCAGCGGAGCGTGCAAAAGTTTTGATTAGAGATTCCTTCGCATAAGGTGCCAAATCCGGCGGCAACGAGAGATGAGGATTCGATATTCGCGCACATCGAGTCCTTCGGTGTGTGCAATTTTTTGTAAAGGACGAAAGAAAAATGGAAAAAAGACTGTTTACTTCTGAATGCGTAACCTGTGGACATCCCGACAAGGTGGCAGATTGCATTTCCGATGCAATTCTGGATGCCTGCCTTGCCCAGGATCCTAACTCCCGCGTGGCCTGTGAGACCACTGTCACCACCAATTTCTGCCTGATTTGCGGTGAGATCACCACCAAGGCTGATGTGGACTATGAGAAAGTTGCCCATGAGGTGATTCGTTCCATCGGCTATACCAACCCTGCCGATAATTTTGATGCCGATACCGTTGAGATCCTCTGCAAGATCCATACCCAGTCTGCCGACATCGCTTTGGGTACGAATGATGAAGTGGGCGGCGCAGGCGACCAAGGTATGATGTTCGGCGGCGCCTGCACCCAGACTCCCGAGCTGATGCCCCTGCCTGCAGCGCTGTCCCGCGCTTTGGCAAATCGCTTGACCCAGTGCGTGGAGAGCAACGACTTGCTCCGTCCCGACGGCAAGACCCAGGTGTCTGTGGAGTTCGACGAGCAGGGCAATGTGGTGGGTATCGATACAGTTGTTGTATCCGTTATGCATAGCGCTGATTTTGAAATGAGTGAACTGCGCCGCTATATCCGCGAGGGCGTTATTGCGCCTGTGCTGGAAAAGTACGGCTTTGACATCAATAAGGTTGCCCATATCCATATCAATCCCACCGGCAACTTCGTTGTCGGCGGTCCCAATGGTGATACCGGCCTTACCGGCAGAAAGATCATCGTGGATACTTACGGCGGTTACTTCTCCCATGGCGGCGGCGCCTTCTCCGGCAAGGATCCCACCAAGGTGGACCGCTCCGGCGCTTATATGGCCCGTTATATGGCTAAGAACCTGGTAGCAGCCGGTTTGGCAACCCAGGTGGAAGTGCAGTTGGCTTATGCCATCGGTGTTGCTGAGCCCGTTTCCGTCCGCGTGAACAGCTACGGCACAGGCAAGATCGCAGATGAGGAAATAACCGCTCTGCTGCGGAAGCATTGCGACCTGACTCCCGGTGGTATCATCCGCAAGCTGCAGCTGCGCCGGCCTATCTACAGCCCCACTGCCCGTGGCGGTCACTTCGGTGTAGAAGGTCTCCCTTGGGAGCAGACCGATCTTGCCGAAACTCTGAAAAAGTCCATCTAACCAAAAAGGGAACGGTCCTGTACCGTTCCCTTTTGCCGTTTTCTGTCAGAAAGCTCAATTTGCATTTTTCCTATATTTGTGGTATTATAATAAAAATTTTCGGGAGGTGACGATATGGCGCAATTTCTGCAGACCTTGCAATCGGCAAATGCTGCTTATTCCAATGTGCTTGTAAGCATTCTGCGATACGGTGCGCCTGCTGTCGCTTTCTTGCTGCTGTTTCGTTGTATGGCATCTATGCTGACCTTTCGTCGGGAACCGGAGACCTGGGGTTGGCTGCGGCTGGAGAACGGTACCCGGTTGCCGGTTACCCACTGGGAAAATGTCATTGGTCGCAGCAAACGCAGCGATATTGTCATCAATGTTCCCCAGGTTGCCAAAACCCACAGCGTACTAACCCGCTATGATGATGGCAGTTGGTCTATAACAGCGTCGGATTCCGTCAAGGGCATTTGCATTAACGGCGAGGTGGTTGCGTGCGCAGAGCTTATGTCCGGTGACGTGATCACTGTGGGCGGCGTGAATTTGGAATTTGAAGCCATATCCGGCCGCTTGAAGCATAAACTCTCGCAGCGTCGCACAAAGGGTTCATCCTTTGGCGCAAGCCTGTTCAATTTGCTATTGCTGACAGCGCTGCAGGTTCTTGTATGCCTTGCGTTTTTGTTGAACCACGGGCAGAAAGAACCGCAAACAGTTCTGCTGGCTTTTTTGGGTATTATGGCAATGGAATGGCTGTTGCTGCTCTTTTATGTGTGTATCCGGCGCACCTCCTATGAGGTGGAAATTGTGGCATTCTTTCTGTGTACAATGGGAATGTGCGCTGTGGCGACTGTAGTGCCCGCAGAGGCCCTCAAACAGCTTTTGGCTATGGGTATGGGCCTTGCTGCGTTTTTGCTGGTGGGCTGGTCACTGCGGAACTTAGAGCGGGCAAAGAAGATCCGCTATATTGCCGGTGTAGCGGGTATCCTGTTTTTGCTGGTGACGTTGGTGTTCGGAAAGAGCTATTACGGCGCAAAAAACTGGCTGGAGATCGGCCCGTTTTCTTTGCAACCCTCAGAACTGAGTAAGGTGTGCTTTGCCTTTGTGGGCGCATCTACAATGGATCGATTGATCAAGAAACGGAATCTGTTTTTGTTTATTGTCTATTCTGCGGTGTTGTGTGGTTGCCTGGCTCTTATGAATGATTTCGGCACGGCGCTGATTTTCTTCTGCGCATTTTTAATCATTGCATTTCTTCGTTCCGGCAATATCGGAACCATCGCTTTGGCATTGAGCGCATTGGCTTTTGCCGGTGTGGTGGTGTTGCGGATGGCGCCTCACGCATTACAGCGTTTTGCCACGTGGCGGCATATTTGGGAAGACCCCTTGGATGCCGGCTATCAGCAGACGCAGTCGCTTATGTGTATGACTTCCGGTGGTTTGCTGGGCATAGGCGCGGGAAGAGGCTTTATGAAGTATATTTTTGCTGCCGATTCCGATGCGGTATTTGCAACACTGTGTGAGGAATGGGGACTTGTGATGGGTATCTTCTTGCTTCTTGCCATCGTGGGACTGACACTGTTTGCTGTGCGTTCTGCCGGCATGGGTCGCAGTAGTTTTTACACCATCAGCAGCTGCACTGCAGCGGGCATTATCCTTGTTCAAGTGATCCTCAATGTGCTGGGCATGTTGGATGTGCTGCCCCTTACAGGTGTGACATTTCCATTCGTGTCCAACGGCGGCTCCAGTATGATCTGCGCCTGGGGTTTATTGGCCTTTATAAAGGCTGCCGACACCCGACAGAATGCCAGTTTTGCTGTGCGTTTGCAGAAGAAGGAGGTGGCCGAGGATGAATAGAATAGCTATCCGTGTTTGGGGACTGCTTTTGTTTGTGGCAGTATTGCTGGGAGGTTTTGGCTTCTTCCTGACGGAGTATTTTACAAAAGGCTCTGATTGGGTGGTAGTGTCCGGTTCACCACACGTGTATAACGGCGAAAACATCGGTTGCGGTGTGGTAGTGGATAGGGATAGCACCTTGTTGGTGGACCTAAACGATGGCCGCGAGTATTCCAACGCAGAGAATTTGCGCCGGGCTACTGTCCATTGGATCGGTGACAGATACGGTAGTATCAGCGCACCGGCCCTGTCCCACTATGCCAAGGAAATGGCAGGCTTTGACTACTTTAACGGCATCTACAATTACGGTCAGACCGGCGGTGTGGCAGAGCTTACCTTGTCTGCTGAAATGCAGACAGCAGCATTGGAGACTTTAGGCGATTACAAAGGCACAGTTGCTGTGTTTAATTACAAGACGGGCGAAATTCTGTGTGCTGTGACAACCCCAACCTATGATCCGGACAATGTTCCGGAGTTCAGCCAGGATGATCCTGCATATGAGGGCTTATATGTAAATAGATTTGTTCAATCGGCATATACGCCCGGCTCTATTTTTAAAATTGTTACAGTGGCAGCTGCTTTGGAAAACGATCCCGAGATCCTGAATAAGACCTTTTTGTGCAAAGGAAATATGCAGGTGGGTGTGGATGAAATCATTTGCGATGACGGCGCCCATTGGGAGCAGAATTTAAAGCAGGCCTTCTGCAATTCCTGCAACTGCGCATTTGCGCAGATCGCTATGGATTTGGGGGCGGAGAAACTGCAAAACTTTATAGAGAAAATCGGCATTATGCAGCCGGTTTCCTTTGACGGTATTAACACAGCGAAAGGTAATTTTTCCGTTATTGGCGCAGACCCGGTAAATGTTGCTTGGAGTGGAGTGGGGCAGTACCTGGATTTGGTAAATCCCTGCGCATTCCTGCGGTTTGTTGGCACTGTTGCCAATGGAGGCAAGGCAACCGAGCCTTATTTGGTTAATCGGGTTTCCGTAGACGGAAATACAACCTTTAAAGCTGCTATCAAAGCAAGTGAGCAGCTTGTTTCCGCGGAAACAGCAGCTATATTGCAAGAATATATGATGAACAATGTGACGGTAAAATACGGCGCGGAAAATTTTCCCAATTTGATTGTGGGCGCGAAAACAGGTACAGCGGAAGTGGAAGGGAAAAAACCAAATGCGATGTTGGCAGGTTTTGTTTCCGATACGGACATGCCCCTTGCGTTTTTGGTCTGTGTGGAAGATGCCGGTTATGGCAAAACTGTCTGTATTCCAATTGCATCTAAGGTCCTGGATGTGGCAACTAAGGTGCTAAAATAATGATTTGTAGGATATTTGCAAAAAATTGTCAATTACATCAAAAATATCGTGCATTATCCGTTGACAAATGTTCGTCACTGAGATACAATATATCCACACTTAAATAAGTGAGTTTTGAGGAGGCAACTGCTTTCCCAACAAAGAATGAAAGGAAGATTATATTATGAAAAGATTCCTCGCACTTGCGCTGGCTATCGTAATGGTAGCTGCAATGTTTGCCGGTTGCGCTGGCAAGAAAAATTATGCAGCAAACAATACCGAGTATGTTATCGGTGTTTCCGGCCCGCTGACTGGCGGCGCTGCCATTTACGGCAAGGCTGTGCAGAATGCTGCTCAGATGGCCGTTGATGAGATCAATGCAGCCGGCGGCCTGAACGGTATCAAGTTCAATCTGGTTGCCATGGATGATAAGCACGATAAAACACAGGTTCCTACCAACTATGCATCTCTGCTGGAAGGCGGTATGCAGTTGTCCTTGGGCACTGTTACCACTGACCCCGGCAAGGAGTTTAAGAACCTGGCCAAGGAGGACAATGTGTTCTTCCTGACTCCCTCCGCTTCCGGTGATGAGATCCCCGAGTTTGATAACGGCTACCAGATGTGCTTTGCTGACGGCAACCAGGGTAAGGTTGCTGCTGAGTTCGTGAGCAAGAACTATGCCGGCCAGACCATCGGCCTGTTCTACAAGTCCGACGATTCTTACTCCAAGGGTATCTACGATCAGTTTAAGGCAAACCTGTCCAAGGATGTTAAGACAGTCGAGACCTCCTTCAGCGATGCCAACACCACTGACTTCGGCACACAGGTTAGCACTCTGAAGGATTGCGAATTCATCTTTATGCCTATCTACTACCAGCCCGCAACTCTGTTTATGACCCAGGCTAAGTCTGTTCTCAAGACTGATGCTATTTATTACGGCTGCGACGGCTTTGACGGCATCGACAGTCAGGAGGGCTTTGATATCAACACCATCCCGCAGAAGGTCACTATGCTCTCTCACTTCAACTCCAAGGCCACTGAGGGTGCGGCAAAAACCTTTATTGACAAGTATGTTGACAAGTACGGCAAGGATACTTTGAATCAGTTCGGTGCTTCCGCTTACGACTGCATCTATGCGCTGTACGGCGCAATGAAGAAGGCTCTGGATGCTGGTAAGGAAATCCCTGTTACCATCAGCGCTGATGAGCTGTGTGAGATACTGAAGGAACAGTTCCAGGGCGGCTATACTTACGAGAACGGTGTTACCGGCGATAAGATCACTTGGGACAAGAACGGTTACGTTGACAAGAGCGCTATCCAGTATGTCATTAAGGAAGCCAACTAATTGATAAAATCACCAAGATACTGCACATATCGGCGAAAGTCGGTATGTGCAGTTTCGTGCTGAAATATCGAAGTGACTAAAACATAGAATTGGAAAATTAGTATGGAAGTTATTGTATCTACCTTGATCAACGGTCTTAGCCTTGGCGGTATCTATGCGATGATTGCGCTGGGCTATACGATGGTCTATGGCATCGCAAAGATGCTGAACTTTGCCCATGGTGATATCATTATGGTGGGCGGCTATACGATTTTTGTGGCAATGGCAGTGAATAATCCGCTGCTTGCCGTTTTGGCGGCGATCATTGTCTGCGTGATCTTGGGTGTGGTCATTGAGAAAGTGGCTTATCGTCCGTTACGTGGCGCCTCTCCCTTGGCTGTGTTGATTACCGCAATTGGTGTGAGCTATCTTCTCCAGAGTTTGGCGCAGATCATTTTCGGCTCTGCGCCCAAGATGGTTACTGTATATGAGTTTGGCTCTGTGGAGTTCCTGGGCGCTACTATGCAGGTGTCCTCCTTGGTTACCCTGGGTGTTACCGTTGTAGTGATGACCGTGCTGACCCTGTTTGTGAAATGCACCCGTTTGGGCCGTGCAATGATCGCAGTTTCAGAGGACCGGGATGCTGCCCAGCTAATGGGTATCAATGTAAACGGTATTATCACCATTACATTTGCCATCGGTTCTTCCTTGGCAGCCCTTGCCGGCCTGTTCTACCTGCTGAAGGCGCCCAATGTATCCTTTACCATGGGCGCAATGCCCGGTATCAAAGCTTTTACTGCTGCGGTTATCGGTGGTATCGGCTCCATTCCCGGTGCTATGCTGGGAGGTATTCTGCTTGGCATCGTGGAAAGTATTTCCTACAAAATCGCTGCGATTGCGCCTTACACGGATGCCATCGAGTTCTCCATCTTGATCCTGATCCTGTTGGTCAAGCCTACCGGCTTCCTTGGTAAGAAACGGAGGGAGAAAGTATGAGATTGGGGAAAGTGAAAATTAATCATTACATCAACTATCTTGTGATTGGTTTGATGACCCTTGTTTTGGGTGTTATGTCTGCATCCGGCGCCGGTTTCGACAGTTCTTTGCTGTTTCTGCTGGAAAAAATAGCTATCAGCATTATCTTGGCAGTCTCCCTTTCTTTGGTGGTTGGCTTCTTGGGTGAGCTTTCCCTGGGCCACGCTGGATTTATGTGCATCGGTGCCTACATTGGCGGTAAGGTTTCTGCTTTGCTGGTTCCGTCTATGGGCAACAGCCTGGTGCCTCTTTTGATCGCCCTGCTGGTTGGCTGTGCTGCAGCCGCTGTCTGCGGTGTGATTGTCGGTATTCCGGCTCTGCGTCTGCGTGGCGACTACTTAGCGATTGTTACGTTGGCCTTTGGTGAGATCGTCAAATCTTTGTTCCTGAACACCTCCGAAAAGACCTTTGGCGGTACTTTGGGCTTGGATACACCCCGCTACGACAAGGATTACCTGTTTGTTATCGCTTTTGTACTGGTACTGATCACCCTGGCTATTGTGCAGAATTATATTCGCTCCAAGCACGGCAGAGCAGTCACGGCTATTCGGGATAACGAGATCGCTGCCCGGGCAACCGGTATCAATGTGACCAAGTACAAGCTGCTAACCTTTATCCTGTCTGCGGCTTTGGCCGGTATGGCCGGTGTGCTGTACAGCTACAGCAATTACAATGTCCAAAGTCTGAAATTCGGCTACAACTATTCCATTGAGATTTTGGTTATGGTTGTTTTGGGCGGTATGGGTAATATCAACGGTTCTATTATTGCCGCTGTACTTATTACTTGGCTGAACACATGGCTGCCAACAAAGCTGACCGGTGACCTGGCTGTGCTGCAGAATCTGCTGTATGCTCTGGTGCTGATTGTGATCGTTATCTACAACAATGCGCCCAAGCTGAAGGCCTTCCGGGATACCTATAATTTCGGTGCGCTGATGCGCAAATTCCAAAAGCACGATCCTGCCCATATCAAGGACGACAATGCAAAGTGGGATGTTGTCCCCACCAAGATCAGTATGGATGAAGTTCTGTCTGTGGACTTTACCCCGCAAAATCTTGGCCCCGATAAAAAAGGAGGGGATAAGTAATGGCTGAATATATGCTGGAAACCAAGAACCTTGGTATCTCCTTCGGTGGTCTGAAGGCTGCGCAGGATGTGAACATCCGCATTAAAAAGAATCAGTTGTACGGCTTGATTGGACCTAACGGCGCAGGTAAAACTACCATCTTCAATCTGCTGACCTGTATTTACAAGCCCACCACCGGTACTTTTTACCTGGACGGTGAGGAAATGGTCGGTTTCGCTCCCCATAAGATCAATCAGAAGGGCATTGCCCGTACCTTCCAGAACATCCGCCTGTTCAATAATATGACGGTGGTTCGTAATGTTATGGTTGGTTTGCACAATCGCCCTGAATATAAGTGTAGCGTGTTGGAATCCTTCTTCCGCCTGCCTCGCCATTTTAAGGTGGAAAAGGAAATGCGTGAGAAGGCAAAGGAACTGCTCCGGATTTTTGGCCTGGAGGAAGAACGGAACAACCTGGCCTGCAACCTGCCTTACGGCAAGCAGCGCAAGCTGGAGATCGCTCGCGCCTTAGCCACCAATCCCAAAATCCTGTTGCTGGATGAGCCTGCAGCAGGTATGAACCCCAATGAAACTGAGGATCTGGCGCAGACCATCCGCTTCATCCGGGATAATTTTGATATGACCATTCTGCTCATCGAGCACGATATGCGCTTTGTTTCTGAGCTGTGTGACGAACTGACGGTTCTGTCTTTCGGTACTGTTCTGGCACAGGGTGATACCAAGACAGTGCTGCAGGATCCCGAGGTCATTAAAGCTTACATCGGAGGATAACACAATGGCATTGATGGAAGTAAATAATTTGGAAGTGTACTATGGTGTTATCCGCGCGCTGAAGGGCATCAGTTTCCAGGTCAATGAGGGTGAGATCGTATCTCTCATCGGTGCAAACGGTGCTGGCAAGACCACAATGATGCAGAGCGTGGTAGGTATCATTCCTAAGCGTAGCGGTACTGTGATCTTTGATGGTCAGGATATTACCAAGACTCCCTGCCATAAAATCGTAAAGCTGGGTATGACCCAGGTGCCGGAAGGCAGGCGGATTTTCCAGGAACTGAGTGTTTACGAAAATTTGTTGATGGGCGCTTACTCGGTTAAGGACCAGCAGCGGTTTAAAGAGGATTTGGAGGCTGCTTTTGAACGCTTTCCCAGATTGGCAGAGCGCCGCAAGCAAATTGCCGGTACGCTTTCCGGCGGTGAGCAGCAGATGCTGGCTATGTCCCGGGCGCTTATGACCCGTCCAAAGCTGTTGATGCTGGACGAGCCTTCTATGGGCCTGGCTCCCATTTTGGTGGATCAGATTTTTGAGATCATCAAGGAATTGAATGCAGCCGGCACCACCATTTTGCTGGTGGAACAGAATGCCAGCAAGGCCCTGGAGATTTCCGATCGGGCTTATGTGCTGGAAACCGGCAGCGTAACCTTGAGTGGCACCGGTAAGGAGCTTGCTAACAGCCCTGAGGTGCAAAAAGCCTACTTAGGCGGTTAAAATCAAACACCCCTTGCATACACTTGTGCAGGGGGTGTTTTTTATGTGCCGACGCAATCAGCTTTTGGGTTGCGCGCTGTTGGCTTTTGGATTTGGTTTGCTGTTTGGTACCTGGCTGGAGAGTGGCTTAATCTGTTGTTTGCTGGGTTTGCTTGCTGTTTTATGGGGATTTGCCATATGCCGGAGAAAATAGTTGGCATAAACCTGTCCCCAGGTGAATATGCTTTGGTATCAGAAGAGCCATAAGGAGTGATTGGAAATGCAGTTTGACAGAATTTCTGTTCCATACTTGCAAAAGCTGACAGACCAGTTGCGTACTCAGGAGCAGACCCTCGAGGTGCGCCTGCCGGACGGTATGCCGGATATAGGTAGAGTGTTGGGCGCCTGGGGGCAGGTAATTGTACGCAGTAAAGAGTGGGGAAGTGGAACGATGTCCCTTTCCTGCGGCGTGATGGCCTGGGTGCTTTATATGCCTGAGGAAGGAGATTGCGTACAGAGTGTAGAGGCCTGGTTGCCATTTAATGTAAAATGGGATTTACCGGAAACCCGATATGACGGCAAGATACTGGCATCTTGCCTGCTGAAAAATGTGGATGCCCGCAGTACATCTGCGAGGAAACTAATGGTGCGGGCAAACTTGGAAACAATGGGGGAGGCCTGGCAAGGGGCGCAGGCGCAGGTTGCAGTTCCTGCAGATGTGCCAGAGGATGTGGCGGTGCTGACAGCGTCCTATCCCGTCCTGCTGCCCAAAGAGGCAGGAGAGAAGATGTTCCTGCTGGAGGATCAGTTAAACTTGCCTGCTAATTGCCCCAAGATTGAAAAATTGATGTATTACAGCCTGCATCCGGAAATCCTTGAGAAAAAAGTGATGGCCGGGAAAGTGGTATTCCGGGGTGTTGGAATGGTCCATATCCTGTACCGGGGAGCTGATTGCAGACTGTACACTTGGGATTATGAGCTGCCTTTTTCTCAATACGCTGACTTGGACGGGGAGTACGACGGTGAACCCGAGGTTACGATTCGTCCGTGTGTTACCAGTCTGGATATTTCCTTGGATGAAAACGGAGATTTGCAGCTGAAAGCAGGCCTTTTGGGACAGTACCTGCTATGGGATCGGACGAATATAACTGTTGCCGAGGATGCGTATAGTCCCCGTCGGGAAATGACCCTTACACGGGAGGAACTGGAACTGCCTGCAGTTTTGGATCAAACAACACAGACTGTGCAGGCAGAGAAGTCTGTGCAGACAAATGCTCAGCAGATCGTGGATGCGACTTTCTACCCGTGTTTTGGGGAGCAGGAGCGAACGCAGAGCGGTATTTCCTTTGTGCTGCCGGGACAAATGCAAATGCTCTATTACGACCCGGAGGGAGCGCTGCAAGGCGTTACGGCACCATGGGAAGGTAAATGGGATCTGCCTGTATCTGAAGATTGCGTTGTGGATACCCGAATCACACCGGCAGGAAAGCCGCAGGCTATACCCAGTGCTGGGAATGTGAGTCTCCGAGCCGAGGTCAATGTGGATGCGGTATCAACCGCAGGGCAGGGGATTCCGGTTATCACAGGGGCAGAAATGGGTGAGTTGGAAAAGACTAATCCCAATCGCCCGAGCCTGATTCTATGCAGAGTTGGGAAACGCAGATTATGGGATGTTGCCAAGCAATGCGGTTCTACAGTGGAGGCTATCCAGCGCGCCAACAGCCTGCAAGGCGAGCCGGACAGCGATGCCGTCTTGTTGATTCCCATCGCTTAAACCCACTGCTTTACAAAAAAACCGCCGCTGCGTGGGAGAATCCGCAGCGACGGTGGCGGTGTCGCATTCGGGGAGAATGTCCGCCGCATAACAGATTACCCGGGGGCTTCCAGGATTGCAAGGGAATCCTGTCGAAGCTACCGGGTTATTTTGTTTCGGATTTGTTCACAAACTGGTTGTTGATTTCTGTAAAATTGTGGTGTACAATACCCATAGTTATCATTTGCAGTTTACAGGAGTGTAGAAATGAACAAGCTGTTTGACTTGAATAATCCCTTTTTCTCTTTTCTGTCCAAGGTGGCGGATATTATTATCCTGAGCTTCTTGTGGTTTGTGTGCTGCCTGCCTGTTTTTACGATTGGGCCTGCAACAGCTGCCCTTTACTATGTGACGCTGAAGTTGGCGAGAAAAGAAGAAGTACAAATTACATCTTGCTTTTTCAAAGGCTTTAAGGAAAACTTTAAGCAGGGTGTTGCCTATAGCTTTATATTTATAATCCTGGGCATAGTTTTGGCATTTGACTATATGGTTGCATTGGGTATGCCCGGCACGGCCGGAACTGTTTGCTGTGGCATCTTCTTTGCGTTGGGTCTCTGGCTGCTGTGTACTGTGTTTTATACATTCCCGTTACAGGCGCAGTTTTATAACACTGTAAAGCAGACGATAATTAATGCCATCTTTTTGGCAGCCCGCAAGCTCCCTATGACCGTGCTTGTATTTGGTGTGAACATCATACCGGCGATTTTGCTTCTGTGGGCGACCGATATGTTTTTGCTGTCGGCACCGATTTGGGTTCTGGTATATCCGGGCTTGGTAGCGTTTGTTTGTTCCAAGATGTTTGTGAAGGTGTTTGATCCTATGATCGAGGCAGAAACAGGGAAGAAGCCTGTCATTGAAGTAGCAGAGGCAGAAGAGGAATAATTTTAGGAGAGATGATGCAGTTGCATCATCTCTTTTTTCTGAAAATTTCTTGCAATAGTAAGGTGCCTGTGATATTATATACAGGTACCTTACTATATAAGGAGGATTCTCTGTGGAATTAGAACATGAAATCATGAAATGCGTTGTTCGCATCGCTTCCGGCGGACGGCGCAGACAGCATCAAGCACCAAACTCAGACAAGCCCAGGTTTTGGGGATATGGCCGCATTTTGGATGTCCTTTCCAAAAACGACGGGCTAAGCCAGCGGGAGATTGCAGAATTGTTGAATATACGTCCCCAGTCTGCGTCTGAGGCCATTTCCAGTATGGTGGGTCAGGGATTGATCGAAAAACGAGCCAACGAACAAGATAAGCGCAGCAGTCTTATCTATATTACCCAAGAGGGAAGAAAGCGGCAGATAGATCTTCGCAATGAGCGGATTGAGAATGCCCGGAGAATCTTTGAACCCCTAACGGATTCTGAAAAAGAAACCCTGTTGAAGCTGCTGAATAAGGTAGCTGATGCGTTGCAGGAGAAGAAGGAGGAATGTTAATATGATGCCCGGAAAACCTATGCATATGGAGTACAAACGCCCTACGCCACCCAAGTCCTTAAAGGATTTACCTCGCTACTTATCTGAGGTGTTTGGCGGTTTCTTTACGAGATTTTTTTACATCATCAAATTGGTGTGGAAGACCAGTTGGTGGATTCCGGTTATTTTGTCTTTTGTAGCGCTCTTTAAGGGTGTTACGCCGGTAATCGGTTCTTTGATCTCCAAGAACATTCTCAATGCCCTGCAAGATGTTATCAAAGCAGGCCATCTCCCGGAAAGTGAATTTTGGGAGTCGGGAATACTTTATCTGCTGATTGCGTTGTTTGCGTACAGGTTGCTGATTTTGGTGGTTAATAATATCAGCAATGCAATTAATCGCATAGCCGGTGAAAAAGTGGTTATGCAGGTAAAATCTCAGATCATGGAGAAGTCTAAGGAAGTGGATCTGGCTTCCTTTGATAACCCCGGTTTCTACGAAAAAATGGAAAATGCCAACCGGGAGGCGGGACATCGTCCCTTGCACATTCTCACCCAAACCTTTGGCGTTGTCAGCTCCGTTATTGAGCTGGTGAGCTTTTTGATCGTGCTGCTTTCTGCGCCCGGTCTGTCCTGGATTACCTTTGTGGTAATCTTGGTGTCTGTGCCGTCTGCTGTGGTAAACTTCGTTTATCGCAAGAAGAATTTTAAGTATATGCGCTTCAGTTCCAAGGAACGGCGCCAAATGAACTATTTCTCCAATGTTCTGGTGGATAAGGATCTGGTGAAGGAAGTTCGTTTGTATGATTTGGCAGATACCTTTATTGGCCGCTTTTTTGTGGCGTTCAAAACCTATTATAAGGGCATGAGAAAGCTGATTATAGGAGAAAGCATTTGGCATGTTCTGTTTTCTGTGGTAACCGGTGTGACCAATTTGATCTTCTATGTCATCATTGCGAAGCAGGTGTTTACCGGGCAAATCCAAATCGGCGACTATACGCTGTATACCGGCGCGATTGCATCGATTGCGACATGTATCAGTTCCTTGATTTCTGCTACCGGTACAATTTATGAGGGTACGCTGTTTATCGATAACCTTATTGCATTTATGGAAGAAAAGCAGAACATTGTGCCCTTGAGCCTACCGGGTGAAGCGGCCGCGAAAAATACTGAGCACACTATCGAGTTCGTAAATGTGAGTTTTCGCTATCCCGGCACCAAGCGGGATGTGCTGAAGAATGTCAGCTTCACCATTCACCCGGGTGAAACTCTTGCGTTGGTAGGCTTGAACGGCGCAGGTAAAACTACACTTATCAAATTGCTGACCCGGTTGTACGATCCTACCGCAGGACAAATCCTTCTGGACGGGAAGGATCTGCGTTCCTATGATTTGAAGAGTCTGTACAGCACCTTTGGAATTATTTTCCAGGACTTTGGTAAATATGCTGTTACTGTGCGGGAGAATATCTGCTTGGGAGATATTCATAGGGAAGGCACAGACAATGAGGTAATAGCGGCCGCAAAACAAAGTACCGCCAGTGATTATATTGACAAACTGCCTGATGGCTATAATACTCCTTTGATGCGTTATTTCGAGAACAATGGCCTGGAACTGTCCATCGGCCAGTGGCAGAAGCTTGCTATTGCCAGAGCTTTCTACGCGGATTCTGACATTATCATCCTGGACGAGCCGACCGCATCTTTGGATCCGATGGCTGAGCAGGAGATTTTCAATCAGTTTGATCGTCTGCGTAATAATAAGACGACTGTATTTGTGTCGCACCGGCTTTCCAGTGCTACTATTGCAGATCAAATTTTGGTGATTGAAAATGGCTGTTTGATTGAGAAAGGTAGCCACACAGCATTGATGGCACAGGGTGGTAAATATGCAGAACTCTTTACTACGCAATCCAAGCGTTATATAAGCGAAAAGGACAATGCTCAGCAGCCTGATATGATGCCCGGCAGGGGAGGAAACAGACCTGTGCGTCCAGAGAAAATGGTCGAATAAAATAGCAAAACTAAAAATTGTGCAATATGACGATGGAATATCTGTGGTGCGTAGGAAAAAAAGTTCAAAAAGAGCAAGAGCCTCCCTTGCTTTTTCAAAAGTTTTGTACTATAATCTATAAGGCTATATACTGCCTGTTAGTATGCCCTCTTGTACAGCTGGAGCGATATACCGGTAAATACACGGGGAAATCGTTTTGCTGTTTGTGTGTGCAAAAGGGTCATACGTTTGCGCAGAAAAACAATTAGGAGTGAGGAAAACAAATGTTGCACAAGATGAGAAAATGTGTTGTCGTATTGCTTATCATCAGTCTGTTCGCATCCTCCGTTGGTTTGGTGTATGCAGATACACCTGAAACAAGCGGCGGTCAGAATAGTGATGGTGACTGGATTTACAATAAGGACAACCTGAATGGTGAGAACACCTATTATTACTATAAGGAGAAGTATCAGGATGCTGCCCATCCTACGCAGGAGATCTCTGTAAATATTGCAGAGCATACTGTGATCGCTTCTGAGTACGGCGATGCTTCCGGAACGAAGATTATTGAGGATGGTTCGCTTGATATCGTAGCTGTGGGCGAACAGATCGTCTTCAAGGCCGATGTGCCTACCACCGGCCTGTATGCTGTTGAGCTGGATTACATTCCTGTCAATGACAACAAGGGCATTCAGTACTTATTCTCTTTCAATGTGGATGGTAAGGCTCCCTTTACGGAAGCCAACAGCTGCGTTCTGAGTCGTGTATATACCAATGGTCCTATCGTCCCGGATGAGAATACCGGTGACCATCTGCGGCCTCAGGCTACACAGACTCCCGAGCGCAGAACTCAGTTCTTGTGCGATCAGACCGGCGTGTACGGTACGCTGTACTTCTATCTGGAGCAGGGTGAGCACGAACTGTCTTTGTGCTTCGACGGTACGCCGCTGCGTCTGTTTGGCCTTACTCTGAAGCAAGAGCCTGTTGCAGTTTCTTACAAGGACTATTTGGAAAGCTGGAAGAATGAGGGCGCCAAGGACACTGTTAACAAGCTGGAATTGTACCAGGCAGAGACCTATTATCGTCAGTCCAGCTCTCAGCTGTGGCCTGATGCTGACAAGTCCAGCTCTTTGACCATTCCTTTCTCCTATGATAATGTGTGGATCAACTACGGCGGCGGTAGCCAGTGGAAGACTCCCGGCCAGTGGATCACTTGGGAAATTGATGTTCCGGAGACCGGTTTCTATAATCTGGGTCTGAAGTACCGTCAGGGTTATTTGGATGGTCTGTTCAGCTCCCGTAAAATCTACATAGATGGAGAGGTTCCTTTCGCAGAATTAAATGCTGTTCGCTTTGAGTACTCCAGTGGATGGAAGAATAAAGTTCTTGGTGATGAGAACAGCAGCTACAGTATTTACTTGGAAAAGGGTCCCCACAAAATCACAATGGAAAACGTCATCGGCGACATGACCGCTACTATGAGTGTGCTGTCCACGGTTATTGCAGATCTGAACAGACTGTATCTGAACGTGGTTATGATCACTGGCGCTGACCCCGATAAATACCGCGACTACGACATTGCTAAGCAGTTGCCTACTTTGGCAGATGAACTGCTGGTCAATGCGAAGCTGATGGAAGAAGAGGCCGAGCTGTTGATGACAACAGTTGGTGCCAAGGGCTCTGAGAGCGCTTACTTCGAAGATGTTGCGTTTAACCTGCAGAGCTATGCTAAGGATGTTGAGCAGCTGGGTAAGGGCAAGCTTACTAAGCTGAAGAACGACATCAACGGTCTGTCTGCAAAGCTGACTACCTATAAGGAGCAGGCGTTGGATATTGATTACTTTGCCCTGCTTTCCGCAGATAAAAAAATGCCCAAGGCCACTATGAACGTTTGGCAGTGGACAGTTTATCAGGTTAAGAGTTTCTTTGCGTCCTTTAACGCTACCGACGCTAGAAAAGAAGAGAGCGAAGAAACCCTTCGCGTATGGATCAGCACCGGTATTGACCAGTTCGAAATTTTGAAGAATATCGCAACTGACTTTACCGCTGAGAAAGGTATCCATATTAACCTGGAATTGGCGCAGGGCTCTTTGATCAATGCCCTTGCCGCGGGCACCGGTCCTGATGTTATGTTGGGTGTTGGCTCCGATACCGTTGTGAACCTGGGCTTGCGTGGCGCGGTTGTGGACCTGTCTCAATATGAAGGTTTTGACGAGCTTCTTGACCAATATGTAGAGGGCTCTGAAATTCCCTTCCGGATGGAGGGCAAGTACTACGGTGTGCCCAGCACCAACGGCTGTACCGTTATGTTCGTCAGAACAGATATCTTTGAAAATATGGGTCTGAAGATTCCTCAGACTTGGGAAGATATGTACGATGTGGCCCAGGTGCTGCAGCGTTACAATATGACTCTGGGCGCAGCGCCTTCCTTTGCTAACCTGCTGTACCAGAAGGGCGGCGACTACTTCGAATATGACGAAAAGGGCACACCTACCAAGGTCCTGTTCGATCAGGATGTCGCCATTGAGGCAATGATCCAGCACGCTGAGTTCTTTACCAAGTATGGTTTCCCTGTTTCTTATGATTTCGCTAACCGATTCAGAACCGGTGAAATGCCTATCGGCCTTGCCGACTATAGTACGTATGTTAGCCTGAAGTATACAGCTCCTGAAATCTCCGGCCTGTGGCAGATGGTTCCCATGCCCGGTACACTTCGGGAGGATGGCACCATCAACCGCACCCAAATGGATAACACCGGTGTTGGCGCTATTATGCTGAAGGATTGCAAAAACAAGGATGCTGCCTGGGAGCTCATTAAATGGTGGTCCAGCCATGAGGTCCAGACCCGTTACGCAAATGATCTGGAAGCATGTTTGGGCATTTCCGGCAGATATACTACTGCAAACCTGTTCACGCTGGAGAACATTGGCTGGACCCAGAAGGAACTGAACATTTTGAAAACCCAGTTCAAGAATCTGCACTTCATTCCCATTGTTCCTGGTAACTACTATGTAACCAGAGGCGTCAACAACTCTACCCTCGGCGTAATTAACCAAGGCGCAAATGCTCGTGAGCTTATGACAGAGTGGACAATCAAGATCAATGATGAGATTCTCAGAAAGAGAAATGAATTTAATTTGAATAACTAAACTATTTTGAAAGGATAGAAAGTAATGAGTCGTTCAAAGAAACCTGAAAGGTTAACGGCATCATATAAAATGAAGCACACGCTTAAGCATATGCGTGCTGAGCGCTCCAGCTATTTTATGATTGCGCCGTTCTTGATTGCCTTCTTTATTTTTACAGTTATACCTGTTGTCGCGGCAATTACGCTAAGTTTTACTGATTTTAATTTGTTGCAGACCCCCAACTGGGTTGGTTTTGACAATTACAAGACACTGTTCTTGAATGATGATGTGTTCATCATTGCGGTTAAGAATACCTTGATCATGGCATTGATCACTGGCCCTGTTGGCTATATGGCATGTTTTGTCTTCGCTTGGTTCATCAACGAACTGCCTCGCCGGATTCGTGCATTTATGACCCTGATCTTCTATGCACCTTCTATTAGCGGTGGTGTTTTCTTCATTTGGACCTTCATCCTCAGCGGTGACCGTTACGGTGTCTTGAACGGCGTGCTGCTGGATTTAGGCATTATCGATGCACCTATTTTGTGGCTGAGTAACACCGACTATATGTTGACTTGTGTTATCATTGTTCAGTTGTGGTTGAGCTTGGGTACCAGCTTCCTGTCCTTCCTGGCTGGCTTTAAGACTGTTGATACTACGTTGTATGAAGCCGGCGCTATTGACGGTGTTCACAACCGTTTCCAGGAGATTTGGTACTTGACTCTGCCCCAGATGAAGCCTCAGCTTTTGTTCGGTGCAGTTATGCAGATTTCCAGCTCCTTTGCAGTTGGCGGTGTGCCTGCAGCCCTTTGTGGTAACCCCTCCACAGACTATGCAACCCATACCATCATCAACCATATTGATGACTATGGTGGAGCTCGGTACGAGTTGGGTTATGCTTGCGCAATCAGTACTGTCCTTCTGATGGTTATGCTGATTGTCAATAAGGTAATCAACAAGGTCTTGGTTGACGATTAATAGGAGAGAGATTATGAAAAGAATAAGAATCAAAAAACAATTGAATCGCTCTCATACCGGCAACTTTTTGGTCTTGTTGATGTTGGTTGTTGTAGGTTGTTTTATGGGCTTGCCCATGTACTACAGTATCATCCAGTCCTTCAAGCCTGTTGAAGAACGTTTCATCTTCCCCCCGCGTTTCTATGTGGTTAACCCCACCGGCGCCAACTATTCACAGTTGTTCACCTTGGTGGCTGACTTGACAGTTCCGTTTAGCAGATATCTGTTTAACTCTATTTTTGTCAGTCTTGTCAGCACCACCATTGGTGTTTTGATCGGCTCAATGGCTGCTTATCCCTTCGCTAAGAAGAAGTTCCCCGGTAAGAATGGCCTGTGGCGACTGATCATGCTGACTCTGCTGTTCTCCGGTGGTGTTACGGCGCTGCCTTCATACATTGTTAAGGCTAAGCTGGGTCTGATCAATACCTACTGGGTTTTGATTCTGCCTTCCCTTGCTTCCACCCTCCATATGTTCCTGCTTCGTCAGTTTATGCTGCAGATTCCGGATTCTTTGTTGGACGCTGCAAAGCTGGACGGCGCCAACGACTTTAGAATTTTCTATAACGTGGTTTTGCCCAATGTTAAGCCTGCATTTATGACTGTTGTGGTTCTGTCCTTCCAGAGTGTTTGGAATAATGGTTCTAGTGGTGTTATCTTTAGAGAAGATCTGAAGTTGCTGCCTACAGCATTGAGTCAGATTACCGCCGGCGGTATCGCCCGTTCCGGTGCGTCTGCGGCAGCTAGTGTGTTGCTGATGATTCCGCCTATTGTAGCATTCGTGCTTAACCAGAGCAAAATGCTGCAGACGATGGCACATTCCGGTATTAAGGATTAAGAACTTTGAAGTGAGGTGTGTATATGAGAAAAAAGTTATTTTGCCTGCTTCTGGTTTTAGTGCTTGCTCTGAGTTGCACCGGAATTGCAGCCTTCGCTGGCCAGCCTGACAGGGCTTATACATACGAAGATTCAGTAGCTGTTCCGTCCACAAACATTTATAAGGTAAAGAAGGTTGTTGACGAGACAGTAATGGGCACCGAACGCCTGTTGGAGCCCACTGAGATCTTTGTAGACAAGAGCGATCGTGTGTTTATCATTGATCACTATTATGAGGTAGACGAATACGGTAATAAGACTGATAAGCAATTTGCTAAGGTAATTATTCTGAACAAGGATTATACCCTGTTCAGAGAACTCAGAACCTTTAATTATAAGGATGAGACCTTGACCTTGGCAAAGGGTGCAAGCGGCCTGTTCTACCGTGAAACCAGTGGTACATTGTACATTGCAGACACTGAGAACGACCGTGTATTGGTGTCCGATCTTGAGGGTAATGTCAGCAAAATTTATACCCTGCCCAAGGACGTAATGCTGGAGAAAGCCAAGGGTCTGGAACCTAAGAGAATTATTGTTGACAACATGGGTATTATGTACATTGTCACCGGTGATCCTGCGGTTTCCGTTAACGGTGCTTTGATGATCGACAGCGCCAATAATTTCTTGGGTTTCTACGGTACCAATAAGCTGAAGCAGACTGCCGCCATGAAGATTGAGTTTATGTGGCGAAAGATTCTGACTGCTGAGCAGAGCGCCCAAACAGGTGAAAGCTACCAGCCCGTTGCATTCAACAACCTGTTTTGGTCTGAAGATCGCTTTGTCTATGGTGTTTCTCCCATCAAGGATAATATTGCATCCACTGTTGTTAAGCTGAATGCTTTGGGTAAAAACGTGTTTGCGCAAAACATCGACTTCTATAGTATTTCTCAAACCAGTATGCAAAAGAATATGCAGATGGTTGATTTGACTGTCGATGATGAAGGCGTTTTTACTGTGCTTGATTCCGCGACTGGTCGCCTGTTCCAGTATGATAAAAACTGTAATTTGCTGAGTGTTTTCGGCGGTTACGGCAACCAGAAGGGTTTGTTCCTGAGCCCTATGGGCATCGAGTCTGACAGTGAGAATAACCTTTTGGTTTTGGATGCTAAGAAGCTGACCATTACAGTTATGACACAGACTCTCTACGGTGAAAAGATCCGTGAGGCAAACAACCTGTATAATGAGGGTCGTTATATTGACTCCGTCCACTACTGGGAAGAGGTTCTGCTTATGAACCCCAACTTTACCCGTGCTTATGTTGGTATGGGTAAGGCTTGTCTGGCCATGGACAATGAACAGTCCCAGGAGATGTTCCAGACCGGTAAGTATGAGCAGGCTATGGACTTCTTTATGATGGGCAAGGACCAGGATGGTTATGCAGAGGCGAAAGCCGGTCTGCGCGACGAGATCGTGCGCGCAAACTTCGGTCTGCTAGCTACGGTGGTTATTTTAGCTATGATCGGCATTCTGGGCTATGATCAGATTAAACAAATCTGCAATAAGATTGCGTGGAAAATTTCCACTAGGAAAGGGGATTAATTGTAATGAAAAAACGTACTGGCTTTGATACAATGAGCCCCTATTTGTATCCTTTTTATATCTGTATGCATCCCCGGGATGGCTTCCTGGAGCTGAAGGCAAACAAAAAGGGCTCCTCTGCGGTTGTTGCAATTACCATTGCCTTGTGGCTTTTGGTGGAAATGTTCCATCGTACAGCCACGGGCTATGACATGAACACATTTGATTCTGCAGATACCAGCTTGCTTCGTACATCTGTTGTTACCATAATGATTTTCTTTATGGTTGCTATTTCCAACTGGTGTTTCTGCACACTGCTGGATGGTAAGGGAAAGCTGAAGGATATTTGTGTGGTTTGCGCAAATGCGCTGGTGCCCTATATCATTGTTCGCTTTATTACTGTCTGTGGCAGCTGGGTGCTGGCCGGTGATGAGCAGGTGTTCTTGACCTATGCAATTATTGTGTCTGAAATTTGGGGCGCATTTATTGCTTTTAGCGGTTTGGAAGAAATTCATGAGTATTCTTTTGCTAAAACTTTTCTTGCTATTTTGCTTACTGTTGTTGGCCTGATTATTATTTTGTTCCTTGCATTGATGCTGATTATGCTGTTCCAGCAGGTGTATTTCTTCGTGGCATCCTTGTATTTCGAGCTTAGTTATCAGTGATTTTTTGTGGAACGGAGAAGAATATGGATATTAAAAATAAATTATTCAAATTTAGGCGTGCGCTCCACAGAAATAGTGAGTTAATTGCCCGTGTAATTAGCGTGACATTGATTATTGTCCTGCTGGTAGCTGTGGGCTGGGGCGCATATAAGATCTATTGGTCTGATATCGCTTATGAAAAGGCAAATACAATCGAGATTATCGATGATGCCATTACTGCTGATACCAGTAAGGTTCCCGAGGAAGATCTGGAAGCCTTTGAGTTGGTAGCAGATAAGGATGGTCTTGAATTGTGGGCTAATTTCACCAATGGTGAAGTTAAGGTGGTTGAAAAGAAAACGGGTAATGTTTGGTATTCTAATCCTGTAGACCGCGCAAATGCGAAGCTGCCGGTTAGAAAGCCTATGATCAACGCTCAGATTCATGTGACATTCTTCAATATTGAGAAGAAACAACCTGTTGACCAGGAATTCAATAACTACGGTGATAGCATTCTCAAAGGCTGTATGGAATATGAGAAGCTTGCTGATGGTTCCGGTGTGAAGTTCACATTTGGATTCCCCATTGCAAATGTATATATTCCCGTTCAGTACAGCATTGTGGATGGTGCCTTCCAGGCTGAAATTGTAACCGAAGAGATCAAGGGCGTTGGTACCTATCCCTACGCAATTCTTGATATTAAGCTCTTGCCTTATTTTGGCGCTGCCAATGAATCCCAGCCTGGTGAATTGTTGGTTCCCGATGGCTCTGGCGCACTGATTGATTTTAATAACGGCAAGAACCATAACGATATTGTTTTCTACAACAATACGGTTTATGGCAATAATATCACCTTGGGTCTGGAAAAAGCTGAGACTGTGAAGGAACAGATCAGTTTGCCTATTTTTGGTTCCAAGTGGGAGGGAGTAAAGGAAACTGCTGATATCGAGAAAACTCACGATGGCGAGGAAACTCCCAACAGTGTGGCTACACAGGATAAGGCGTTCCTCGGCGTGATCGTTTCCGGTGATGCAAGTTCCAGCATTGTTGCAAGTACCAGTGGTAAGGTCAGCTCTTACAATATGATTCACCCTGTTGTGCATATGGTTGAGCATAAATACATCAAAACGGCTGCCAGTACTTACGCAGGTCAGGAAGCCAGAGTTTTGGCTATTAGTGACAATCAGCTTGTTAATCAGAATTTTGCTGTTCGCTACTATTTCCTGAATGGCGATAAGGCTAATTATGTTGGTATGGCTGAGAAGTACAGAGAGCAACTTCAGGAGGCTAACCAGCTGAAGAAGTCTGCCCTTGCGAATAAAAAGTACTTAATTTTGGATTTGGTCGGTGCCGTTAGCATTGAAAAGTATGTCTTTGGCGTCAAGAAGCCTGTTGTTACACCGTTGACTACCTATAATGATGTGGTAACTATCGTTAAGGAGTTGAAGGCTGAGGGTATTGATAACTTGGTTATCAACTATATTGGCGCTTTGGACGGCGGTTTGAACAACAAGGTGTATAGCACGGTTGAGACCGAGTCTGTTCTGGGTTCCAAAAAAGAATTCCGCGCTATGATTGACTATTTGAATCAGGAAGGAGTAGTTTTCTTCCTGGAGTCCAATCCTGTTGATGTTTACAACAACGGCAATGGCTATGATACCAATGCGGACACAGCTAAGACCTTCTTTGATAAATATGCATTCCAGTATCAGTTTATTTTGGACTCTGAGCAGATGGATGATACCAGCCGCTGGAATATTCTCTATCCGGCAAAGCTGCCCGGCCTTGTAACAAAATTTGTGGATGCTGCTGCAGAATGGAAGATCAATAACATTTCCCTTGACCGTATTGGTAAGGTGCTGTATACCGACTATGCGGACGATGTGCCTTCCACTACAAGAACCCATTCTATGGAGTTCTGGAAAGAGGCATTGAAATATGCAGATGAGAACGCTGATTTCGTCATGGTGCATGGTGGCAATGCTTACACATTGGCCTACTCCGACATTGTTTCCGATGTTGCAAACGGCAGTAGTGATTATGATTTGGCTGATCATACAGTACCTTTCTATCAGATTGCTATGCAGGGAAATACAGTACTTGCACCTACCGCCTTCAATATGTCCGTTGACTACGAGCAGGAGTTGCTGAAGGTTCTGGAGAATGGCAGCAATTTGAAGTACAACCTGATTTACGGTGATGTTGACCAGTTGGTTGGTACTGAATATGATGATATGGTTTCTTACTCCTACAAGCGCTGGAAAGAGAAGATTATAGAGCACTATAAGACTCTGCAGGATGTATCGGCTCAGTTTGCAGGTAAGAACATCATTGACCATGCGACTATTGCTGAGGATGTCACCGAGACTGCGTATGAAAACGGTAAGGTCATTGTCAATTACCGCGATGAAGCATACACGACTGCTGAAGGCGTAGAAATTCCGGCTAAGCAGTATAAGGTTGTTTTGGGAGGTACGAAATGAAAAGAAATAAGAGACTTAAAATTATAACTCCCACTGATACCACAGGCTGGATGTTTGTATTGCCTTTTATTATTGGATTCATTTTCCTGTTTGCAAAACCCGTTGCTCAGTCATTGATGTACTCTTTCAATGATGTTACTGTTGGTCAAGAGGGTTTGGTGTTTGATCCTATTGGTTGGGGAAACTTTGATAAAATGTTTACCGGTGACGCAAAGTTTATACAAGCTTTGTGGTCGGTGGTCAAGGAAGCTGCTATTAAGATCCTGGTGATTATGTTCATCAGTATGTTCCTGGCAATTTTGCTGAACGAAAAGTTTGCCGGACGTTTGTTGTTCCGTGCCATTATGTTCTTGCCGGTTATCTTCGCAGCTGACCAGGTTCTGCAAGTCTTCAACGACTTGGGTGGCAGAGATGAGTTGAAGGACACAACCAATTCTTTCTTTATGATGAGCGGTGAGGCACGTGGTTTCCTGCAAGAAATCGTCGGAAGCTTTGGCCCGTTGTCTTCTATCATTGAGAAGTTTACCGGATATGCTACGCAGTTGTTTAATCTGCTGTGGAGCGCAGGTATCCAGATCATTCTGTTTATCATCGGCTTGCAGACCATTCCTGCCTACCTTTACGAAGTGGCTGAGATGGAAGGTGCAACCAAGTGGGAGACTTTCTGGAAGATTACATTCCCGTTGCTTACACCCAGCATACTGTTGTGTTTGATCTATACAATCATTGATTACTTCAATGCAAGCACTAACTCTATTGTTAGCATGATCGATACAAATATGTTAGGTAACTTCGACTACGCCTGTGCAATGAGCTGGGGCTATTCTGTGGCGATTTTTATCCTGGTCGTTATCGTGAATGCATTCTTGTCCCGCAAGGTTATTTCTATGGACTAAGAGGGAGGAGGTACGATTATGAAATTTAATAAGAAAATTATCGAACCTTGTGCCTCATTTTTGTACAAAGTGTTCCGTTATGCACTGTTGATTGGTATCAGCTACGTTGTTCTGTTCCCAGTTATCAAGATGATTTCCTCTTCTTTTACACCCGCTGTGGAATTGTATACGGAGGAATCTGGATTCTTGCCCAGCAGAGCAACCTTTGAAAACTTTAAGAATGCTATGTTTGGCGAAAAGGCATATTTTCATTTCATTAAGTATGCCAAGAATACGGCGACTATTGCATTGATCTGCACGCTGTTGCAGGTGTTTTCCTGCTCCTTGGTTGGTTATGGCTTAGGTCGTTACAAATTCAAGGGCAATCCTATTGTGTATGCTTGTGTGTTGTTTACGATTATTCTGCCTGTACAGACTGCTATCATCCCTCTGTACTATGAATATCGTTGGTTCGACATCTTTGGTATTGGTAAGATTATCGGTCTGTTTACCGGTGAGACCTTCACGATCAACATCTTGAACAACTATATGGCGTTCTATGTGCCTGCACTGTTTGGTGTTGGTCTGAACTCCGGTATTTACATTTTCCTGTTCCGGCAGTTCTTTATGAGCATGCCCAGAGATTTGGAGGAAGCTGCTAAGATCGATGGTTGTAGCCCCCTTTCCATCTATCTGCGGATTATGATCCCCAACATTAAGCCTGTTGTGGTAACAGTGGCATTGCTTTCTGTGATTTATTACTGGAACGATGCGCTGCTCGCCGGTGTGTTCTCGCTGCCCGGCGATGATAACCTCACTTTGATGGTTGCTCTGGAGGGAATGAGAGAGCGTCAGGGTATTGGTGTAAATCAGTTGGATCTAATGCGTAGACAGGCAGAGCACTATGCTATCATATTGACAGCTGTTACACCTATGATGGTTTTGTTCCTGATTGGCCAGAGATTCTTTGTGGAATGTATGGACCGTTCCGGCAGCAAGGGCTAAAAGAAATTTCCTATTTTAACAGGGAGTGTCAAGCTTTTGACACTCCCTGTATTTTTGTTTCTGAAATTGGGAAATTTGTGTTGTAAAATTCACCTCAATCTGCTAAAATGATTTGGAATATTGTAAATACATATTCCGGTGAATTTGAGTTTAGTTCCGATCACGCAGAAAGTGTCAAGGTTACATTGAAAGCCGGTGTTAATGAATTTACTGCTCCTTGTTACTTTAATGAGTTGACTAGATTCCCGGTGTCTGTTAGTTTGAAGCGTGTTTCTGACGGCATTGAGTTCAAACGTCACTATCCTGTTATCGTTACTTATGAACCCATTGTTATCAGATTCTCTCTGCTGGAGTTCCGTACCAATTTCTATCCCGGTCAGGATCACAGCAAGATCGTTGTCAGCGGTTGGGGATTGGATAATACGAAGCTTCAGATCCGTAACGGCGAGGAATGGACCGTTTCTGAATTTGCCGAAGTGAAGACGGAAGAATTCTCTGTGACCTATCTGCTGAAGGACGCTATTGTTTGTGTCTTGATTTTAAGAGTAAGCGCGTTGAGTTGTACGAAATGGAAGTTTTTTGAACAAAATAACCAATATATTCGATGACTTTTGTGCCAATTGCCAATTTTCATGGATTTGCATATAATTGATATTGAAAGATTGCCAATAATCAGCTATAATGTAAGTGAATTATTGCGGCTTGACCGCAGTTAAAAAATTAAAGGAGAGTATATTATGAAGAAACTGATCGCACTGCTGTTGGTCATTTGCATGGTCGCCGGTCTTTTTATCGGTTGTAAGAAGAAGGCCAAAGATCCTGCAACCGACCCCACGGCCACTGGCGCAACCGAAGCCACTAAGGCACTGGATGCCACTGAGGCACCCGATGCTACTGGCGAAACTGATGCTACCGGTGTCGTAGAGAATCCCGAGGGGACTGAGGCTCCTGAGGAAAATGAGGGAGAATCCGGAAACAAGAAGCCTACTGCTGTTTCCAGACCCAAGAACACGAAGGCTACCAAAGCTACTAAGGCTACCACCGGTAAGACTACCAAGGCAACCCAGGCTGCCGCTACCAAGGCTACCACCGGTTCCACCGGCCCCACCAAGGCAACTGCCGCTGTCAATTCTAAGTTCAAGGGCAAGACTCTTCAGATCTACGGTTTGGGTACTGACGCATCCTACCAAAATCTGCAGACTATGATCGACCTCGAATCCACCGGTATCTATCCATACATCGAGCGCGCAGCTGTTGTTGAATGGGCTGAGCTGAACGGTGTTACCATTGAATTTAGGGGCGACTACAATCAGACCGCTATTATGTCTGCTATCAACGCAGGCGACAGGCCCGATATTATCGGCCACACCGATGTCTTTCCCGGCATTTCCAACAACGGCCTTACCGCTGATTTCACCAATGCTGAATATAAGAAGCTGGCTGAGATCTGCGGCGAGGAATTCCTGGATATGTTGCAGTACGGCACCAAGAGCCATGGCTTTGTGAAGCCCTGGACCGGCACCATGATGTGCTACTACAACGTAGATATGTTTAAGGAATATGGTGTCAAGACTCCTAAGGAGTACTTCCTGGAGGGCAACTGGACCTGGGATACCTTCCTGGAGGTTATGGTTCAGATGACCAAGGATGTCGACGGCGACAGCAAGACCGACACCTACGGTCTGCCCTCCTACTCCTGGCACAACCTGGTTAACGCCTTTGAAATGAACACCAAGGGCGAGCTGGTTTCCGTCCTTGACAAGCCCTACATCAAGGACTTTATGCAGATGAAGTATGATGCTTTCACTGTTAAGAAGTGTTCTATCACTAATCCGAACAACATTCAGAAAAATGTGGTCTATCCTATGTTCGCTATGCAGCTGTCTGACTGCGAGCCCTACAACTGGCAGCACCTGTACCAGGAGATCCCTAACAGCAACCGTTTGGAGGTCGCTCCCATTCCCGAGTGGAGAGGCAGCAACGGCGAGACCCTGGGTTCTTCCATGCTGACCCAGGCCTGCTGGAGTATGGCTGCTTCCTGTGATGAGCGTGAAGCTGTTATCGATCTGTTCTGCTACATGCTGAAGTGCGGTCTTAAGTATGTTTCCGATTACTCTCTGGGCACTGTGGCCTGCGAGTATGAGGGTCTGAAGGGCACCTCTGACTACTCCAAGAAGGTTCTGGAAGCTCTGGCCAAGATCAACAATACCCGTGCCAAGAAGCTGAAGAATCTCGGCAATACCTATGATGCTGCTTATGTTACTAAGCTCAATAAGTATCTGGAAGCTCGTGGTCACTTCGTCGAAGGTACCTATAAAGGTGTACAACTGTTGCTCGACTACAAAGAGATCACCCAGATGCCTCCCGAGAGTGCAATTCCCGCAATTGAGGGCAAGTACGAGGCAAGCCTGAAGTCTTACAACGATACTTTTATCAAGTAAGTTTCCTTGTGCTGAAATTATTAAGGGCGATTCCTCAAGAGAGAATCGCCCTTTTTATTCCTGTTGTTAAGGAAGTGAAGGATGAGCAGTCCTCCAAGACCTTCCTGTTTTGTTGATCCTATCAGCCCGGATTGTCTGCGCCTTGAATTTGGTGTTATAGAATTGAGGTTTACGAAATCGAAGCATTCTGATTTACACGCCTTTCGTTTTACTGTCCCGGTATACACCGGGACAGTAAAACGAAAGGGGAGAAAAAGTGAGAATAAATGGAATAAAAGGATTCTTTGTGTTGCAATTAAAAGTCTAATCTGCTATAATGATGCAGTACATATTCCGCAAGACGGAAAGGAGAAAAACTATGGAAAAGAAATTGTTTAACCCTGCAACTATCACCATTGATGGCTGTATGGACGAGGCAGCATGGGCCTCTGTTCCTGAGCAAACTGGTCTCTACCTTCTTTATACCCGTACCCCGAAACTGGCTCCTGCCCAGACCTCTTTTAAGATCCTGCCTTGCGAGGACCGCATTATTGTTGGTATTCGGTGCGAAGAGCCCGATATGGCCTATGTGGACCATGTGGGAAAGCTCAATTCCATATGGGAAAGTGACGCTGTAGAGCTGTATCTGTCTCCCTCTAACAGCTACTTTGATTTCTATCAGTTTGTTGTTTGCCCTTCAGGCGCTACTGTTTCCCTGTTCTATTCTGAGGGTGGCATTATTCAGCCCGATCCCTATTCCCCCGAATGGAAGAGCGCCGTTTATAAGGGTGAGGACTTCTGGTCTGTTGAGATTGAAATTCCTCTGGTTGCATTCTATATGACTCCCAATGAACTGTGGAGCGACAACTGGCTGGTAAATGTGTGCCGTACCCGTTACTCTAAGGCCGGACGGCAATGCAGTTCCTGGAGTCCTGTGGAGAACTATATGGATTGTGAGAAGTTCCGCAGTCTGCCCGGTTTCCCCATGCGTCCTAAGTGCGACGACCTGCGAATTGCTACTGCAATTGCCGATATTAATGATGAAAACGAGATGGGGTTTACCGGTACATTAACTGTTAAGACCATGAACCCTGAGGATGGTGAATTTGAGTTCTCCTCTGATTGCAGCGATGAAGTTCTTAGAGTTTCCTTGAAGGCCGGTGGTAATGAGTTCACTGTTCCTTGCGCATTTCCTGCCCACGGTCTCCATAGACCCGGTATGCAGCTCAAGCGCCTGTCTGATGGCAAGATTTTCTACCGCCGCTATCCTGTTCGTGTGACCTATGAGGCACTGAAGTTCACCTTCACGCAGCCTGAGTACCGCACCAACTTCTATCCCGGCCAGGATTACAGCAAGATCGCAGGTAAGATCTTTGCCAATCAGCCTGTTACCCTGAAGCTGGAAGGTCCCGGTATTGAAACAACCACGATCACTCCTGCAGCCGACGGCAGCTTCTGCTTTGATACTCCCAATTTTGAAATTGGTGATGCCTTTCTGACCGCAACTACAGAGGATCGCGCCTTGACCAAGAAAATCCGTCGCCTGGCTCCCAGCGATCATATGATGACCTGGATTTCCGGCGGTAATCTGATCGTCAACGGTAAGCCCGTCCTGCGCCGTAATATGTATGCTGAATATTACCGTAATAGTGAGGCCTTTAAGCGGCGATATGACGCAGATGATAAGCTGTGTATCACCAGAGAAATTTGCATGCAGACCGTTCATTTGACCCCCTTTCGCTTGATTAGGGGCTGCGATTCTCCCGGCGGCGAAGCCACTAAGGATGCTCGTCCCAGCGATGAAATGTTCGAAAAGTACGAAGCCATCATTGATGCAAACCGCGGCAATGATTTTGCATTCTACTACATAGATGATGAACCCGAGTGCCGTGGCGTTTCTCCCATCTACCTGAAGCATCTGTATGATTTTATTGGAGAGAAGGATCCTTACCATGTTGTCTTGACTGCCAGCCGCGCAGCTGATATCTATTTGGATGCTGCTGACTGGTTTGAGGCACATCCCTACATCAACCCATATACAAACGAAGAGGGACGCCGTGTCTACACCCGGAAGATCAACTCTCTGGGCTATGATATAGACAAGATCTCAAAGCTGAACCGCAGCGACAAATGTATCGGCTTCATGCCTACCTGCTTTGGCGCTAAGAAAGAGAAGCCCGGCTACTATCCTACCTTTGAGGAATATATCTGCCAGACCTGGGCACCTATGATCCGGGGCGGTAAGACTTTGTGGCCCTATGCTTACCACGATATGAATGACCGTGGTTGGTTCTACGAGGGTACAAGATACCTGTTCTCCAGCTTTGAGGCCCTTGAGGACTTGGTTCTCTTTGGTAAGCGCACCCACCTGATCAAGACACCTCAGGTTGAATCCGTCCTTTACGAAACCGAGAAGGAAAAGATGTTCGTCCTGGTGAATATGGAACAGGATCCTCAGACTGTTACCTTGGAAGGCATATCCGGTACTTGGTATAATTTCCGTCACGGCGGCACCATCACCGGCAATACTTTCGAGCTGAAGCCTCATGAGGTGGTCATTGGTACCAGTGAAATTAAGGATGAGGGCTTGCCTACCTATCAGGAGGTTGAAGCCTTGGTTCAGAAGCTGGAGTACGAGCGTACCCATACCGGAAACCTCATCTTCGAGCGTCGGTTTGACATCGGTGTTACCGGCTCCTTCACAGCCGACTTTAGAAAGTTGGTTGACGGTGTGAAGGACAACTTAGGTGGCAGCGTGCATAAGACCGAGAAACCCAAGTTCTTGGAAATGAACCTGACCAAGGTGAAGCCTACCTTTACAAAGGTTGTTGTCCACGGCTTCCAGATCGACGATATGAGTATCCAGGTCAAGAACGGCGAGGAGCTGACAACACCTGCTATTGCAGAGGAAAAGATCGAAGAATTCTCTAAGACCTTCATTCTGGCTGAGCCTATTAGTCCGGAAGTTTTGCGTTTGAACTTTGGTCTGCGCAGACTGGAACTGTACGAAATCGAATTGTTCTGATTTATCTAAAGAGAGATCGTCTTTGGGCGATCTCTCTTTTTTCTTTTGCAAAAAGAGAAGAATACTATTGGATTTTTGGACAGAATGTGGTATAGTTACTATGTTATGATGTGCCTTATAGAAATAGGCAAATTTTTAAGGAAAGCGTGAGGACAATGACAAAAATCGATATTTATTCCGGTTTTTTAGGCGCTGGTAAAACAACTCTCATTAAGAAAATGATAGCGGAAAGCTACGCAGGCCAGAAACTGGTGCTGATTGAGAACGAATTTGGTGAGATCGGTATTGACGGCGGTTTTTTGCAGGATGCAGGCATCAATATTACCGAAATGAACTCCGGCTGCATTTGCTGCAGCCTGGTTGGTGATTTTGGCAAGGCGCTGACACAAGTGATCAACGATTATAACCCTGACCGAATTGTAATTGAACCTTCCGGAGTAGGAAAACTTTCCGATGTGATCGCTGCTGTAGAAAAGGTGACTAATGAAAATGTTTCCTTGGATTGCACTGTTGCCGTTGTAGATGCCGGCAAGGTGAAAGTCTATATGAAGAACTTTGGCGAGTTCTATAATAATCAGATTGAAACAGCTTCCACGATTATTCTGTCCCGCACGGATATGGTACCTCAGCAGAAGCTGGATGCTGCTGTTGCTATGCTCAGGGAGCATAATGGGGAAGCTACTATTGTGACTACCCCTTGGAATCAACTGACCGGCGCGCAACTGATGGAGGCCATGGAAGGCAAGGCGAAAGTTGCTGTGGATCTGGCGCAGATGGAAGAGGAGCATCATCACCACCATCACGATGAGGATCATCATTGTTGCTGCGGCCACGATCACGACGAGCATCATCACCATCATCATGATCAGGAACATCACTGCTGCTGTGGTCACGATCACGCCGAGCATCATCACCATCACCACGGTGAGGAGCATTGCTGCTGCGGTCACGATCATGAGGAGCACCATCATCATCACGATGAAGACCATCATTGCTGCTGTGGTCATGATCACGGTGACCACCATCACCACCATGCTGACGAGGTCTTTACCGCTTGGGGTGTGGAAACCCACAAGAAGTTCACGCTTGATGCCATTCGTGAGGTCTTGTTTGAACTGAACTCCGGTGCTTACGGCATTGTCCTGCGGGCAAAGGGTATCGTGGAAGGTGAAGATGGCAATTGGATCCACTTTGACTTTGTCCCCGGTGAGATGAACCTGCGTACCGGCGGTGCGGCAGTTACCGGAAAGCTCTGCGTTATTGGCGCACAGCTGCAGGAAGATAAGGTTGCAGAATTGTTTGGAGTGTAATATGGCACAGATTCCCGTTTATGTATTCACCGGTTTTTTGGATTCCGGAAAAACAAAGTTTATTCAGCAAACATTGGAAGATCCCCGGTTCAATGCCGGTGAGCGGACACTTTTGCTGATTTGTGAGGAAGGTGAGGAGGAGTACGATCTTTCTACCTACCCCCACAAGAATGTTTTTTTGGAGGTCATTGATCAGCAGTCTGTTACCACCAAAGAGCTTCAGCAATTAGCTAAGAAGCACAAAGCCCAGCGTGTAGTTGCGGAGCTGAACGGTATGCTCCTTGTTGGAGATATGTACAGCCGTTTTCCTGCCGATTGGGTGGTTGCCCAAGAGGTTATGTTTGCAGATTCCACTACTTTTATGGCCTACAACGCCAATATGCGTAATTTGGTGATGGACAAGCTGGTAGGTGGTCAGATGGTGGTGTTCAACCGCTTGACACCGGGCCAGGATACGATGCCATTCCACAAATTGGTTCGTGCTGCCAACCGGAGGATGGATATTCTCTATGACTACACCGATGGCACCACCGAATTTGACGAGATTGAAGATCCGCTACCCTTTGATATCAACGCGCCCATCATCACGGTGAGTGACGAGGATTATGCCCTGTGGTATCGGGATGTAACGGAGGAGCCTGCAAAATATGATGGCAAGACCGTCAGTTTCAAAGGCCAGGTAGCTATGCTGCGCCGGGAAAAGAACGGAATGTTTGCACCCGGTCGCTTTGTGATGACCTGCTGCGAGGACGATATTCAGTTCTGCGGTTTGCCCTGCCGTTACGAGCAGGCGAAGACTTTGGAATCCCGGTCATGGGTGGCTATTACCGCCAAAATTACTGCAGAAAAGCACTTTCTGTACCAGGGCGAGCTTGGCCCGGTGCTGACAGCCTTGCGGGTAGAATCGGCAGAGCCGGCAGAGCCGGATGTTGCCACATTTTAAGGAAAGGAGCGGCTTATGTACCAACCGTTAGCAGAACAGTTGCGGCCTACAACTTTGGATGAAGTCTTTGGTCAGGAGCATATTTTAGGCGAAGGCGCGGTACTGCGCCGCTTGATCGATTCGGGAAATATCCCCAATATGATCTTCTATGGCCCCAGTGGTACGGGAAAGACCACCGTGGCTAATATCATTGCCAAGAAGACCAACCGCACTCTGTATCAGCTGAATGCCACCACGGCATCTACAGCGGATATTAAGCAGATCGTAGCGCAGTTGGATACGTTTATGGCGCCCAACGGTGTGTTGCTGTATCTGGATGAGATCCAGTCCTTTAACAAAAAGCAGCAACAATCCCTGTTGGAGCATATCGAAAATGGCAAGATTACCCTCATCGCTTCCACCACTGAGAACCCTTATTTCTATGTATTTAATGCAATTTTAAGCCGTTCCACTGTGTTTGAGTTCAAGCAACTCTCCAAGGATGCGGTTTTGCAGGCCGTGAACAGGGCCGTGGGTTTCTTGCAGGAACGGACAGGTCTGTGTGCTGATTGTGAAGAAGGGGCGCTGGAATACATCTCCTCGGCCTGTGGCGGTGACTTGAGAAAAGCGCTGAACGCTGTTGAGGTGCTTTTCTCTGCTGGTGTTCCTCAGGGCGATTCGCTGAAAATCTCACTGGAAGATGCCAAAACCGTTACACAGAAAAGTGCGATGCGCGCAGACCGTGACGGCGACAATCACTATGATTTGCTTTCGGCCCTGCAAAAGTCCATCCGCGGCTCCGACCCAGATGCAGCTTGCCACTATTTGGCGCGGCTCTTGGAGGTGGGGCAGATGCAGTCCGCCTGCCGCCGGTTAATGGTGATCGCAGCGGAGGATGTGGGCCTTGCGTATCCTATGATCATTCCTATTGTGAAATCCTGTGTGGATATGGCGCTGATGTTGGGAATGCCGGAGGCTCGGATTCCTCTTGGTGATGCGGCGGTGCTGATGGCAACCAGTCCCAAGTCCAATACCGGACATATTGCCCTTGACGCGGCTCTTGCAGATGTTCGCAAGGGTAGAACCGGAGATTTTCCCCGGCATCTGCAGAATATGCACGCTGATTCCTACACAATGGAACGGGAGCAAGGCTATCTGTATCCTCACGATTTCCCCCATAGCTGGGTTCGTCAGCAGTATCTGCCAAACGAATTGGTGGGAACACAATACTATGCTTATGGCGATAATAAGTTGGAGCAAGCTGCCAAGCAGTATTGGGATGCCATAAAGGGGGAGTAGTATGGACATTCAGTTAGGGGATATTTTGGTTATGAAGAAGCCCCATCCCTGCGGTGAAAAGCAATGGAAGGTTTTGCGGACCGGCGCGGATTTTCGATTAAAATGCCTTGGTTGTGGACATGAGATTATGGTCCCCAGATTTAAGGCAGAAAAGAATATTCGCCAGGTACTAAAAAATATCTCGACAGAATGAAACGGCAGCCGATTGTATCGGCTGCCGCATTTTTTGTTTTGGGGTGTCTGCTTGGAGAAAGGGACAGTAGCTTAGGGGAATCTGCTGACAAGCTGCCATCTCCAACCGACGGCATTTGCCGGGGGAAACCTCTATACTGAGTTTACCGATAGGGGGTGTACAGATGACAGTGTATTTGGACGGCGTGATACTTCTGAACTTCTTGGTAGACTTTTTGTTGCTGCTAGCAGCAGGCCGGCTCTGTGGTTTTTCTGTAAAAATTGTCAAAGCAGCGGTGGGAGGGGCAATAGGCGGCGTTTATGCGGCGTTTTGTCTACTTCCGGGGTTTGCGTTCCTTGGAAACCTTCTTTGGCGTACAGTCAGCTTGTGGGCTATGGCGGTGGTTACATATGGATGTTCCTTGAGCGCCTTGCGTAGAGGAACGGTTTTTGTGTTCTTGTGCTTTGCTTTGGGTGGCGCTGTGATGGGAATGGGGAAGGGCGGTGTTTTGGGTATTGTGTGCGCAGCAGGTGTTCTCTGTCTGTTATGCTGCTTTGGTTTTCGGGGAAGATTGGGGGGAACAACCTATATTCCGGTGGAACTGTGTTATGGAGAAAGCTGTCTTAAGTTGACGGCTTTACAGGATACCGGAAACACACTCCGTGATCCCGTAACAGGCCAGCAAGTTCTTGTGATTGGGGCTGATGCCGCGCAAAAACTTACCGGACTTACACTGAATCAACTGCAAAGTCCGGTTGAGTCTGTTGGTGCGATCCCCGGTCTTCGACTGATCCCTTATCACAGTGTTGGCGGTTGTGGATTTATGCTTGCATTGCGTTTGCAAGGCGTGAAGATCGGTTCGTGGCAGGGAAGTACACTGGTGGCATTTGCTCCGGAAGGACTTAGTGGGGAAGGGGCATATCAAGCGTTAACAGGAGGGGCGTTATGAAGGGTAAATTATTAGGTTTTCTGACGAGAATTGGGCTTATTTGCAGGGAAAATATCTATTACATCGGTGGAGCCGATGTATTGCCGCCACCACTAAAAGGCGTACAGGAGCAGGAAGCTTTGATGGCACTTGAGCAAGGAGATGAAGCGGCCAAGCAATTGCTGATTGAGCGCAATCTCCGTCTGGTGGTATTTATTGCAAGGCGGTTTGAGAATACCGGTGTAAACCTTGAGGATTTAATCTCTATCGGAACAATTGGATTAATTAAGGCGATCAGCACATACCGATTGGAGAAAAATATCAAGCTGGCAACCTACGCTTCCCGTTGTATTGAGAATGAGATTCTAATGCACATTCGCAAAATATCCTCACAAAGGACAGAAATTTCCTTGGATGAGCCTATCAATATGGATTATGACGGCAACGAATTGCTGCTTTCGGATATTTTGGGTACGGACGAGGATATGATCCTGCGCCCGCTGGAGGACGATGTGGACTTATGTGTTTTGCGACAGGCTGTAAAAGAACTACCGGAGCGGGAACGGGAAATCGTCATAAAAAGATTTGGCCTTTACGGACATAAAGAATTGACACAAAAAGAGGTTGCCCAAGAGATGGGCATTTCCCAATCTTACATCTCCCGATTGGAGAAACGGATCATGCTAAAACTGCGAAAAGAGTTAATCCGTCAAACCAGCTGTGCGTAAAAAATCCTTGAATTCCTGCGGTTTTATGGTATAATCGATACAGAATAATATCGATATAAATTTATATCGATATATAAAAGGATGGTTACTATGGAGCGTAAGGATGTTTCCAAATCTGTTTTGAAGCGATTGCCTGTATATCTTTCCTATTTGCGTAGCTTGCCGGAAAACGGCACGCCCTATATTTCTGCCACTGCATTGGCCAATGCACTGGGTATGGGCGAGGTGCAGGTGCGAAAGGATTTGGCCTTGGTTTCCGACGGAGGCCGGCCGAAGATCGGCTATTTTCGTGAGAGCTTGATTGAAGATATCAACCAGTTTTTGGGCTATGATAATACTACGGATGCCATTTTAATCGGTGCAGGTAAGTTAGGCCGTGCATTGTTGGGTTACGGCGGTTTCGAGGCTTATGGTCTGAACATTCTTGCAGCCTTTGATGTGAATCCTAATCACGCAGAAGCACAGGATGGCAAGCCGATTTTTTCGATGAAAGAATTGGAGAGCTTTTGCCGTGCAAATCAAATTCTAATGGGTATTATCACTGTGCCGGCCCAATTTGCGCAGCAGGTCTGTGATCGGATGATCGCCTGTGGTATCAAAGCAATTTGGAATTTTGCCCCTATTCATTTGGATGTGCCGGGTAATATTCTGGTACAAAACGAAAATATGGCAACTTCTTTGGCAGTGCTGTCCATGCATTTGCAGGCACAAATCAAAGATAAGAAATAAGAGGGAAGACAGATGATTCTCCACTATATCCGTCATGGTGATCCTGTTTATAATCCGAATCAACTGACAGCACTGGGTGAGCGTCAAGCCGAGGCTTGCCCACCAAACATCAAAACAGTATTTTCTATTAAAATAAGCCCACCGGTGTTGCCGGTGGACTTTTGCTTATGTAGGTATGCTTTTCAAAAATCTATGAATATAATCATATCATATTTTTAAGACATCGCAGGTCTTTTTGCCTTATCTATTGACAAAATTCGTATTATGTGTATACTATAGGTGATAATCAAATTTTTCTATAACCATGGATGCTTTCGGGTACTGATCGGAACCGGAAGCGGAGGACTCTCTGGAGAACACATTCAGTTGTGTGCCGAAGGTGCAAGGCGAAAGCCGAATCTCTCAGGCAAACGGACGGAGATGCATACAACTATGTTATGCGTTTTACAGACAGTCTTGGTATAGATTGTCTGTTTTTATTTTGTATTTTTAAGAAAGAAGGATATATTATGCTTGCCAAGACTGTGGATTCCATTGGATTTGTTTCTCAGTTTGACCCGGAAGTTGCCGCAATGATGGACCGAGAGCTGACCCGTCAGCAGGACGGTCTGGAGTTGATTGCTTCAGAAAACTTTGCTTCTCCTGCGGTAATCGCCGCTATGGGTTCTGTTCTCACAAATAAATATGCTGAGGGTCTGCCCGGTAAGCGTTATTACGGCGGCTGTCAGCACGTGGACGAATTGGAAAGCTTGTGCATTCAGCGGGCAAAGGATCTGTTTGGCGCTGAGTTTGCCAATGTTCAGCCCCACTCCGGCGCCCAGGCAAATATGGCAGTACAGTTGGCACTGCTGAACCCCGGCGATACTATGATGGGAATGAGCCTTGCCAATGGCGGTCACCTGTCCCACGGCAGCCCTGCGAATATTTCCGGCAAGTACTACAATGTGGTTTCCTACGATGTCAATCACGAGACCGGTCGTATTGATTACGATCAGATCCGGGATATGGCTAAGAAGTGCCAGCCCAAGCTGATGATTGCTGGCGCATCTGCATACCCCAGAGCCATTGATTTCAAGCTTTTTGCTGACATTGCCCATGAAGTTGGCGCCGTGCTGATGGTGGATATGGCCCATATTGCCGGTTTGGTTGCCGGTGGTATGCATCAGAACCCCGTGCCTTATGCGGATATCGTCACCACTACCACCCACAAGACCCTTCGCGGTCCCCGCGGCGGCTTGATCCTTGCTAAGGAGGAATACGCCAAGAAATTGAATTCTGCGGTGTTCCCTGGTACCCAGGGCGGTCCTTTGGAGCATATCATTGCAGCCAAGGCTGTGTGCTTCAAAGAAGCGATGAGCGACGATTTCAAAAACTACGCTAAGAACGTCGTCAGCAATGCTAAGGTATTGGCTGAAGCGCTGCTGGCTGAGGGTTTTGACTTGGTCACCGGCGGTACAGATAACCATCTGATGCTGGCTGACCTGCGTCCTATGCACATTACAGGCGCCGAGCTTCAAACCCGTTGCGATGCTAACCACATCACTTTGAATAAGAATGCAATTCCCGGCGATCCTGAGAAGCCCACTGTTACCAGTGGTGTCCGTATTGGTACTGCTGCTGTTACCACCCGTGGCTTGGGCGCTGAGGAAATGAAGAAGATTGCCCGCTGCGTGGCGCTTACCGCCCGTGACTTTGAAGGTACTGCCAAGGAAGTCCACGAAACCGTAGCCTCTATTTGTGAGCAGTTCCCTCTGTACAAGTAAATTACAAAAAGTCGCAGGAGTAATCTTGCGGCTTTTCTTTTCTTGAAAAATATTGCTTTTTGTGTTAATATAATACGTATAATAGTTAACTGGAGGTTGCTATGAAGCTGAACAAAAAACGTACCATTTTGGTCGGATTTGCCTTCTTTCTGATTTGCGCTTTTTGGCAAATTTACGATGTAACGATAGCAATGACGCTGACCAGCAAATTCGGACTTAGTCAAACTGCATCCGGTGTTGTTATGGCACTGGATAATATTCTTGCATTGTTTATGTTGCCTTTGTTTGGCGGCATTTCCGACCGTTGCAAGAGTAAGAGTGGCCGTCGGACACCTTTTGTGCGTACAGGCACTATTCTTGCGGTTGTTTTCTTGATGCTGCTATCTTTGGCAGATAATGCCCAGTTGAGCAATATTCAGCGTTATGCAAAAGTCAATGATTCTGCAACAATGGAACTGATTTATGATGAGCAGAAGGATGCTACTTTGCAAACACCTGAGGGCGTGGATTATAAGTTAGCTGACCTGTATACACGGGAAGAGTTTTCTAAGCTCACCACGGAATCCAAGACTACTGAGTTAAATAGTTTTGGTCGTGAGGTAGAGGTAAACCTGTACACCCGCCACGTTGTACCTGCCAGACAGGCTTGCGCAGCTGCTGTAACTGCTGAGAATCCGTGGACATTGGTAATATTCCTCGGAATTTTGTTGCTGCTTTTGATTTCTATGGCTACCTTCCGCACACCTGCTGTTGCGCTGATGCCTGATGTAACAATTAAACCCTTGCGGTCTAAGGCTAATGCAGTCATTAACTTGATGGGCAACGCCGGTGGTATCATTGTGCTGGCGCTCGGTTCTGTATTGGCCATTTCCAAGGTTAAAAATGCCTATATGAGTTATACTGGTGTTTATGGCATTGTAGGCGGTATTATGTTGCTGGCATTGATCATTTTCCTTTGGAAGGTCAAGGAACCTGCGTGGGCAGCGGATATGCAGCAGCAAAGTGTTTCTCTTGGCCTTACCGAACAAGAAACTATTGAAGTTGGTGAGAAGAAAAAACTCTCTAAGGCAGAGTTCCGTAGCCTTATATTCTTGTTGGCGTCCATTGTTTTGTGGTTCTTTGGTTATAATGCGGTAACATCCAAGTATACTGTGTATGCGCAGAATGTTTTGGATAAGGACGCCACAACCACATTGTTGATGGCAAATGTGGCTGCGATTATTGCATATTTGCCTGTTGGTATGGTGGCATCCCGTATTGGCAGAAAGAAGACAATTCTTACCGGCGTGGCGATGCTGTTTACTGCATTCCTGGTAGGTAGCTTTATGACTGCATCAAGTCCGAACTGGTTAATGACCGCAATGTTTGTGCTTGCAGGTGTTGCGTGGGCTACCATCAATGTGAATTCCTTCCCAATGGTTGTGGAGATGTGTACCGGCGCAGATGTTGGTAAGTATACCGGTTTTTACTACACTGCTTCTATGGCTGCGCAGTCTTTGACGCCTACAGTTTCAGGTGTTTTTATGGACAAGATTGCTATGACCACACTGTTCCCGTATGCAACCATTTTTGTGGGTTTGGCATTCTTTACTATGCTGATGGTAAAGCATGGCGACAGCAAGGTTCAGCGCAAGAAGGGCCTGGATGCTTTTGATGTGGAGGATTAAGCATTGTCTGTAATCATAGCAATTGTTCTGCTTGCGTTGTTATATATTCTTATGCTGAGAGGACGGACTGGTCATAATGACCTACCTGCTCTCAAAGGCTGGTACTATGCTCACCGGGGACTGTACAGCGCGGGTATTCCGGAGAACAGTATGGCAGCTTTCCGGGCTGCGAAGGATGGTGGATACGGCATAGAGTTGGATGTGCACCTTATGAAGGACGGCACGCTTGCGGTAATTCACGACCATTCTTTGCTGCGAACTGCCGGCGTAGATATACAAATTGAGGACTTAACTTGTGTCGATTTGGATAACTATTGCCTTGAGGGAACACAGGAGAGAATCCCGTTATTCTCTGAGGTACTGGAACTGTACGCAGGAGAGGCTCCGCTGATTGTGGAGTTGAAGGCCACAACAAAGAATCATGCAGCACTGTGCAAAGCAGCTTGTGATATGCTTGCCGGATATAAGGGCGCGTATTGTGTGGAGTCTTTTGATCCCCGTTGTGTAGCTTGGTTAAGGAAAAACCGCAAGGAGATTATCCGCGGTCAGCTGACGGAAGACTTCTTCCGTTCCAACAGCAAGTTGCCTGCTGTTATGAAGTTCTTAATGAAGTACAATTTCTTCAATGTAGCCACTCGGCCGGACTTCATTGCATACCGTTTTGCGGATCGGAAGAATGTCAGCAATTTGCTGTGCAGAAAGCTGTGGGGTCTACAAGGCGTTGCATGGACCATTCGCACAAAAGAAGATTTTGATACAGCTGTAGCAGAAGGCTGGATTCCTATTTTTGAAAACTTCAAACCGTAAAAAGTCCCCGGAAGGGGACTTTTTTATGCAAAATATGCTTCAATTTGTTTTTGATGCTCCTTGGTTAGTTGGCATAGAGGCAGACGACACTCACCGCAATCATAGCCGATACATTTCATTGCAGCCTTTACGGGGATTGGATTGACCTCGCAGAAAAGCAGATCGACCAAAGTAAGCAATTCCCGCTGTAATTCACCTGAGGTTTTGTAATCACCATTTAGTGCTGCGGCGCACATTTCCTGAGTTTCCTCGGGATATATATTTGACAATACTGAGATCACACCGGATGCACCGCAAGCTATAGCCGGTACGATTTGATCGTCATTACCGGACCAAATGGTAAAGTTTTGTCCACAGGCCTCCCGGATTCGCAGAATCTTGGTGATATCGCTGCTGGCCTCTTTGACACCTACAATGTTGGGTATGCGAGATAACCGCTGATAGACGGACACAGGAATATCCACCCCGGTGCGTGTAGGTACGTTGTAGAGAATGATAGGCAGATTAACTCTGTGCGCTATGGAAAGATAGTGGGCGACGAGGCCGTCCGGAGTCGCCTTGTTGTAGTAAGGTGTTACCATAAGCAGCGCATCCACACCGGCTTCCTCTGCTGCAATGCTTAGCTCAATTGCATGTTCTGTGGAATTGGTGCCAGTGCCGGCAATGATGGCGCAGCTATCACCTACATAGTCTTTGCACCGATGAAATAATGTAATTTTTTCAGTATCCGAAAGAGTGGGGGATTCGCCTGTGGTACCGCTGATTACTACCGCAGAAATGCCTGCATCTACCTGACGACGAAGTAACTGCTCCATCATAGGGTAGTTGACTTTGCCGCCTAAAAAGGGCGTTACAAGGGCTGTGCAAGCGCCTGTAAAAATCGGTTTACCCATAAAAAACACACCTCCAAGCCAATCTATGCAGATTGAAGCTGTTTTGCTTGTTGCAAATTGCAGAAAAATGCTCTATAATTACATAGTTAATTTTAAATTCGGAGGGTGTTTGTTTGAAAACCCGTGATTTTTGGTATGATCTGCCGGAGGACCTGATTGCACAGACCCCTCTGGAGCAAAGAGATACATCTCGGCTTTTGGTTTTGGATAGAGAAACTGGCGCTGTCAGCCATAAGCATTTTTACGATATCTTGGAATACTTGAAGCCTGGTGATTGCTTGGTAATGAACGATTCCCGGGTGTTGCCTGCGAGACTTTTAGGACATCGTCCTACGGGCGGCGCAGTGGAACTGTTGCTGTTGAAAGATTTGGGCGATAGGAAGTGGGAGTGCCTGGCAAAACCCGGCAGAAAGCTTCGTGAGGGCCAGGAAGTGGTCTTTGGCAACGGAGAACTGACCGCAACTGTTCTGGAGGTAAAAAATGACGGCAACCGAGTGGTTGAATTCCACTTTGTGGGCATTTTTCTGGAAGTATTGGAACGGCTGGGCAAGATGCCTTTGCCGCCCTATATTAAAGCAGAACTTGCCGACCAGGAGCGGTATCAGACCGTTTACAGCCGGGAAGTGGGCTCTGCTGCAGCCCCAACGGCAGGCCTGCATTTTACCCAGGAGTTACTGGAAAAAATCCGGAATAGAGGTGTGAAGACCGCATTTGTGACCCTGCATGTAGGTCTTGGAACTTTCCGTCCTGTAAAAGCGGAGGAAATTTCTGAGCATCATATGCATTCTGAGTTTTGTATGATGAGTAAGCAAACTGCAGACCTGCTGAATGAAACCAAAGCTGCGGGCGGACGGGTGATTTGCGTGGGAACTACCTCCTGTCGCACCCTGGAATCCCTGGTTAATGAGAACGGTACATTTGAGGAAAAGTCTAAATGGACCGAGATATTCATTTACCCCGGTTATCAGTTCAAGGCAATGGACGGATTGATTACCAATTTCCATTTACCGGAAAGTACCCTTGTAATGCTGGTGTCCGCCTTTGCCGGACGGGAGAATGTATTATCTGCCTATGAGCAGGCGGTACAGGAGCAGTATCGTTTCTTCTCTTTCGGCGATGCAATGTGCATATTATAGGAGATTATATATGTTTGAAATATTGAAAACTGAGGGAAAAGCCCGGCGGGGTGTATTTACCTGCGCCAACGGTACGGTGCAGACCCCGGTGTTTATGAATGTTGGCACGCAGGGCGCCATTAAGGGTGGCTTGAGTGCAAAAGACCTGAAGGATATCGGTTGCCAGGTGGAACTGAGCAATACCTACCATCTGCATCTGCGTCCCGGCGATGAGCTGGTAAAGGAATGCGGCGGTTTGCATAAGTTTATGACTTGGGACGGACCTATTCTCACCGACTCCGGTGGATTTCAAGTGTTCAGCTTGGCATCCCTGCGGAAAATTAAGGAAGAGGGCGTCACTTTTGCATCCCATATCGATGGACATAAGATCTTTATGGGTCCCGAGGAGAGTATGCGTATCCAGTCCAATCTGGGCTCGGATATTTGTATGGCCTTCGATGAATGTGTAGAAAATCCTGCTCCCCGGGAGTATGTAAAGCAGAGCGCAGACCGCACCTTCCGTTGGTTGGAGCGGTGCAAGGCGGAAAATGCCCGGTTGAACGCGCTACCCGACACAGTTAATAAAGAGCAAATGCTCTGGGGCATCAACCAGGGTGGCACCTATGCGGATATCCGCGTGGACCATATGAAGCGTATCGCAGAACTGGACCTGCCCGGTTACGCCATTGGCGGCCTTGCTGTAGGCGAAACCGCAGAGGAGATGTACGACATTATTGAGGCGGTAGAGCCCCATATGCCCGCGGACAAGACCCGGTATCTGATGGGCGTGGGCACTCCCACTAATATCATTGAAGGTGTTGCCCGAGGTGTGGACTTCTTTGACTGCGTTATGCCTGCCCGGAATGCCCGTCACGCAAGACTCTTTACCTGGCAGGGTGCTATCAATTTAAAAAATGCTAAGTACGCCAAGGACCTTTCTCCTATTGATCCGGAATGTGACTGTCCTGTTTGCCGGCGTTATTCCAAGGCATATATCCGCCATCTGTTTGTTGCAGAGGAGATGCTGGCAATGCGTCTTTGTGTTATGCATAATTTGTATTTCTACAACAAATTGATGGAGAAGATTCGCGATGCTTTGGATAATGGTACATTTGAGAAGTTCAGATGTGAATATTCTGAGAAATTAAGCCGCAGAATCTAAAATGTGCTTGCAATTTATGGGAATAATGCTATAATAAGTTCGATATCAAAAGGAAAAGGAGTAAATCCAATGTTACTGTTTTTAGAAGAAACTGCGCCCCAGGCGAATCCTGCAGGCGGTTTGATCGGTATGCTGCCTATGCTGCTGATTATGGTTGCCCTGTTCTACTTTATGCTGATTCGCCCCGAGAACAAGCGTAAAAAGGAAGCTGAGCAGCTGCGTTCTGCTGTGAAGAACGGTGATAAGATCACCACCATCGGTGGCATCGTTGGCACTGTTGTGGATGTAAAGAGCGATAGCTTCGTGATCGAGACCGGCGCGGACCAGGTCCGTATGGAACTGATGAAGTGGTCTTTGTCCACCAACGAAACTGCTGAAGCAGCCGCTAAGGAAGAGGCTAAGAAGAAGCAGGAAGCCAAGGCCAAAGCAAAGGCTGCCAAAAAGGCTGAAAAGAAGTAAGAACCTTGAAAAGAGCTTCAACCGAAGCTCTTTTTTATTTTGATGGTACCAAAGACAAGTTAAAACCGCCGGAAACTTACTTCCGGCGGTCAAGATGTTACTTTCTAACGAACAGGACACCTAAGGTCCCTGGACCGCAGTGGCAGGAAACTGTGCAGCCGGCCATTGTCCAGTAGATGTTTTCAAAATCTGCATATTCGGTTACCGCGTCTTCTACGGCCTTCAGGCAATCGTCAGAAACCGGTGTGCGGGTAATGAACAGGTGTTTTTTGTCAAGATCATCTCTATTTGCCAGGCGATCCTTTATATAGCTGGCAAGACTCTTGGCATAATTACCGCGATATTTCTTCACAACACCCATTTTGCCGTCTTTTACTTCAATGCAGGGCTTGAGACCAAGTAAATTGGCGCCTAAAGCAACAACTGCAGTGCACCGTCCTCCCTTGACCATATAATCCAGGCGGTCTAAGAGAAAACTGGCTTCTACTTTGGGTGTGAATGCGTTCAGCTCTTCTTTGAGCTCCTCCAAAGAGGTGGATGTTTCAGCCAGTTCACAAGCTTTCAGCACCACAAGGCCCTGACCGGTAGACAGATTGCGGGAGTCAATTACAGCCACATTGTCAAATTCTTCCGCAGCCAGACTTGCATTCTGGTAGCTGGAGGAAAGTTCAGAGCTGATATTGATATGAACCACAGCATCATACGTGTCGGCGAATTCTGCAAATTTCTCTTGGTAATCCACCACGCCCAAAGCGGCTGTGGAACAAAGGCTTCCACCGGCGGCCGCATGGGCAAAAATTTCATCGGTAGTGATGGTGATGCCATCGGAAAAAGCCTCGTCATTTTTGACCACAGTCAAAGGGATGATGGCAATGTCGTACTTTTCCAGCAGTTCCTTGGGTAAATCGCAGGTGCTGTCGGATATAATTTTAATTTTCATTGATCTCTGTCTCCTTAAATGTGTTGCTTGAAATTTGGAAATCAATTTGCTAAAATAATATCATTAATTTGCGAAAATGTCAATTGACAAAGCATATGGAGTGATTACATTGGTACTGAAATTTGACATCACAGGTATGACCTGTGCTGCTTGTTCAGCCCGCGTGGAAAAGGTTACTGCTAAGGTCCAAGGGGTTACTAAGGCTGAAGTGAATTTGCTGGCTGGGAAAATGGTGGTGGATGCTGATAATGCAGATGTCGCAGAAACCATTATTGCAGCCGTGCAGAATGCGGGGTATGGCGCCAGCCAGACCGGAAAGCAGACTACCAAGAAACCGGATGTAAATACAAATTTAAAGCAGATGAAGCTGCGTATCATCGGTTCTGCCATTTGCCTTTTTATCCTGATGTATTTTACAATGGGGCATATGGTGGGATTGCCTGCGCCCGGCTGGTATCACGGCCCTGAGAATGCGGTTGTAGCAGTACTGCTGCAGCTTTTTCTCACGCTGCCGGTGGTGTATTTGAACAGAGTCTATTATATAAAGGGTTTTAAGGCCCTTTATAACCGCGTCCCCAATATGGATTCCTTAATTGCGGTGGGTTCCGGCGCGGCGTTGATCTATGGTATTGTGGCACTCTTTGTGATGGCTTATGCATCCGGACACGGACAGTGGGAAACTGTCCGTAAGTACCGGGAGAACCTGTATTTTGAGTCGGCTGCAATGATTCTGACTCTGATAACCCTGGGCAAATTTCTTGAAACAAGAGCAAAGGGTAAAACAGGAGATGCCATAGCTGCGTTGCTGGATCTGCGACCCAAAACCGCAATTGTCCGCCGTGACGGTGTTGAATTAACTGTAACATTAGAGCAAGTGTATTTGGGCGATATTGTGATCGTCCGTTCCGGCGGTACGATTCCCGTGGATGGAACTGTTTTGTCCGGCCATGCCGCAGTTGATCAAAGTGCGCTGACAGGCGAAAGCGTCCCCGTTGAAAAGAATATAGGCGATACCGTAGCTGCCGCTACTATCAGCAAAGAGGGATATCTGGAGATCCGCGCTGATAAGATAGGTAAGGATACCACGCTTTCTCAGATTGTGCGGATGGTAGAGGAAGCAGGCGGCTCCAAAGCTCCCATTGCTCGTCTTGCCGATAAAATTGCCGGTATATTTGTGCCTGTTGTTATGACAATTGCCCTGCTTGCACTGGCTGTATGGCTGATAGCAGGTGCGTCTTTGGAATTTGCACTCAACACAGCGATTTCTGTGCTCGTGATCTCCTGTCCCTGTGCTCTGGGATTAGCGACCCCTGTGGCAATAATGGTGGGTACTGGCAGAGGCGCAGGAATGCGCGTGCTGTTTAAGAATGCGGAGGTTTTGGAGAATCTCCACAAGATCGATACCGTGGTGTTGGACAAGACCGGTACTTTGACACTTGGTGTTCCCGGTGTTACTGATATGATACCCGGTTCTGTGGATGAAACAGAACTGTTGACGATTGCGGCATCTCTGGAATCTCGATCCGAGCATCCATTTGCTAAGGCAATTATGGTCAAAGCGGATTCCTTACCGTTGCTGCCCGTAGAGGATTTTCGAGTACTGCCCGGACAGGGTGTTACCGGTACCATTAACGGCGAACAGATTTATGGCGGAAATGCCAAACTGATGGAAGAACTTGGGATTATCGTACCTGAGTATGTAGATTTGACAGCAGAAGGGAAGACACCCTTATATTTTGCGTCCCCAAAGCGCTATTATGGCGCAGTTGTTGCAGCAGATCAGTTGAAAAATGATTCGATAGAAGCTGTGAAACGGCTACAAAAACAGCATTTACAGGTGGTAATGCTTACCGGTGATAATGAAAAAACAGCCAAAGCAATTGCAGGTGCAGCCGGAATCCAAGAGGTAATCTCTGATGTTTTGCCGGCAGACAAAGCTGGTGCTGTTTCTGCTTTGCAGCAAAAGGGTCGTCGTGTTTTGATGGTTGGTGACGGTATCAATGATGCTCCGGCTTTGGTTACAGCTGATGTGGGAATGACCGTGGGTTCCGGTACGGATATTGCGGTGGAATCTGCTGATGTGGTGCTGATGCACAATTCTCTTACCGGAATTGCAGATGCTATTGTGCTTAGTAAAGCAACCATCCGCAACATCAAGGAAAATCTGTTTTGGGCATTTTTCTATAACTGTCTTGGAATCCCTGTCGCTGCCGGTGTGCTGTATCCGGCATTCGGATTGCAGTTAAGTCCTATGCTTGGCGCGGCGGCTATGAGTATGAGCTCTGTTTTCGTTGTGACAAATGCACTGCGTTTGCGATTTTTCAAGACAAAAAAAGTAATAACCGTTAATATAAACCCTAAGGAGGAAGTAAAAATGGAAGTTGTCATCAAGGTTGAAGGTATGATGTGTCCCCATTGCAAGGCTCGGGTGGAGTCTGTTTGCAAGGCTGTTGCCGGTACGCAGGATGCGGTTGTGGATCTGCAGGCAAAAACTGTGACGGTAACCGGCAATGCGGATGTGGAGGCACTGAAAAAAGCTATCACAGAAGCCGATTACAAGGTGATTGGATAAGTCCGTTTTATTACCCTTATAATGCTATATACTTAGGCCATACAAACCAAGGAGGTATGGCTTATGTATTCCATTCGTTATGTTTTCGGTCATGTTCAGGTGTATGATTATAAAGGGCAATTCCTGTTTTCTGCAGACACAGAGCGGGAAGCCAGAGAGGAACTGAAGGAGTATGCGGAATCTGCGGCTTGATATTTGCTACGAGGGAACCCGATATCGTGGGTGGCAGCGCCTGTCTGGGACAGAGAATACCATCCAGACAAAATTGGAGCAAACCCTCAGCAGAATTTTAAGTGAGCCAATTGAAATATCAGCCAGCGGTCGTACCGATGCGGGAACCCACGCAATGGGTCAGGTTGTGAGTTTTCACTGTGAAAGCACTATGCCTTGTGAGGAAATTCTTACAAAGCTTCGCAGTTATTTGCCGGAGGATATCGGCATATATTCCTGTAAGAACGTGTCCCCCAGGTTTCATGCCCGCTTGAATGTGAAAACAAAAACTTATACCTACCGGGTGTGGAACAGCGAACAGCCCTGTGTGTTTGAACGGAAATTTGTGCATATTGATCCTCGGCCTGTGGATATGGATGCTATGATTCTGGCATCAAAAGATTTTCTGGGCCAGCACGATTTTTCTGCGTTCTGCGCCAATAAGAATATGAAAAAATCCACTGTCCGTTATATTGAAAGCTTCGTGATTGATAGACAGGGAAATGAGATTCATTTTACTGTCACCGGAAACGGATTCCTGCACCATATGGTTCGCATTATGGTGGGAACACTGCTGGAGATCGGCAGGGGAGAGCGTCCTGTGGACAGTATCCCTGATTTGTTTGGCGCAAGCCGTGCTGAGGCGGGGGAACTGATCCCGGCCTGTGGTCTGTGTCTTATGGAGGTAACCTATTGAATATTCAGATTTTTGGAAAAAGCAAATGCTTTGATACCAAGAAAGCAGAGCGGTACTTTAAGGAGCGGCGTATTAAATATCAAATGGTCGACTTGCTCCGATTCGGTTTATCCGGCAAAGAATTTGATGCGGTACTCCGCGGTGTCGGCGGCATTGATAACTTGATTGACTGGGATGGGAAAAGCCAGGAGATCACATTGATGAAATATATGGATGACAGCCGGGCTAAAGAGGATAAGGTCTTTGACGACCCGGCGTTGATGCGAACTCCCATCGTGCGTAACGGTAAGCAGGTAACGGTGGGCTATTGTCCGGAAGTATGGGCCCAATGGGAATAATACACAAAAGCAGTTTCTCAAATGAGAAACTACTTTTTTCTTGTATATTTTGAAAAGTAGTGCTATGATAGGAGGAAACAATGATAAAACTATTAGATGCTGTCAACGGTTTTGTGTGGGGCGTGCCGGGACTGATCCTGATTCTGTCTGTGGGTATTTTGCTGAGTGTACGGACAGGTTGGGTGCAGTTGCGACTGTTTCCGGCGGCGCTCAAGGCTTTCCTGTTATCCTTGCGGAAATCGGACAATAGGGGTGTTTCTTCCTATAAAGCCTTGTGCACAGCCTTGGCTGCCACCGTTGGTACAGGAAATCTTGCCGGTGTTGCAGGTGCAATTGCTCTGGGTGGACCCGGCGCTGTGTTTTGGATGTGGATCTGCGCACTGCTGGGCATGACAACAAAATTTGCGGAAGCAGTTCTCTCTGTCCGCTACCGGGTAAAAGGAAATGACGGAACCTATCTGGGTGGACCGATGTATATTGTCAGGCAGGGAATGGGCAGAAAATGGCAGCCGCTTGCAGCTATTTATTGCTTTTTCGGTGTTGTTGCTGCCTTCGGCGTTGGTTCGGCTACCCAAATCAATACTGTTTTGGGCGGCATTAACGGTGCTGTCAGGTCGCTGGGCGGTGGAGAATCGGACTTTATGAATCTGCTAATTGGAATTGCACTGGCCATACTTTTGGCGCTGGTGCTTCTTGGCGGCGCTAAGCGCATTGGTTCAGCGGCAGCATTCCTGGTTCCTTTTGCATCTTTGTTTTATATTCTGCTGTGCCTTGGCGTGTTAGTTCTACGTGCAGAAGCAATACCAAATGCAGTTGTAGCTATAGTATCCGGCGCATTTAATTCCAAGGCTGTAACTGGCGGCGTGGTAGGTTCTATATTTGTAGCCCTTCGTGTTGGCGCCTGCCGTGGCGTGTTTACCAATGAGGCGGGTATGGGAACTGCCGGTATTGCGCATGCTGCAGCTGATGTTTCTCAACCGGCGCAGCAGGGTCTTATGGGGATTATGGAAGTGTTTATTGACACCATTGTGATCTGCACAATGACCGCCCTTGTGATTTTATGCAGTGGCATTTCGATTCCCTATGGGCAGGATCTTGGTATACAGATCACAGCCGATGCGTTTTCAGAAATTTATGGTAGCTGGGTACATATACCCTTGGCATTCACTTTGTGTTGTCTGGCCTTTGCTACCATAATCGGTTGGGGCTTATACGGAGCTCGTTGTGCTCAATTCCTGTTTGGACAAAATGTTTGGCAAAAATTTGTATGGCTGCAAGCAGGCTCCGTCGTTTTAGGCGCAGTGTTGAGCACAGGCACAGTTTGGTCACTTTCTGAAATTGCAAACGGGCTTATGGCTATTCCCAATCTGATAATTTTGCTTTATTCTTGCCCTGAGCTTGTAAAGCTCACTGTAAACTATAAAAATATAATTGGCACGAAAGTTGCCTCAGGAGGTACTTATGAAAATTTCGATCAACGCAAACCGCTGTGAACCCTCACCTATGCGAAAGTTCCACCCTCTGGCGGTAAAAGCGAAGGAAGACGGAAAGAAAATCTACCATCTGAATATCGGTCAGCCCGACATTCCCACCCCGGCAGCGTTTTATGAGGCGACCCGAGCCTTTGACGATAAGACACTTGCTTATGAGGCATCTCCCGGCAATCCCGCTTTGATCGATGCTATTCGTAAGTACTATGCCAGGTTGGGTATTTCTTTGGATACCGGTGATATTTTTATTACCACTGGTGGTAGTGAAGCACTGCTTTTCACCTGCTTAAGCATTCTTGACCCCTATACTGAGGTGATTATCCCCGAGCCCTACTATCCCAACTATACTACCTTTGTTCACGCTGCCGGTGGTGTTATCCGCGCCCTTCACACCACGCCGGAAGAGGGGTATCGCTATGCTTTCCGGGAGCGGATCGAAAAGCTGATTACCAAGAATACCCGGGCAATTATGATCACCAACCCCGGCAATCCTACGGGTGTCGTACTGAGCCGGGAAGAGATGCGCATGATCGCGGATGTAGCAAAGGAATACGATCTGTTCTTGATCAGCGATGAGGTTTACCGGGAGTTCTGCTATGACGATAAGTATGGCATTCCCAGTATGGGTCGTTTCACCGATATTGACGATAATCTGGTTATTGTTGACTCGGTATCCAAACGGTTCTCTTCCTGCGGCGCAAGAGTAGGCTGCGTAATTACCAAGAACAAAGAACTGCAGCAGGCAATTCTAAAGTTTTGCCAGTCCCGGCTTTCTGTTGCCACCTTGGATCAGATTGGCGCTACAGCCCTGTATTCTGTTGACAAGGAGTTCTTTAAGCAATCCAAGGCTGAGTATAAAAAGCGCAGAGATACTGTAGTGAAGGGGCTTCGTGAAATTCCCGGTGTTCTTGTCGAGGAGCCTATGGGTGCTTTCTATGTAATGGCGCAGCTTCCAGTGGATGATGCTGATAAGTTCCAGCGTTGGCTCTTAACAGCATTTTCCGATAATGGAGAAACTGTGATGTTTGCTCCCGGTGCGCCGTTCTATGAAACCCCCGGCAGTGGTATCAATGAAGTGCGTGTTGCATATGTGCTTGAACAGAAGGAATTGCAGCGGGCAATGGAACTGTTGGGCAAGGGTATCGCCCAGTACCGTAGAGAACAAATGGGTCTGTAATATATAAAATAAAGTCCGGTTTGGATTTCCAAACCGGACTTTATTATGTTGTTAATCTTCGACAGCTTGGAATTTGCTGTCCATACAGTAATATGCTACTACATAATGCGCAAAAGCAACCAGTAAAAACAAAGCATCAATAATTGTGATAAAGTTAATTGTTTTTAGTGGCATATCTGGCATCATAACCATCAAGATCAAACTAACAAACAGGATGGTGGTGCAGATCTTTCCACTGAGTAGTGCGCCTTTGAGCATAATACCCTTGCGCAATCGAAGACTACCGGCAATCAATTGGAAACTTTCTTTTAGCACAAATAGACCGATCAGGTACCAAAGAAGGGTGTTTTCTACCTTCAAGGCCAGGCAAAGAATCAGCGTGAATTGTGTCAGTTTGTCGGCCAGTGGGTCAAGAACCTTGCCCAAGGAAGTGATCATATTGAAGTGTCGAGCGATTTTGCCGTCGATCATATCTGTCAGACAGGAAACTGCTAAAATACCAGCGGCCAAATAATAATCCGTTGCTTCCCGCGCATTCAGATAGATAGATATATATACGGGTATTAAAATGAGGCGCAACAAACTCAGCAGGTTTGGAATTGAGCATATATCTTTTTTCCAATCCTTGATAAACATTAATATTTCCTCCGAGTATAGTCGCCAACTTAATTAATAAAGTAATTATATCCCATTTTTAATCTAAATCAAGAGCATTTTATGGGAATTGTAAAAATTTACAAATATTCAAAAATTATATACGGTCATTGGACTGTCTGTTGGCACTTAAGGTAAATTGCTTAGACAAATACTTCCATGTGATTTTATCAAGCTCGCCGGTTGGTGGCAGGCCTGCCAAAAGCTGAAAGGCAGCAAGGGCCTGACTGGTAGGATCGTCTAAAACACCGTTATGATCCGGTGGTGTGATGGTTGGGTTGTCGTTGGACAGCTGTATAAGTATGCTTTGCAGAAGATAAATATATGCATTGCTATCACCTAAGCGGAAAACTTCTCCCGGATCCATGATGATCTCAATAGGTTCCGCGGGGCCGATGCGAATGAGAGCGGGCTCATAAATGCCGACTATCTGATTCCAGGTCGCCTGGTCGGTAATACCCGTCACCGGCAATCCGTACTGCCGCTGAAATGCGGAAACGGCTTGCATAGTTGTTGGTCCGTAAACCCCATCCGGTACAACCGTAGGTAGTCGTGCATCGTCCTCAGCAATTACCCGGAGCATTGTTTGTAAGCTGCGAATAGGCTGCTCAACAAAAGATTCACCCGGTCTCATCGTACCACCTCCTGACGGATGGGATCTTGACCGCCGATACTTAAATCACGGCCGGGAAATTGGGTCATAGTTGTAGTTCTGGCGTAATTGGGCCTTTGGGTATTTGTTGCAGTTCCGTTTCTTCTGAAATTGCCAACGGGACGGATATTGCTTGCAAGTGCGGTAGCCTCTGGCGAACGTGGGAAGGTTTCGCCGCTGCGAAGGGTAGTATTTTCAATTCCGGAGAACTGGTCATAGATCTCATCCCAGGTGGCCTCACCTACAACCCCTGTTTCCGGGAGTCGGAATCTTCGTTGTGCGGCTAAAACAGCCGCGCGGGTAGCCTGCCCGAAAATTCCATCTACTGATACAGGTGGAATCTCGGGGATATAGGCCGAAAGAACGGACAGCATATACTGTAGCTGCCGTACTTTATCGCCTGTATCTCCTGTTTGTAAGGCGTTGGGCGCTGTCCAGTTAACTGCATAAAACTGCTGACCCTGGCTGCGGAGCTCCGAAAGGGAAGTTACGGCGGTATATAGCCGTACGATCTCATACCATGTGGCCGGGCCTACGATTCCGTCGGGCGATAGGCCAAAAATCTGCTGAAAAGCCCTGACGGATGCTTCGGTTCGTGGGCCAAAGATCCCGTCTGCAGCTGGAATTTTGGGAATTGCCGGGTAGTTTTGTGCTATCCGGTTTAAGGATACTTGCAAAACAACCACATTGGGCCCGGTGCTGCCTACACGCAGCGGTGTTCCGGGATAGGATGAGGTAATACCTCGGATCGGTGCGTTGAGAACTGTTTCTACATCACCGTAATAGCTGCGGAGGATCTGCGTAGAATTATAGCCCTGTTGGGCAAGGTTTTGGCTGCCCCATTGGCTTAAGCCTTCGCAGGTGACCGTGGTGCCATTGCAGAATTTTGCAGCCAAAGGTTCGACGAAACCCGGTCTGCGTAGATAATCATTAAAGAGTTCGTCGACCAACCGGGAGATATTTTCGAAGAATGCCCGCCCCTTCACGAAGTATTGGTCGTAGGCGGTGGAATTGGTGATGTCAAAATCATAACCCCGGCTGCGGTAAAATTCCGTATATACCCGATTTAGCGCAAATGAGGTGATGGCCAAAATATTAGCACGCAGTGCGCTTTCGTCCCAGGTTGGATATATTTCACTGGAGGCCACATTTTTAACATAATCCGAAAAGGAAACAGTGACATTTTCTGCATTGGACGATGGCGGGCCCAAATGCACAGTGATTCGCTGGGGTACGAAAGGTGTTACTGTTGGCATAAAATACCCTCCCTAAAGATTTTGGGACGGTGTGGGAAACACCTCTAATTTATTAAACGACTGTGGGAGCTCCGAAAGGGGAATCATTTCCAAGTTTTGCACCGTAGTAGTGCCGGGGAATATTTGCAGATTTTCTATTTCAATCGCTTCATAGCCGTTTAGACGGGCGTATAGATTTACTACAGCAAAGGGTATGATGCCTGTGTTGGGGCTTTGACCGGAAGTAACATTTGGCGCTTGAATCTCGATTGGTGCATCCAACAAACCGTTGCGGTTTGTCAGACGAAGAGCGATGGCCCCACCGCTGGCATCGGTGACGGAAACGGTAACATCCTGCAGCGGAATTTGTGCATAGCTTGTGTAAGCATGAACCTGTATGTATCCTGAATCGGCCAGAATATCTCCTCCTTTCAATATTCTTTCTTATGCTATGCGGGCAGGACAAAAATGTTCCAGGGGTTTACAGAAACCCCTGGAGCTGATGATTGTTCGCCTCTTCAATATCAATAAGTCGCTGCGCCAAGGCATTGACCTGCTGATCGGATGGTGGAAATTGATTCAAATTCTTGTATCCTTTGATAATACCCCTGGTGTTGCCGCGGATCATCATTGCCGCAGCCTTTGAGTCCAGCTCACCATAGCTTAACTGGGTGCGGGTCATCATATTGGTCATACCCTTAATTGCAGGATTGAGCTCTTTCAGTTCCCAGCCACGCTCTTTGGCGATGCCGTGAGCTTCTTGCTCGATTGCGTCATATTCACGCAACTCATTTCTTAGCTCAGTACGCAGACTGGGCTGCAGCGGCTCGTTTAAGATACTCCGAATGCCAATTTGCCCCATTTGTGTTGTTTTCAGAATGGAAGAGAGAATGTCCTTGCTGCCTTTCATTTTCATCACCACAAATAATATGTCCGAGTGGAGTAATATTTATGCACAATTTTGCATCTGTATCATAAACTCATAGCAGGAAGGAGTTGTGATATATGTGTGCAATAGCCGGAATCTTGGGTCTACCCTTTGATTCGCAGATTTTGGATACTTTGCTTCGCACAATGCAGCATAGAGGTCCGGATGGTACCGGCAGCTATATGCAGCGGCAATGCTGTTTGCTTCACAGTAGACTCGCCATAGTGGACCCGGAGGGTGGCGCGCAGCCCATGCAGCTGTGCTGGTCCGGTGAGGAATATGTGATTACATACAACGGCGAACTCTATAATACCCAGGAATTGCGGGATACGCTTCAAGCCATGGGACACGAGTTTGTAACCCGGAGTGATACGGAGGTAGTCCTTCATGCCTATGCCCAGTGGCAGGAGGGATGCGTTGAAAGATTTAACGGTATTTTTGCCTTTGGCGTGTGGGAAAAGAATAAAAAGCGACTGTTTCTTGCTCGTGACAGAATGGGTGTAAAACCTTTATTTTATACACGATTCTCCGGCGGAATGCTCTTTGCCTCTGAAATGAAAACATTGCTTTCCTATCCAGGTGTACCGGCAGAATTGGATAGGGAAGGGGCAGCGCAGATTATTCTGCTTGGCCCGGGACGGATTCCGGGCAGCGGTGTGTTTAAGAATATATTGGAAATGAAGCCTGGCTGCTGCGGATTCTACACCCAGGGCAATTGGAAATGGTGGCAGTACTGGAAACTGCGGGACAGGGAGCATAAGGAAACCTTTGAAGAAACTGCTGAGTGCGTTCGGTGGCTTGTGACGGATGCCATCCGCAGACAAATGGTGTCCGATGTTTCTCTGGGAACGTTTTTGTCAGGAGGATTGGATTCCAGCTTAATTACCGCTGTTTGTGCCGAGGAAATGCAGGGACAGCTGGATACGTTTTCCCTTGATTACGAAAACAATGATAAATTCTTTGTAGCTGGTAAATTCCAACCCAATTCTGACAATAGCTACATTGCTATAATGCAGGAGAAATTGCAATGCAGACACCACTGGACTGTACTAAAGCCTGCCGATTTGGTGGATACGCTAAAGGAAGCTACAATTGCAAGGGATCTGCCCGGTATGGCCGATGTGGATTCGTCGTTACTTTTATTCTGCAGAGAAATACGAAAAGAAGTTAAAATGGCCCTTTCCGGGGAGTGCGCTGATGAGATTTTCGGAGGGTATCCTTGGTATAGGGATCCTGAGGTAAGATCGTTTGCCGGATTTCCCTGGGCACAAAACACGCAAGACAGAGCAAAACTGTTGCATAAAGATATATTATTTTCAATTGATCCGGCGAGCTTTGTGAATGAACAGTATCTCAAGACTATTTCTGAGTGCGATATCTTGCCCGGGACAGATGCTGCAGAGCGGCGGATGAAGGAAATGGTAAATTTAAATCAGCAATGGTTTATGCAGACGTTGCTTGACAGAAAAGATCGGATGAGTATGGCCTGTGGTTTAGAGGTCCGTGTGCCATTTTGTGATTATCGGATAGCTGAGTACCTCTATGGTGTGCCTTGGGAATATAAGGATTACAACGGAAAAGAAAAGGGTCTTCTTCGTTATGCAATGGAGGGGATATTGCCCCAAGAGGTTCTTTGGCGGAAAAAGAGTCCTTATCCAAAGACCTATGATCCGGGATATTTGGAAGCAGTAAGCGGCTTAATGCAGGAACTCTTACAGCGCAAGGATGCTCCTATTTATGGTATTATTGACCGAGATGCACTGAAAAATCTGTGCAGTGCAGAATTGTCATGGCCTTGGTACGGACAGCTCATGAAGCTGCCCCAAACGATTGCTTATATGTTGCAAATCAATTTCTGGTTGGAACATTACCGTGTATCTATAATTTGATTGAAAACTCCCGGTAAAGCCGTCTTTGCCGGGAGCTTTTGATGGTTTTCTCCAAAAAGTTGCTTTAGCTAAGTGAAGTTTTGTAAAAAGTGATAATTTTTGGATTTCTTCTTGTTTTTTTGTGGAAAAGGTGTTATTATTTAAGGTACATTTGTACACTGCAAAAAGACACACAGTAAGGGGGAATTGCGTTGAAATATGTAATCGTACTTGCAGACGGCATGGCAGATTTGCCCATTGCAGAGCTTGGCGGCAAAACACCGATGGAATTTGCTTCAACGCCCTGTATGGACGCTCTCGCCTCCGGCGGAACTGTGGGGTTGGCAAAGACTGTACCTGATTCCATGAAACCGGGCAGCGATGTGGCAAACCTTGCGGTGATGGGTTATAACCCGCTCACCTGCTATTCAGGACGATCACCCCTGGAGGCGCTGAGTGTAGGTGTCTCAATGAAAGATACTGATGTTATTTTCCGTTGCAATATTGTAACGGTGTCAGAGGATGAGCCCTACGAGGAAAAGACCATTTTGGACCACAGCTCCGGTGAGATTTCCACCCAGGATGCGGATATTTTGATGGATGCTGTCCGGGAGGCTTTCCAGAATGAAGAATTTAAATTCTATACCGGTACCAGCTACCGGCATATAACCGTATGGGATAAGGGTGAAATTCTAGAGCTGGAGCCGCCCCACGACCATTTAGGTCAGATGATCGGACCGTTCCTGCCGGAAAATCCTGTGTTCCGCGCAATGATGAAAAAGAGTTTTGATGTTCTTAACAACCACCCGCTGAACATTGCCCGAGCCCAGGCTGGCAAGAACAAAGCGAACTCTCTTTGGTTCTGGGGTGCCGGTACGAAACCTGCTTTGCAGAACTTTAAGGAAAAGACCGGTCTTTCCGGCACGATGATCTCCGCTGTTGACCTGCTTAAGGGCATTGCGGTGGGCGCAGGAATGGATGTAGTTGAGGTCGAGGGCGCTACCGGCTCATTGGATACCAATTACTTGGGAAAGGCTCAGGCTGCTGTAAAGGCTCTGCTGGAGGACGGACAGGATTTTGTCTATATCCATGTGGAGGCTCCCGACGAGATGGGTCACCAGGGTAATCTGAACCACAAAATTCAAGCAATTGAAGAAATCGACGAGAAGATCGTTTCCGTTGTGAAAAAGGCGCTGGATGATGCAGGTGAGCCTTACAGAATGCTTGTTCTGCCTGATCACCCCACACCTATTTGTAAACGCACCCATACATCCGATCCTGTTCCTTATGTGCTGTATGACAGCACCAAGGTGCAGAAGAAAGTGGATGTTTTTTCGGAAAAGACCGCTGAAGCCAGCGGTATCTACCAGAGCGAAGGTTATCGCTTATTAGAAGAATTTATCGTTTAGGAGGAAATAGAAATGGCAAGAGTTTATAATTTTTCCGCAGGTCCTGCTGTCCTGCCCGAGGAAGTTTTAAAAGAAGCAGCAGCAGAAATGCTGGATTATAAGGGAACCGGTATGTCCGTCATGGAGATGAGCCACCGCAGCAAGGCTTACCAAGAGATCATTGACGAGGCTGAGGCTGATTTGCGGGATTTGATGAATATTCCGGATAATTACAAGGTTTTGTTCCTGCAGGGCGGTGCTTCTCAGCAGTTTGCCATGATTCCTATGAACCTGATGAAGAACGGCGTTGCTGACTACATTGTCACCGGTCAGTGGGCTAAGAAGGCATACCAGGAAGCACAGAAGTACGGCAAGGCCAATGCTGTTGCATCCTCTGCCGACAAGACCTTCTCTTACATTCCCGACTGCTCCGACCTGCCCATCAGCGAGGATGCAGACTATGTGTACATCTGTGAGAACAACACTATTTATGGTACTAAGTTCCACACCTTGCCCAACACCAAGGGTAAGATTCTGGTTTCTGATGTTTCCTCCTGCTTCCTGTCCGAACCTGTGGATGTGACTAAATATGGTATGATCTACGGTGGTGTGCAGAAGAATATCGGTCCTGCCGGTGTGGTTATCGCTATCATTCGTGAGGACTTGATCCGTGAGGATGTGCTGCCCGGCACGCCCACTATGCTGCAGTACAAGATCCATGCAGACAATGGATCTATGTACAACACACCGCCTTGCTATGGTATTTATATCTGCGGCAAGGTATTCAAATGGCTTAAGAAGATGGGCGGCCTGGAGGCTATGAAGGCCCATAATGAGAAGAAGGCTAAGATCCTGTATGACTTCCTGGACGAAAGCAAGCTGTTCAAGGGTACTGTCCGTAAGGAAGACCGTTCACTTATGAATGTTCCTTTCGTTACCGGCAGCGAGGAGCTGGATGCTGAGTTTGTTAAGGCTGCAAAGGCTGCTGGCTTTGAGAACCTGAAGGGCCACCGCACTGTGGGCGGTATGCGTGCAAGTATTTACAACGCAATGCCTATTGAGGGTGTTGAGAAGCTGGTGGAGTTTATGAAGGCATTTGAAGCAAGCCATACCTGAGAAAAGAGGATAGATATGTTTCAGTATCATTATTTGAATAAGATTTCCGACAAGGGAACTGCCTTGTGGACCGACGAATTTGCAAAAACAGAGGAAATTGACAATGCACAGGCCATTGTAGTGCGCAGCGCCGCAATGCATGATATGTCATTCGCCGATAATCTGCTTGCTATTGCAAGAGCCGGCGCCGGTGTTAACAACATTCCTCTGGACCGCTGCGCACAGGAAGGTATCGTGGTTTTCAATACCCCCGGCGCCAATGCCAATGGTGTTGTGGAGCTGGCTCTTTGCGGTATGCTGCTGGGCAGCCGTGATGTGGTTGGTGGCATCAACTGGGTGCAGACAATTAAGGATACCCCCGATGTAGGCAAGCAGGTTGAAAAGGGCAAGTCCCAGTTTGCCGGTCATGAAATTGCAGGCAAGAGCCTTGGCGTTATCGGCCTGGGCGCCATCGGCGGCCCTTTGGCCAATGCTGCGATCAAGCTGGGTATGACTGTTTATGGCTGCGATCCCTTTATCTCTATTGATGCAGCCTGGCATTTGGATAGCGATATCATTCCTGTCAAGACCCGTGATGATATTTATGCCAACAGTGATATTATTACCTTGCATGTGCCTTTGCTACCCGATACAAAGGGTATGATCGACCGTGATGCCATCTCCAAGATGAAGGATGGTGTCGTCATTCTGAACTTTGCCCGTGATTTGCTGGTTGATGACGATGCAATGGAAGAAGCCTTGAAGTCCGGAAAGGTCCGCCGCTATATCACCGACTTCCCTAATGACAGAACTGCCGGTATGGAAGGCGTGGTCGCCATTCCTCACCTGGGTGCTTCCACCGAGGAGTCCGAGGATAACTGTGCCAAGATGGCTGTAAAGCAGGTAATGAACTACCTGAAGAACGGCAATATTGTCAACTCTGTGAACTTCCCCAATTGCGATATGGGTATTTGTTCCAAGGCAGCCCGTGTAACTATTCTCCACAAGAATATCCCCAATATGCTGAGTCAGTTCACTACTGTTCTGTCGGAAGAACAAATCAACATTTCTGATTTGGTGAACCGCAGTAAGGGTGATTATGCTTACACAATGCTGGATTTGGACAGCATTCCTTCCAAGGAAGCGATTGAGAAACTGACCAAGGTTGAAGGCGTTATCCGGGTTAGAGAGATCGACTAAAGCAATAAAAAATCAGCCACCGTTTGGTGGCTGATTTTTTACTTACCCAGTTCCTGGTTTCGTTTGTATGCTGCGCAGACACAGTCGAGAATTGCTTTGTCGAAGTCAGCAGCTTCCAAGGCCCGGACTCCGGCGATTGTGCTTCCGCCGGGAGAGCAGACATTGTTCTTGAGAACCTCGGGGTCCTCACCGGTCTGCTGTACCATTTTGGCGGCGCCGATCATTGTTGCCGCGGCATAAGACAAAGCTTTATCCTGGGGAACACCACAGGCTGCAGCGCCTTTGGCCAGCGCATTCATAAACATATACATATAGGCAGGGCCGCAACCAGATACAACGCCCGCAGCGTCAATCAGTTCCTCGTCCAGCTTATCCCACTGTCCGCAAGGAACGGTATCTGCAAGAAAGTCGGAGAGCATTGATTCGTCCACTAAATCATTGTGGCAGTACAGGATCATACCGGAGTTGACCATCACAGGGGTGTTGGGCATAATGCGGATGATGGGCAGATGCGTACCGATCAGATCCTCAATGCGGTCACGGGTAATGCCGGCTGCCATTGTGATAACCAGGGGCTTTTTCTCGGCAAATGCGCCTTGCAGAGGTGCCAGGACATCAGCCATTACCTGGGGCTTTACCGCCAGGAAGACCCTGTCACAGCTGGAAACGACAGTTTGATTGTCACCACACTTGCAACCCAGTTCCGCAGCCAGAGCAGCTGCTTTTTCAGGGAAGAAGTCCGCCAGCATAATATCTTTTGTGCTGCAGGAAAGGGCTCTTGCGATAGCGCCACCCATATTGCCGCAGCCGATAAATCCATATTTCATAATCGTTCTCCTATCTGATATGGCCTTCGCCGGTGATGATGTACTTGTAGCTTGTCAGCTCCTGCAGACCCATAGGACCTCTTGCGTGGAGTTTTTGGGTGGAAATACCCATCTCGCAACCGAGACCAAACTCACCGCCGTCAGTAAAACGGGTGGAGGCATTTACATACACAGCAGCGCTGTCTACGCAGCCGGTAAAGATGGCCTTTGCCTCTTCGGAATTGGTAATAATTGCTTCACTGTGACCGGTGGAGTGTTCGGAAATGTGAGCAACAGCTTCCTCAACACCGTTGACGCATTTAACAGCCAGGATATAATCTAAAAACTCTGTATCAAAATCTAGAGGGCCGGCGGGTGTGCCGGGAATGATCTTGGCTGCGGTCTCGTCCAAACGCAGCTCTACAGGCACAGAACGCTTGGTTACAAGCCGATCGTAAAGCCGGGGCAGGAAGGTTGCAGCAATTTCTTTGTCCACAAGGAGGACTTCCTCAGCATTACATACGCTGGGGCGGCTGGTCTTAGCGTTCTCAATGATGTCAAGCGCCATATCCAGGTCGGCAGACTTTTCTACATAAATATGGCAGATGCCTGTACCGGTTGCAATGCAGGGGACAGTGGCATTTTGTACACAGGCATTGATGAGACCTGCGCCACCCCGGGGAATCAGAAGATCCACATAGCCCTGGGCTTTCATCAGCGCAGTGGCGCTCTCCCGGGAGGTGTCCGCTACTAAGTTCACGGCATTCTCGTTGATACCAGCTGTCTTCAAACCAAGACGCAGAGCCTCTACGATGGCGCTGGCAGAGCGATAAGCCTCTTTACCGCCACGGAGGATACAGACGTTACCGCTCTTCAACGTGAGCGCAGCGGCATCGCTGGTTACGTTGGGGCGGCTTTCGTAGATGATTGCAACCACACCGATGGGAGAGGAAACCTTGTTTATCTTTAGACCGTCGGCGCGAACATATTCATCCAGCTGACGACCAACAGGATCGGGCAACTCAGCTACTTCCCGAATTCCCTTTGCCATACCGGCAATACGATCTTCCGTCAGACGCAGGCGGTCCAGCATAACTGGGGAGATGGTGTTCTTTGCCTGCTCCAGATCGGCGGCGTTTGCAGCAAGAATTTCTGCTTGCCGGGCGATTAAGGCATCAGCCATTGCAAGGAGTGCATTATTTTTCTGCTCCGTGGTAAGACGGGCAATCTCAGATTTGGCTGCCTTTGCAGCTTGCAACATATTCGTCATAGCTTTTTCTCCGTAAAGGTAGTGCCGATGGACTTGCCGTCCATAATGGCATATAGATTTTCAGGCGTGTTGCCATTGCAGATGATCATATCACAGCCGCAGGACATACAGATCTTGGCTGCTTCCAATTTGGTTACCATACCACCGGTACCCAGGTTGGTGCTGCTGCCGCCACCCAGAGCCAAAATCTTTTCGTCAATTTGGTTGATGACAGGAATGAGTTTGGCATTGGGATCCTTGTGGGGATCGGCGGTGTATAGACCGTCAATATCGGAAAGTAGCACCAACTTGTCCGCTTTCACACTTTGTGCAACGATGGCAGCAAGGGTGTCGTTATCGCCAATGACGATCTCCTTGGTAGCAACGGTATCGTTCTCGTTAATAATGGGAATAGCATCCAGCTCCATCAAACGGGTAAGGGTGTTGCTGAAATTGTTGTGACGGGTTTCGTTTTCTACATCTTCACTGGTGATCAGCAGCTGAGCGACAGTGTGGTTAAACTCACTGAACAGCTTGTCATATACATACATCAGTTCGCACTGACCTACAGCGGCGGCAGCCTGTTTGGTGGGAATATCCTTGGGCCGCTCTCGAAGCCCCAGCTTGCCAATGCCCATAGCAATAGCGCCGGAGGAAACGACGATTACCTGATTGCCGGCATTTTTCATATCGCTGACGATCTTGCACAGTTCCTCTACCCGGCGGATGTTTAAATGACCGGTGGGGTAGGCAAGAGTGCTTGTGCCGATTTTTATGACGATTCTCATAGGAAACCTCCAAATAAAACTTATTGACATTATATAACAAAATCCTCCGTAAATAAAGAGAAATTTTTGAATTTCAGTAAAAATGAAAAATACTCCACCGATATATCATTTTTATGAATTTTACACTATATAAGGGACTGCGAATTTGGGTGTTTTTCCTATGTGAAATCCTATTTTCTTTATGTTATAATTATATTACCAAGGATAAGGGGTGAGATTATGTTTCAGCAGGGAGATTTGGTTGTTTACGGAATGCACGGTGTATGCAGAATTTTAGGACTGGAAGTCCAGCGAATTGGACGCAACAGCGTTGAGTACTATGTTCTGGAACCGGTGAAGCATACCGGGGATCGTTACTATGTGCCTACGCAGAATGCAGCAGCTGTGTCGAAAATGAAGCCGATGCTCAATAAAGAACAGCTGGACACGCTCCTTTCATCCCCTGAAGCAACAATGAATGTGTGGATAGAAGACGAAAATCAAAGAAAACAAAAGTACCGGGAGTTGATTACCGGCGGTGACAGAGTAGCGTTGCTGTCGATGGTAAGGGCACTGCATATTCACAAGGAAAACTTGTTGGCTCAGGAGCGGCGGTTGCATCTGTGCGATGTGAATTTTCTTCGGGATGCAGAAAATTTGCTTGGCGAGGAATTTTCCTTGGTGTTGGGAATAGAACCCAATGAGGTAGGTAATTATATTATAAACGCAATAAAAGAATGAGAAAGCTCTGCCCATGTGGGCAGAGCTTTTTAGTTTTCCATTTTGATTTGTTGCTGAGTGTTAAGAGGAAATACGGATGCTTCACAACAATCCAAGTCGGTATGGTGCATGGATATACCTGTGATTTGAAAGTTATCATAGGTGGTGTAATAATAGATTCCGCTATCCGTATTGCAGCAGCTTGTATAGATGGTCTTTTCGAAGGCACTGCCTACTCTTGCGCAGCCTTCCTGTTGAGCAACGGAGCCAAGAATGTGAAAAAACTGACTGATAGATGAAGTATCATTTTCCTCGCATACAGAGTTCAGCTTGACAAATGAAGCCCTGACAAAACGGGAAGGGGATGATAGATCGCCCGGCAGGCCAATAGCACCCATGCCGCGACTGTGTGGCGTCAATTTATAGTTTGGAGCAAAGCGACTTATTGGCTCTTCACGGGTGAGATTCAGATATCCGGTCAGATTGTGCAAGTGAAAATCAAAGGGAGGGTTGTTGGTTAGTACACCCACAGGGTTTTCAAAAACTTGAACGCCGTCTTCCATCGGTTCTGCTACCAGACAAGCATCACGGTCAGCAATGATCCAATGCAAGGGTGACAAGGGATATTGTTCGCTGTAAGCAATATCAACCAAGTTTAAATTGCGTAATTTTTCTTTCGCCTGTGAGATGTTTTTACAGTCTCCCAGGATCCAAGGTATAAACTCAAAAGGTGTAATATTATCCATACCGCGCTTTTCCGGCTGATATACGGCATTCCCCGGGAAATATAGCCCTGCCATACTAAGTCCTTTTTCGTTTGTACCGTCAAAATAGAGTGGATACCCCTTTGCTACAAGGGCCATTCCGATAATCGCATAGTGGCTTTCCATCGGCGCGGATTTTCGAAAAGTAAATGGGTAATTCCTGGGGGTGATTACAATGGCCTCGCCAAACCCGTGTTCGAAATCCAAATTTCTCCCAAAATAGTGATCCTTAGTACGAAATGTGATAGCTGTGCACATAGTATTTCCTCCTTTTCCCAATAAGATAGTATTTGCAGTTATAACGAAATGTTGTATGGTACTTTTGAGGAAATTAAGCGCTTATTATAAAGATCCACACTGCGTGGCTTTTTTGTTATTTCAAATACTTGTCTCGGAGATAGGGATGGATTCCTAAGATGTCGCAGATTTCCTTGTATTCTGCTTTTAATTTGGCGATTTTAGCAGTGCTCGCGTTATTGCGTTTAATACCGCGGATCAGTACATTTTTGGGTGTTTCCTCTGGGTCGATCAGTTCCAAGGCTGTGACATCATAACCGTTGATCTCCAAAACTTTGCACCGCAGTGCGTCCGTAGCGGCATCAGCCAGCTTCTGTTTGAGAATAGAGTGTTCCAACAGAAAGTCTGTAAAAGCTCCGGTTGGCTTTAATTGGTGCATCATTTCGTGATGACAGCAAGGGGTGGACAGAATCACCCGGGAACCGGAGTCCATACCTTTTGCCAGGACAATATCAGTTGCTATATCACAGGCATGGAGGGATACAGTTAGATCCGGTGTGCGACGAACAGGGAAGTCCCGGATGTCACCAGCAATAAAGTGCAGACCGTCATAGTGCAATTTTTCAGCAACGGATGCACAGTATTCGATTACATCCTTTTTAAGGTCCACACAATCCATTGTGACCTTGCAACCGCGAACAACTGTAAAATAGTAATATACAGCAAAACTTAAGTAGCTTTTGCCACAGCATAGATCAAGAATATACAATTCATTATCAGTTAGGATGTTGCTTTCCACATCAGCAACAATTTCCAAAAAACGGTTGATCTGCCGAAATTTTGCCCGCTTTTTATCGTAGATAAAACCAGCCGGATCTTGTACACCTAATGCAATTAAAAAATCCACAGGGGTATCGGCAGGAATTATATACTGCTTTTGCCGATTGTGAGTCAAATCGACGGAAACAACATTGTCCTTCTTGATTCGGTCAATGACAGTGATTTTTCCCTTTTTGGAAGCTTTGACTTCGCAGTCACCATTTGTTGTGGAGATATTCAGCTGCTTGTACTGTTCAGGAATACATTGTGAAATTGTATTGGTAACTTCGTTAACGGGGATGTTCTTTTGCTGTACTTTGCCATCGGCATAAAATGTTTCCAAAGCAAGATAGGGGACACCCTTGATTTCAATCAGCCGACCAGTGGCACGCAGGATGCTGTTGTCTGTGCATTTGCTCAAAGTCAGCTTGCGGAGTGTTTTGTTTTCAGTTACATAGGTAATGACTTCTTTCATAACGGCTCCCTTTGTATTTTTCTCGATTGTAACACACAATGCAAAAAATAGCAATTTCTAAAAAAACCGGAAGGTGGTTAACCTTCCGGGGGTGCTAAGGGGTCGCTAACTCGTTTTATAATTTGTTCTTTTACAGTTCTGCCGTTAGACAGGTAGCTCAATTCCAGGTTCCTGGCATCCTGCGCCTGTACCATAATAGCTTCTCCGTCAGACAAACTGTTGGCGGCAAAGACAGTATAGCTGCCCGTGTCATCTGTAAAGGTGATGCGGATATCCTGCACAGTGCCCTCCGTGTGCACCAAGTACATCTTGCCTTCGGGATCCATTACCAGTTCGGCGGTGTGATTGAAGTTTTCAGCCAAATCAGAGGTGAAGGCAGAGATGGTAACCTCGCCGGTTGCAGTAGCGCGGGCAGCAGGAAGGTAGTCAGTATGCACTAAACCGTTAAGCTTTTCATAGGGGATCTCGGCGGTGATCACACCGGAGGTGTAGGGTGCAATTTCATAGGGGTCAAAGTAGAAGCACAGACCGGCGGTGGTGAAATACCAGTTCTCATCCTGGGTTGGATCAGAAGTAAAGCGCCGTTTTACATCCTCAGAATAACCTTCCCGCAGGAAATCACCCTCGGCACGCTCAGCAAGGGCCTCTAAAACCAGCTTGCAGAAATCATCGGTAGATGCTTCTGCGGTCATAATACTGGCGAGGGTCAATACATCACCGGTAGCGAGATCATAGTTGGCGCCCTTACGAGATCGCTCAGGGTGGGCAGTGCCCGTGAATTTGACCTTATCTCCGTAAAAACTTAAAACCTTTTGATCGATTCTTTGGGGATTATAAGTGAGGCCATAGAAATAAGGCATCCAGTTTGCGTTGCCGTTATAAGCAGCTTTTGCTGTTGCTTCAATAGTGGTAGCATCCTGCTCAATGTCTAACCGATTGAGGAAATCCTTTGTGATTTTATCTGCAACTTCGGCATTGTTCAAGATTAAATGCATTTTCTGATTGGTTCGCTGGAACAGAACAGTTCCGTCCTCGGCGGTTGTATCTTGGGTAGTAACACCCACATCCACAGCGATCATAGTTTCTGCAGGACCTGTAGGAGCGGTAGGGGCTGTTGTGGCAGTCGACGCATGGGTGGCTGCGACTGTTTCGGTGGGGGTAGGGGTGTTTGTTGGAGTCTTTGCACAGCCGGCCAAGGTGATGGCAACGGAAAGTGCGAGAATAATTGCAATCTGTTTTTTCATATTATTCCCTCCACTGGATATAATTTAACTATACTATACCATAATTCCCGACTTTGGGCAATGATATTCTTGACAAAACCGATAATTTAATGTTAAAATATCTACAACTAAATATCGCTGTGAACGGAAAGAGTACTGCTTCCAATCCTACAGAGAGCCTGGGTCGTCGGCTGTAAGCCCGGGTGGTGTCGGTGGCAGGAAAGTGCGTCCGGGAGCGAATATGTTTTGAGTGATAAATAAGAGTGGAACCGCGAGTTGTTTGACCCGCCTCTTGTGCTGATGGCATAAGAGGCGTTTTTTATTAAATTTGGAGGAAAAACTATGTATCTTTATAATTCCCTGTCCCATAAGAAAGAACTGTTTCAGCCCAATTCTCCCGATGTGGTGAAGATGTACACCTGTGGACCTACTGTGTACCACTATGCCCATATTGGTAATTTGCGCACCTATATTATGGAGGATGTTCTTGAGAAAAGTTTGCGCTATGTTGGTTATAACGTTCGGCGAGTTATGAACATCACCGATGTGGGTCATTTGGCATCTGATGCAGATACCGGTGAGGATAAAATGCTCAAGGGCGCCAAGCGGGAGAATAAGTCTGTTATGGATATTGCCCGGTATTACACCGAAGCCTTCCGTGCTGACTGCGACAAGCTGAATATCAAATGGCCCGATGTCGTTGAGCCTGCTACCAACTGCATTGATGAATATATCCATATGGTTCAGACTCTACTGGATAATGGCAAGGCATATTTTGTTGGCGGTAATGTTTATTTTGACACCTCTACGCTGGATAAGTACTATGTCTTCAACGATCATGATGAGGAGGATTTGGCCACCGGCGTCCGTGAGGGTGTGGAAGAAGACACTAACAAGAAGAATAAAAATGACTTCGTCCTGTGGTTTACAAAGTCCAAGTTCGAGGATCAAGCGCTGAAATGGGATTCTCCCTGGGGTGTTGGCTATCCCGGTTGGCATATTGAATGTTCCTGCATCTCGATGAAGCATCTGGGTGAAGATCTGGATATTCATTGCGGTGGCATTGATAATGCTTTCCCACATCATACCAATGAGATTGCCCAGTCTGAAAGCTACCTGGGACACAAGTGGTGCAATTACTGGTTCCACGTGATGCATCTGAATGATGAATCCGGTAAGATGAGTAAGTCCAAAGGTGATTTTCTCACTGTGTCCCTGCTGGAGAAAAAGGGCTATGACCCTATGGCTTACCGCCTGTTCTGCCTTCAGAGCCACTACCGCAAGAACCTGGTGTTTACATGGGAAAATCTTGACAACGCTGTGGTTGCCTATAATAAGATGGTTGCCAAGATTGCTACCTTCAAAAACGAGGGTGAAGTGGACGCCGATGCATTTGCTGAGCTGAAGCAGCGTTTTGTGAAGGCACTGGAGGGTGATTTGAATACCTCTGTTGCTGTCACTGCTGTTTATGATGTGCTGAAGGCAAAATGCAATGATGCCACCAAGTTGGCAGCTATCGCTGATTTCGACAAGGTACTGAGCTTGAATCTTATTTCTGCTGCTGAAAAGCTGAAAAAGCAGCAAGCGGAAGATGCTGCTGCCTCGGCTGATCCGGAGATCGATGCGTTGGTTGCTGCCCGTACCCAGGCAAAGAAAGAAAAAAACTATGCTGAAGCAGACCGCATCCGTGATGAGCTGAAGGCTCGCGGTATTGAAATTATTGATACGCCCCAAGGCGCAAAATGGAGAAAAGTATGAAACTGCTGATCCTTGACGGAAACAGTGTTATAAACCGCGCATATTACGGTGTTAAGCCCCTTACCAATCGTGAGGGGCTTTTTACCCATGCTGTCTACGGTTTTCTGAACATTTTGGAGAAGATGGAGAAGGAGGAGCAGCCGGATGCGGTCTGTGTTGCCTTCGATCTTCACGGCCCCACCTTTCGCCATACAATGTATGACGGATACAAGGCTACCCGGCATCCTATGCCCGAGGAATTGGCACAGCAGATGCCTGTGATGAAGCAGGTTCTGAGCGCAATGAATATCCCCATCTATGCTTGCCAGGGCTGGGAGGCCGATGATGTAATCGGTACTGTCAGTCGTATTTGCAGCAACAATGAATGGGAATGCGTGATCGTAACCGGTGACCGTGACAGCCTACAGCTCATTGACAAGAATGTCCATGTAAAGCTGGTTATCAGCAAGATGGGACAAACCACTGCAACCCTCTACGATGTAGAGAGATTCCAGGAGGAGTACGGATTTGAACCCAAAAAACTGATTGATTTGAAAGCGCTGATGGGTGATTCTTCCGATAATATTCCCGGTGTTGCCGGTGTTGGCCCTAAGACAGCAACAGAACTTCTTTTGAAATTCGGTTCGTTAGATGGTGTTTATGAGAATTTGACGGATGAATCCATCCGCCCCAAACTGCGCGAAAAGCTGGAAAGCAGTAAAGATAATGCTGTTCTTTCCTATGATTTGGCTACTATTCGTTGCAATGCGCCCATTGATTTTGAACCGAAGGATGCCATTGTACAGCCTTACAACAAGCAGGAACTGTATGCAATTTTCCAAAGATTGGAATTTGTGCGGTTAATTGATAAATACGGTCTACGGGATGCCGGTCTTTCGGCAACACCTGTAACCGCAGAGGTAAAAGAATTGCCCCAACTGGATTGCCTTCCCGATAAGGAAACCCAGTGCGCAGTCTATTTGGCACCCGATGGAACCTTAGGTGTTGCCTGTAGTGACGGTGTTTGCGTGCTGACGCCTATGGAAGTGCAGATGGGCGTTACCTTGCCTAAGGGCGACCACATCTGCCATGATATGAAGTCCACAATGCATGCATTGGACAATTTGGGTGTTGGTTGCGGTGCATTTACGTTTGACACAGCCTTGGCAGCTTATGACCTGAATCCGTCTGCTTCAGAGTATCCGGTGTCCAAACTGGCAATTAACCATCTGGGTGTTAATGTAGATGATAATGATGCAGCTGCTTGCGCTCAGGCTTTGTGGAATTTATACCCTATGCTGGATGGTGAATTGAAGAAGCAGGGAATGGACAGCTTGTATTACGATATCGAGTTACCCCTTTGTCCTGTGCTTTATAAGATGGAAAAAGCCGGTGTAGCTATCGACAAAGAGCAGCTGGAACAGTTTGGTAAAATGCTTTCTCAGCGTATTGCGGATTGTGAAACTTTGATCTTTGGATATGCTGACGGACCATTTAATATCAATTCCACCAAGCAGTTGGGAGAACTGCTCTTTGATAAACTGGGTCTGCCGCCGGTCAAGAAGACGAAGACCGGTTATTCCACCAATGCAGAAGTGCTGGAAAAGCTGAAAAGTAAGCACCCCATTATTCCGGCGATTATGGATTACCGAATGCTTACCAAGCTGAACTCCACCTATGCGGAGGGCTTGATGAAAGCCATTGGTGAAGATGGTCGGATTCACACCACATTTCAAAATCTGGTAACTGCCACCGGTCGGCTTTCTTCCACAGAGCCGAATCTGCAGAATATTCCTGTGCGGACTGATTTGGGTGCGGAGATCCGGAAAATGTTTATTCCTAAACCTGGTTGTGTTTTGGTAGATGCGGACTACAGCCAGATCGAACTGCGTGTCCTTGCCCATATTGCAGGCGACACAACAATGCAGGAAGCTTTCCGCAGTGGTATGGATATCCATACGGTTACGGCATCTCAGGTGTTTGCTGTACCTGCAGAGCAGGTCACACCGCTGCAGCGCCGACACGCAAAGGCAGTTAATTTTGGCATTGTGTATGGCATTTCTGAGTTCTCTTTGGCGGAGGATATTGGTGTCAGCCGTTATGAGGCTAAGGCCTATATTGAGAGCTATCTTGCTAATTACCCCGGTGTAAAGGCTTATATGAAGCAAGTAGTAGCAGATGCTACAAGCACTGGTTTTACCCAAACTCTTTATGGCCGTCGCAGAGAGATCACAGAACTGAAGAGCACTAATTTTAATATTCGCCAAAGCGGTGAGCGAATTGCTTTGAACACACCTATCCAGGGCACTGCTGCGGATCTGATTAAACTGGCAATGATCAAGGTTGATCAAGCCCTTTCTGAAAAGTTCCCCGATGCAAAACTTCTTCTGCAGGTTCACGATGAACTGATCGTGGAATGCCCCGAAGGAATTGCCCCGCAGGTGGCTGAATGCATAAGCCATGAGATGGAACAGGTAGCACAGCTGCAAGTACCCTTGCTGGCGGAGGCAAAGTGGGGAAAGAGCTGGTATGAGGCAAAGTAAATGATTATCAGAAAAATGAATTTAGGGGATGTTTCTGCAATTGCAGAGTTGGAAAGACTGTGTTTTTCCGATCCCTGGAGTGAAAACAGCATCGCGTCTGAGGTTGCGAATCCCTTATCCTATTGGTTGGTTGCTGAAGTAGACGGTGTGGTTGCTGGCTATGTGGGTTCTCAGACAGTACTGGATGCATCGGATATGATGAACCTTGCTGTATCGCCGGATTATCGGCGACAGGGCATTGGACAGGCTTTGGTAGAAGCTCTTGTTGAGTATTTGCGAGAAAACAAGGTGATTGCTTTGCTGCTTGAGGTTCGTGTTTCCAATGCGCCCGCCATTGCGCTATATAAGAGTCTGGGCTTTGAACTGGTTGGGTGTCGTCCGAAGTATTATCATAATCCTCGTGAGGATGCGCTGATTTTGAGAAAGGAGCTGATTTAAGTGAATATCCTGGCAGTTGAATCTTCCTGTGATGAAACCGCTGTTGCCATCGTTCAGGATGGTCGTAAGGTTTTAACAGACTGTATAGCATCTCAGGTAGACCTGCACCGTATCTATGGCGGTGTTGTGCCGGAGATTGCATCCCGGATGCACATTGAGGCAATCTATGGCCTGGCGGATCAAGCCCTTGCAAAAACAGGTCTTTCCAGGCAGGATATTGACGCTATTGCTGTAACCTATGCGCCCGGTTTGATCGGGGCAGTTTTGGTGGGCGTCAACTTTGCCAAGGCGGCAGCTATGGCGCTGAATAAGCCCCTGATTCCTGTTCATCATATCCGTGGTCATATTGCCGCGAACTATATTGCTTATCCGGAACTGAAACCTCCTTTTTTGTGTTTGGTTGTTTCCGGTGGTCATACGATGATTGTGGATGTGCAAGACTATACAAAAATGGAAATCCTAGGAACTACTTTGGACGATGCAGCAGGTGAGTGCTTTGACAAGGTGGGTCGCGTATTGGGCATGCCGTACCCCGGTGGCGCAGCATTGGATAAAGCGGCTTCCACCGGTGACGATACAAAATATACCTTGCCCCGCTCCAAGCCCGGTGTAAATCCCTATGATATGAGTTTTTCAGGCCTGAAAACCGCTGCGCTGAATCTCATTCACCATAATGAGCAGGTTGGAGAGGAGCTGGATATAAACAGCTTATGCGCATCCTTCTGTAGCGCAGTTTCCGACACTTTGGTGCCTCGTGTTGTAATGGCTCTGGAGCAAACCGGCTACAAGAAATTAGCCGTTGCCGGTGGTGTAGCCGCCAATTCCCGCATTCGAAGAGATATTCTTTATGCGGCTGAGAAATTGGGCGCTGAGGTATATTTACCTCCTCTTTCCTTGTGCGGCGACAACGCTGCTATGATTGGCGCACAGGGATATTATGAGTATTTAGCCGGCAATGTGGCTGATATGTCCTTGAATGCCTTTGCAACCAAATCCATTATCGGTGAAACAATTTAATATGCTGAAACTAATCTACACGATGACGGAGCTTGATTCAGAGCAGTTGCTTGCTATATATAAGGAACATAATTGGGATGAATTGGATTTCTTATCCTACCTTCGTGAAGATTTCTTTTGTCAGAAGGATGCGGTTTATGCCATATGGGTAGAGGCTTCTAAGTACAAAGCAGCGGTGCGATTGGAGCGTTGCCAAGATGGAGTGTTATTACATTCCCTGGAAACAGCGCCTAATGAACGGAGAAAGGGATATGCATACAACCTTTTGATGCATTTTTTGGATCATTTGCGAGCTGCGGATTATAAGTATGTTTACTCTCACGTTGAAAAACGCAACAGAGCATCCCTTTTGTTACATAAAAAATGCGGATTTGAGGTCATCTCTGATTTTGCTACCTATCTTGACGGAACTGTGACCCAATACAGTAATACGTTACGTATCTGTCTATAAAAACACCCATCGGTATCAACCGATGGGTGTTTTTCAGTTGCCGTATTTTTCAACAAGATAAGCGATTGCTTGACGGTAGCCGTCAAGACCCTGTCCTTTGATTGTCTTTTCGCAGTACATGCCCGCATAAGAAATCTGACGGAACGATTCCCGGGAATCTACGTCGGAGATGTGTACTTCCACAGCGGGAATAGATACGGATTTTAGCGCATCCAAGATGGCAACGGAGGTGTGGGTATAGGCTGCCGGATTGATAACGATACCATCGTAATTCTCGTAAGTAGCCTGGATCTTGTCTACAAGATCCCCTTCGTGATTAGACTGATACTGCTCAATGACAATGCCGGTTTCCTCAGCGGTCTTATTGATCAAATCCAAAAGATCAGCAAAAGTTTGCTTACCGTAAATACCGGGTTCCCGAATACCAAGCATATTGATATTAGGGCCGTTCAATACTAAGATTTTCATTTGTTATTACGTCCTTTCAAGATCTTTGCAACCGCATCATCTGGGCTTGTGTCGTTAGATACAGCACAGTCTGCGAAATGTTCATATAAAGGTTTGCGGACCTTATACATTTGCTCAAGTTTTCCGGACTGAGAAAGGGGTCTTCCATCAGTGGGCAGGGAAGTGATATCCCGCTTGATCCAATAAATCGCGCCGTTTTGATGTAAAAGGGGATAGTTTTCTGCTCTTGTGACACAGCCGCCACCGGTGGCAATTACAAGACACGATCTCTGGCCCAATTTGGTAAGGACCTGGGTTTCGATTTTGCGGAATCCTTCTTCGCCATACTTCTCAAAGATTTCCGGAATCGACATTCCTGCTTCTTTTACAATCTCTGCGTCAGCATCTACAAATTCCCGGTTCAGTTCTTGGGCAAGTAGCTTGCCAATGGTGGATTTACCGCAACCGGGCATTCCGACCAGCACGATGTTCTCCATTCGATTACACATTTTGTCATAGATTTCAGGAATGATATCATCGCTGATTTTTGTGCCTGTAAACCATTCGGCAGCTTCTTTTGCCTGGGCAACCAGCATCCACAGTCCGTTTTCACAGGGAATATTCCTTGCGGCTGCGTCCAGTAAAAGCTTTGTTCTGGATGGGTTGTAGATAATATCCAGCACACCCTCTAAGTTTGGGAACATATCCAAGTCCACAGGGGAAATACCTGCATTGGGGTACATACCCACCGGAGTGGTGTTTACAATGGCTGTAGCGTCTTTGTGCAGATGCAAATTGGTATAATTGTTCTCACCGGTGCGGGAGATAATTACTACATTTGCGCCCAGCTCCTTTAAGACGATCACTGTTGTGACAGATGCACCACCACTGCCCAGCACCAACACTTTCTTTCCATTCAGAGAAAGACCCATGCGGTCAAAGGTGTAATGCAGACCGAAGTAATCGGTATTATGTCCGATCAAGGAGCCATCTTTGCGGCGAATGATGGTGTTTACAGCACACATTTTGTTAGCGCAATCTGTCAGCTCGGCGCAGTAAGGCATAACATCCTTCTTGTATGGGATTGTTACATTGATTGCCGTAAAGTCACAGTTTTGCAGGAAACTTCCCACATCCTCCGGTTCTTTCTCAAAGAGGGTATAGGGGTAATCCCCCAAATAACTGTGAATTTGAGGGGAATAGCTGTGGCCAAGGGTTCTGCCCAGTAATCCGCATTTCATTTATACCACCTCGGTATAGCTTCCAAGATACTTAAATTCTTCGCAAAGATCGTCCAATTCGCACATCAGCTGGACAAACTCCTCGGAATAGATGGAGGTTTCCAGATCAAAATAGAACATAAACTCAAAGTCCTTATCGGGCAAGGGGCGGGATTCCAGTTTTAAAACATTGATACCCAGCACGTACATACGAGCAAGTACCTTGTAAAGTGCGCCGGGCTTATGGGGCAGGATCATCATAATGCTGGTCTTATCAGCGCCGGGATAAATCTCCAAATTCTTGCTGATGCAGATAAACCGGGTGCGATTATTTCCCTCGTCCTGTACAGAATCAGCCAGACTTTTGAGTCCATAGAGCTCTTCACAGGCGTGGCTGGCAATGGCAGCAATATCCGTTCTCTCGGACTTGGCAACGGTATCGGCAGCAACGGCGGTATTCTCAACAGGAATTACTTTCACACCAGGCATGGTTTTTAGGAAATCACCGCATTGGCTAATGGCCTGCTCATGGGAATAAATCTCCTTAATATCAGACAGCTTAGCGCCGGGCAGAGCAATCAGATTATGATCCACCTTCATGCGGAAGGTACGCACAATAGAGAAATTATGATGAATCATCAGGTCGTAGACCTTCTTCACAGAACCGGCAGTGGAGTTTTCAATGGGCAGAATGCCGTACTGGCAAAGACCCTGTTCAATGGCATTGAAAACACCGTCAAAGTTCTTGAAATACATAATCATCGGTGATTTGAAGATCTTCTCACAGGCGATTTGAGAATAAGCGCCTTCTACGCCTTGGCAAGCGACCATAGGCGCCTGGGGGAAGAGTTTCTCAGTTTTGTCGATAGATGCAGTGATATTTTGATATAAGGGAGTAATCTCAGAGTTTCGCTTGCTTTGATAGCTTCTGCTCAGCTCAAAGAGCATAGAGTAAAGTACCCGCGTATAATTTGCCATTTCCGGACCGGCTTTTTCAGCCACATCCTGCAAGATCTCCCGTTCGCGGGCCGGTACATAAATCGGCATATTATTTGCCTTTTTGTAATCTGCGACCTGTGCGGATAAATTCATGCGCTTGACGAAAAGCTGAACAAGCTTGTCATCAACAGCGTCGATTTGTGTTCTGATATCTTTCAAATCCATTGTTATTCCTCCCAAAGCTTGCTGTCAAGCAAGTACATATCAAAAATGGCAATAGCTGCTGCAGCCTCGATGACCGGGACTGCCCGGGGTACAATACAAGGGTCGTGACGGCCCTGCACAGACAGTTCCTGCTGCTCCATACGTCCCAGGCTTACAGATTGCTGCTGCCGGGAGATAGACGGGGTTGGTTTGATGGCGACCTTGAAAATGAGGGGCATGCCGGTGGTGATGCCACCCAAAATGCCGCCGGCATTGTTAGTAATGGTTGTGATCTTGTTATCTGTCACAGTGTAGGGATCGTTATTTTGGCTGCCACGAAGATCGCTGCCGGCAAAACCGGAGCCAAATTCCAGCCCTTTCACAGCAGGAACGCCGTAAATGATTTGCGAAAGCTTGCTTTCCATACCGCCAAACATAGGTTCACCCAATCCGGCAGGCAGGCCGGTAATGGCGCATTCAATGGTACCGCCTACGCTATCACCCTCGGCTTTCGCTTTATCAATCTCTGAAAGCATCTGCTTGCCGGCAGTGGCATTCAATACAGGGAATCCATTTTGCAAAGCGGTTAAATCCGGAGAAATCCAATCAAAGGATATATCAGAAATTCCTGCAACAGAACTGATGTGAGCGCCGATGCGAATGCCCATATGTTCCAACCACTGTTTACATAGACCGCCGGCGATACATAAAGGTGCGGTAAGACGACCGGAGAAATGTCCGCCGCCGGCAACATCTTGATAGCCTTTGTATTTCATTTGTGCAGGGAAGTCTGCATGACCGGGTCGGGGACAGTCTTTCAGGTTGCTGTAATCCCCGGAGCGGATATTTGTGTTGCGAATAATGGCAGAAAGCGGCGCACCACAGGTGAAGCCGTCGACAACTCCGGAGAGAAATTCCGGCTGGTCGGCTTCTTTTCGGGAGGTAGCAAAACTTCCCTGGCCGGGTGCCCGTCGCGCCATAAAAGTGTTTAATGCCTCAAAATCAACAGGAAGACCTGCGGGGATTCCGTCCATGGTCATACCAATGGCGGGACCATGGGATTGTCCAAATATAGAAAGCTTCAGCTTTTCACCGTATGTGCTGCTCATATTTGCCTCCTAACGCTTTGTATACCTGCCAAAAAGCAGGATAGGATTTAGACACGCATTCTGCACCTAAGATGGTTACAGGTCCGTCTGCAATGGTTGCTGCGATGGCAGCAGACATTGCAATGCGGTGGTCGTTTACTGCATCTATGGTGCAACTGCGATATTTGCCGGGTTGTACTGTCAAAGTATTTTCATCCGCAAAAGCATTCACACCCAAAGCATTCAGCATATTGCATACAGATGCTACCCGGTCAGATTCTTTTAGCCGCAGACGGGCGATATCCGTAAAGACCGCTCCCTTTTTTGCACCGGCAACTACAGCTAAAATCGGCACCAAATCGGGAATGTCAGCAGCGGAAATAGTAATGTTTTCTTCTAAATCTGCAAGAATTTTAGCAGATACCCTGTCACCTTGGGGAGAATTTGGATCAAGGTTGGTGACGGAAAGGGGATTGGCAAGAGCCTGCGCAGCCAGCCAAAAAGCTCCATTGCTCCAATCACCCTCTACCGTGAGTTTTCCGGGAGATCGGAAAGGGAAGTTTCCTTTGACACAGTAGTTGTCTGTATCAACACCGAAAATTTTCAGAGCCAGCTGTGTCATATCTACGTAGGATTTGGACTCCAAAGCATCGGTGATGGTGATCTGACTTGCTCCGTCCAGTAATGCTGTGGCAAAGAGCAGTCCTGTTATAAACTGGCTGGAAACTTTTCCGCTGAGGGAAAATTCACCGGACTGCAATTTGCCGCTTGTGAGGATTGTAGCTTCAGTAGGACGGGTCAAACTGCAACCCATTCGCTCCAACTCTTCCCACATTGGCGACAGTGGCCGATAGGGAAGACGGCCTTGCATTTGGAAAGTAGCTTCCACTCCCAAAGCACAGGCTACTGGCAATAGAAATCGCAGTGTAGAACCGCTTTCACCACAGTCCAACACGGCCCTAAGCGGGATATCCTGGACAGGATTGACTACGTATCCGTTATCGGTTCGCTTGATGTCTGCACCAAGGGCATTCAAGCAACGGGCGGTGGCTTCAATATCCGCGTTGGTTTGCAGGCATTCAAGGATAGTCTGGCTGTCAGAAAAGGCAGCGCAGATCATCAGCCTGTGGGCTTGGGATTTTGAGGGGATTGCCCGGACAGTACCACTTAAGGTACCAGGCAGTATGGTGATGTCCATATTACAGACCTTCTTCAATAAAGGATTCCAGTTTTTCCACCGGGGTGGGAACGATTTCGCAATATCCTATTTCCCGGGGAATGATCAAATTCACTGTGCCACCGGCGCGTTTTTTGTCGGAAAGGGCGCTGGTGTACAGCTGTTTTGCGGAAAAGACGGTAGTTGTAGGCAGATTAAACTTCTCCAGTACGGCACACAGTTCTGCATAAATTGCCGGACAGCCTGATTTGAAAACGATTGCCATTCCAATGGCAACTGCCTGACCGTGGGTAATAGAGAAGCAACTTTGCGCTTCCACGCCGTGACCGATGGTGTGGCCCAAATTCAGTTTCTGTCTTGCACCGGTATCAAATTCATCTTCGGCAACAACATTTCGTTTCAGTTCCACGCAGCGGGCAATGACGGCTTCACGGTTAAAATTTAAGCCGTTTGCAGATAGATGGTCAAATAATTTCTGATCATATAAAACACCGTATTTGATCACTTCGGCGCAGCCGTCACAGAAGACAGAATTGGGAAGTGTCTTCAAAGTATCCAGGTCACACAAAACCAAATTAGGCTGATAAAATGCGCCTACTAGGTTTTTGCCGGCAGGCAGGTCAATGGCAGTTTTGCCGCCCACCGAGGAATCAACCATTGCCAGCAGAGTAGTGGGGACTTGAATGTAACGGATGCCACGCAAAAATGTTGCAGCAGCAAAGCCGGTCATATCGCCTGTAACACCGCCGCCCAAAGCAAGCACCGCATCAGAGCGGGTCAGATGATTTTTTGCAAGGAAGTTGAGAATATTTATGTATGTATCGGAATTTTTGCTGCTTTCGCCTGCAGAAAACACGTAATTTACCACAGAAAACCCAGCGTTAGTCAAGGCGGATTCTGCGATTTTTCCGTATAAAGGCCAAACATTGCTGTCGCTGATAATGGCAATTTTGCAGGTTTTATTAAGCAAGGATAAAAGTTGTTGGCCCAAGTCATTCAGTAAGCCCGCACCAATCAAAACATCGTAGCTTTTGGATGCGGTAACATGGATAGTTTTCATCCGTCCACCTCTTCCTTGCGTCTGCGCCCTTCGTCCAGAAGGGCAATCAGCGTATCCTCATCATTCTGGATGATGGCGTCTTTATAGGCCTCCAGGCTTTTGATATAGGCTTCCAACTCAAACAATAGATTTTCTTTGTTGGACATAAAAAGTTCGGCCCACATTTGGGGGTTCAGCCATGCAACACGAGTCAAATCCTTGTAACTACCTGCAGAAAAACCTTTGTGGTTCTGTGCAGTAGGGGATTTAATAAATGCGTTGCTGACGATATGGGGCATTTGGGATGTAAAAGCAATCATTTTGTCGTGCTCTTCAGCTGTGGTAACAGAAAAGGAGCCAAATTTACAAGGTTCCAGCGCATCAACAGCCCGTTGCAAAAGCTCCGGATCGTCAAACCGGGAGGGCACAAGCACCATAGGTGCACCCTGGAACAGATTGGATCGGCTGTACTTAAAACCGGAGTTATGAGAGCCTGCCATAGGGTGGCCGCCCATAAAGGTGAAACCGTATTCTTCCGCCACCGGGAAACACCGTTCGCAAATAGCTTTTTTAATGCCGCAGCAATCAATAACAAGTGATTTTTTGGCAATCAGATGGGCGTTGTCCTCCAGCCATTTGGCAGAACCATCAGCATAGATTGCCAGCAAAACCAAATCACAGCAGGGAATCGTATCTTGGTTTAAAACACCTTGGGCAGCACCGGAAAGCTGGGCAAAGGTCAGCATACTTTCGTCCTGTTCACAGGCATATACACTGTGACCAGCCTTGGAATAAGCTCTCGCAAGAGAACCGCCAATCAAACCAAGACCCAGGATACCTACATTCATTTTATTACCTCTCTGACTTTTTGCACTCTTTGGTTCAATTCATTAAACTGTTCCGGCGTCAAGGATTGTGCGCCGTCACACATAGCGCAGGCAGGATTGTTGTGGATCTCTACCATGATGCCGTCTGCGCCGGCTGCTGCTGCAGCGACAGCCATAGGAGGTACCAGTGCAGCACGGCCGGTCGCATGGCTTGGGTCAATGACAACAGGCAGGTGTGAGAGCTCGTGCAAAACAGGGATAGCGGATAGATCCAGTGTGTTACGGGTATAGGTTTCATAGGTGCGGATACCGCGCTCGCAGAGGATAATGTTTTCATTACCCTCGCTCATGATGTACTCTGCGCTCATCAGCAGCTCCTGCAAGGTGTTGGCAAGACCGCGCTTCAAAAGTATGGGTTTCTTTGTTTTACCTAATTCTTGCAGAAGGTCAAAGTTCTGCATATTACGGGCGCCAACCTGAATGATATCCACATCCTCAAAAAGCTCCAGAGTACGAATATTCATAATTTCGGTGATGATGGGCATACCGGTTGCCTTCTTGGCCTCTAACAGAAGCTTAATGCCTTGATCCTTCAAACCCTGGAAGGCGTAAGGAGAGGTGCGGGGTTTGAAAGCACCACCGCGGAGGATATCTGCACCGGCTGCCTTTACAGCCTGCGCAACCTCGATGATCTGTTCTTCGCTTTCCACAGAGCAAGGTCCTGCAATCATGGCAAAATTACCGCCGCCGATTTTAACATCGCCGCAGGAGATAACGCTGTCGTTAGGGTGGAATTTGCGGTTAGCCTGCTTAAAGGGTTCGGAAACCCGCTTCACTGTTGCTACGATCTCCAAACTCTTCAAAAGCTCGATGTCGACACGGCTGGTATCGCCAACAAGACCGAGTATTGTGACTTCTTTACCTTGGGACATATGCACATCAAGGCTCATATTCTTAAGCCATTTGATTAGATGTTCAGTTTGTTCGGGAGTGGTACCTTGTTTCAATACAGCAATCATAATAACATCTCCTAAATATAAAAACGCTGCACGGATACGATCCTGTGCAGCGTCTGAAAATACGACTTACTAAAATAAAATGCAGCACAAATCGCTATTACTTTTTCTCGCCCCAAAAGTAATAGTAATAAAAGTAGCGGTATGCAGCATTTGCAGAAGTGACCATAGTTGGCCTCCAAATAATAAGTTTAAAGTTACTATACCACGGTATATGTGATTTTGCAAGGTTTTTTTCGAATTTTAGCAAAAAAAGCAGCCGTATTTCGACTGCTTTTTCTTTATTTTTGCTGCGTTACAGAATTTTCTTTTTCTACCGGTTTATATTTGTTGGGACTGGGGAAATTGAGTACTAAGGACATAAACAGGCAGAAGGCGATAGCTGCAGCGCCCACGGTCATCCACAGGCTCCGCTGCCGCAGCAGTTCTTTGGAATTGTACAAAACCCAAAGAATATAACCGGACAGAGCAAAGCACATAAGTGTCAAAATAACCTTCAGCCAAATAATGCCCAAACCGGCAAAAATCATATACAGAATAAAAGCGACAGCATCAGCGCACAGCGCAATGGTCATAAATTGTTCGAAAACTTTATATTTATTCGGTTTCATAGCCATTTTTATCACCTCTTGTTATAAGTTTATCATATTTTGTCGAAATTTGCAAGAATAATGTTATTTTTTAACAAAAGCTTGCACGATGTGGGAAAGTTTGCTATAATGGTCATAATATTATGTGTAACTATACACAAGGAGCGACTATGGTAGAACCAAAATACCACTTAGAGGGCATTGTCCGCACAAAAAGCGAACTGATGGAGGACTTTGAGGGTCCTTTGAATGTTATCTTTTTGCTGCTGAGTAAAAATAAAATAGAGATTCAGGATGTGTCTATCACGGCGATTTTGGAGCAGTACCTGGCATACCTGGAAGAAATGAAGCGGTTGGACATTGAACTGGCCAGCGAGTTCATCACCATGGCATCCCACCTGATGCTCATTAAGACAAAAATGCTTTTGTCTGCGGCGGAGGCTATGGAAGCGGAGACGGAATTGGACATCCTCCGGCAGTCCCTGATTGAGCGTCAGCGCCACGAGGCAATGGATCAGATCCGTATTGCCATTTCAGCCTTAGAGCCTATGAACGATTTGGGCAGATGCCTGTTCACAAAAGCCCCGGAGCCTTTGCGTCGGGACGATACCTACCGCTATGAGCATGATCCTTCTGATATGCTCCTGGCATTGGATGAAATCTCCGAGCGGAATCAGCGCCGCCTGCCGCCTCCTACCATGAACTTTAAGGGCATTGTGGGTAAAGAACCCTATCCTGTGGGTAAGAAGGCCAAGGAACTGGTTCGCAATTTGGTTCTTCGGGGTGTTGAAAAGCTAAAGAATCTGTTTAAGGGCAGCCGCAGCCGTTCTGAGATCGTGGCAACATTTTTGGCGGTGCTGGACTTGTGCAAGACCAATTCTGTGACCCTTGAGGATGACAATTCCGGAGAGAATCCCACCGTGCGTCTGATAAATGACGCAGACATTACCGTACAAGGAGATGACGAAAATGGAACAAATTGAATTACAGCGGGCCATTGAAGCCATCTTGTTTGCAGCAGGTGAACGGGTGGAGATCGCCCAGCTTGTGGGTGTTTTGGAAGCTGATAAGAAGGATATTATAGAGGCCACCAATGCGCTGGCCGATGAGCTTGCCTTTAATCGCCGGGGTATTCGTATTCTGCGGCTGGAGGATGGTTATCAAATGGTGTCCTCTGCTGAGATGGCAGATTATATTACCAGAGCCCTGGAAACCCGCAAGCCGCCCCGGCTGTCTTCTTCCCAGTTGGAAACCTTAACTATCATTGCGTACTACCAGCCTGCAACCAAGGCCATGGTGGAGCAGCTCAGAGGTGTGGACAGCAGCTATTCTGTGGGCGCACTGCTGAATAAGAAACTGATTGAGGAAGCCGGTCGATTGAATGTACCGGGCAGACCTATTCAGTACCGCACAACTCCCAACTTCCTGCGTACTTTTGGCCTTAGTTCTCTGGAGGAGCTGCCGCCCATTGACAAGGTAAGCTTGGGTGAACCCATTATTCCCGAGGAGAAGCCCGATCCCGATCAGATCGCTTTGGAGGGGGTCTGAGTATGGGTTGGCTCATTGCCCTTGCGGTGCTTGTGGGTATAGCGGTTTTACCCATTGGCATTCGCGGTGTGTACCGGGAGACAACAGCCGGTGTTTGGGTGCTGATCGGACCACTAAAGTTCCGGTTGTACCCTGCAAAACCTAAGGCAAAGAAAAACAAAACAACCACTCAACCTAAAAAAGATGGCAATAATAATGCCAAAAAGGGAGGAAGTCTTAGTGATTTCTTTCCCATTGTCCGAACTGTCCTGGATTTTTTGGAACAGCTTCGCCGTAAGGTGCGGGTAAAGGATTTAGAATTAAAGGTGATCCTTGCAGGAGATGACCCCTGTAACCTAGCGGTCAATTACGGACGAGCCTGGGCGGCTTTGGGTAGCCTGATGCCCCAGTTGGAGCGATTCTTGTTGATCCGCAAAAAGAACATAGAAGTTGAATGTGATTTTCTCGCAGAATCCACGAAAGTGTATGCAAAGGTGGATGCAACCTTGACGGTTGCCCGGGCATTCAGCCTTGGAGTTCGTCATGGTATGAAAATCATAAAAGATATTCTTAAGCTTAAAAAATTACGAAAAGGCGGTGCCGAATTATGAGTAAAAATCTTCCCAATATGCTGGAAAGCACCATTTCTAAGATCCGCGAGATGCTGGATGCCAATTCTGTGGTGGGTCAGCCCATCGTGGTAGACGGTGTAACCATTATCCCCATTTCCAATATTAGTGTTGGTCTTGGCGGTGGCGGTTCTGATTATGTGTCCAAGCACCCCAATAACCAGGAGAATCCCTTTGGTGGCGGCGTTGGCGCCGGTGCAAAGGTCACTCCCGTCGCCTTTTTAATTATCAAGGACGGCGCAACCCGGATGGTGCCTGTGCCCGTTCCTGCCAATACGACTGTTGACCGTGTTGTGGAAATGGTTCCCGATACACTGGACAAAATTGCCAGCTTTATCGAGTCCAAAACCGAGAAAAAAGCAGAATAATTGTAATCTACCCGGGGACAATATCCCCGGGTGATTCAAATGAAACGACTACTTGCCGGGACGGCAGCTGCGATCTTAGCTGCTGCCCTGGTTTTTCCTTGTAAGGCGGTTTCAGCGGAAAGCGCAATTCTGCTGGATGCACAAACCGGACGGGTACTTTACGAAAAACAGGCGGATAAGCAGAGCCTGATTGCCAGTACCACAAAGATTATGACGGCTTTGGTGGTCTGTGAACAAACCAATGTCCTTGACCGGGTTCGTATCCCCCAGGAAGCGGTGGGAATTGAGGGGTCATCTATGTACCTGAAAGCCGGGGAGATTATGACTGTGCAGGAGCTTTTGTACGGACTGATGCTCCACAGCGGCAATGATGCGGCTGTGGCTCTTGCTATCTACTGCGGTGGTACAGTTGAGGGCTTTGCGCAGCTTATGAATGACAAGGCTCATCGGTTAGGTATGCACGATACTCATTTCGTCAACCCTAACGGCCTGGATGCACCCGGACATTATTCCACAGCTCGGGATATGGCAAAACTGGCTGCTTATGCAATGGAAAATCCTGTTTTTGCCCAAACAGTTTCCACAAAAACTGTGAAGGCTGCTAACCGAACGCTCACAAACCACAATAAACTCCTATGGCGCCTGGAGGGCGCAGAGGGAGTAAAAACCGGCTTTACCAAGGCGGCCGGCAGAATCCTTGTGTCCAGTTGCAGCCGACAGGGGCGCAGATTGATTGCGGTAACAATGAATGACCGCAATGATTGGCAGGATCATAAGCAACTGATGGATAATGGATTTGCAGATTTTGCAGTCCGACAGTTGGTAACAGCCGGTGATTGCTTGGGAACTGTTCAAGTTATATCCGGTGAAAGGGAAAAAGTGCAGCTACTGGCAGCAGAGGACTTTTCTTATGCGCTGACAGCGGACGAGCAACCCGAATTGGTGCTGTCCAAACCCGGATTTGTTTATGCTCCGGCGGTGAGTGGGCAGAAAGCTGGTTTTGCCTATCTGTGTCTGAATGGAAAACCGTTTGGAAAAGTACCCCTTATTTATGGGGAAACCGTGGAAATAGAAGAAATCAAGAAACCCTCCCTGTGGGAAAAGCTTTTGAAAGGAGGCAAACAGTGACAGAGAGAATACAGAAAATCATTGCATCCCGGGGCGTGACATCTCGCCGCAAGGCAGAGGAAATGATTACTGCCGGCCGTGTGACCTGCAATGGCAGAGTTTGCCTGCTGGGCGAAAGCGCTGACCCGGATATGGATATTATCTTGCTGGACGGGAAACCGCTCCCGTCCGGCGGTGAATACACGTACATTATGCTCCATAAGCCCAGAGGATTTGTCACCACACTTTCCGATGAGAAAGGCCGCAAAAATGTGGCGGAACTGGTGAAAGATTGTGGACAGCGGGTTTATCCGGTGGGCCGTTTGGATATGGACTCCGAAGGCCTGTTACTACTTACCAATGACGGTGATTTTGCCAACCGACTGATGCACCCTAAGCATAATGTGGACAAAACCTATCTTGTAACAGTGGAAGGGTATTCTAAAGCCGGCCTTGAACAGTTGGGTAAGCCCATCACCTTGGACGGCTACACCATAGCTAAGCCCTCAGTAAAGCTGATTGAAGCGGACGAAAAAGGGCGGGCGAAGATAGAAGTGGTAATCCACGAAGGCAGAAACCGCCAGGTTCGCCGCATGTGCGATGCAGCCGGTATGAATGTGATTCGCTTAGTGCGTATTTCAGAGGGAGAACTGCAGCTGGGCAACTTACCTTTGGGTAAGTGGCGGCAACTGACTGACAGGGAAGTGCAGATGCTGAAAAGATAAATTTGCAATTTTTCTTGCGGTATCTTGCAAATTGTGAAGGAATGTGCTACAATGTGACCAATTTCTGTGTTGTCGGAGGCGATTATGAACGAAGATATTATTTCTCTGATGCAAGAGAAAATGCCGACCTTCTCAAAAGGACAAAAGAGGATTGCAGCTTACATAACCGAATACTATGATAAGGCTGCTTTTATGACTGCCAGTAAGTTGGGCAGTATTGTGGGAATTTCTGAATCCACGGTGGTTCGTTTTGCTGTGGAATTGGGCTATAACGGCTATCCCAGCATGCAGAAGGCAATGCAGGAGATGGTGCTCAACCGTCTGACCTCTGCGCAGCGATTGGAGATTGCCAATGACCGTATGGGCAGCCAGGATGTGGTGACGAGTGTTCTCCAAGCTGATGCGGAAAAGCTGCACCAAACTGCAGAAACCATCAACCGTGAGGATTTTGCGGCTGTGGTGGATGCTATTCTGAACGCAAAGCATATCTATTTATTGGGTGTGCGTTCTGCCGCTGCCTTGGCAAATTTTGCCGGGTATTATCTCAACTATATGTTCCCCAATGTCCGGGTGATTACCACCTCCGGCGGCGGTGAGATGTTTGAGCAGCTTGTGAATGTAGAAGCCGGAGATGTGGTGCTGGCATTCAGTTTTCCCCGCTATTCCACGGCCACCATCAAGGGTGCCCGGTACTGCCAAAGCGTAGGCGCTAAGGTTGTTGCCATCACCAATAGCTACGCATCACCCCTTGCCCAGTGCGGAGATTATGTGCTGGTTGCCAAGAGTGATATGGTTTCCTTTGCGGACTCTTTGGTAGCACCACTCAGTGTGGTAAATGCATTGTTGGTTGCTTTAAGCACAAAGCGTGAGCCGGTTCTGGAAAAGAATTTTGATACCTTGGAGCGGGTGTGGGAAGAATATCATATCTATGAAAAGCAGGTGAAGCTGCCGTGAGCTATGATGTGATCGTCATTGGCGGCGGCCCTGCCGGTATGTTTTCTGCCATAACAGCGGCAGAACAGGGGTTGCGGGTATTGCTTTTAGAGGCAAATGACCGCCTGGGCAAGAAGCTGCTGATCACCGGTAAGGGCCGGTGCAATGTGACCAACGATTGTGCTGCTCAGGAAATTCTGCAGAATGTGACTAGAAATGGACGTTTTCTGTACAGCGCGATGGAGAACTGTCCGCCGTCATCAGTGATGGCTTTCTTTGAAGGCCACGGATGTCCTCTCAAAACAGAGCGTGGAAACAGAGTGTTTCCGGAGAGCGATAAGTCAGCTTCTATACTGGAATGCCTGCGTAACGTGATGCACAGGTTGAATGTAAAGGTGCAAACAGCCCGGGCCCAGGAAATCCTTACCGAAAATGGTAATGTTACCAGTGTGAAGACCACGGCGGGTATATTTTCTGCCTCGGCTGTTGTTTTGGCAACCGGCGGTGTGTCCTATCCTACTACCGGCTCCACCGGCGATGGTTATGCTATGGCAAAAGCCTTGGGACATACTGTGATTGCCCCTGAGGGCTCCCTGGTGCCGCTGGAAACCGCCGGAAACATCTGCCAGCGGATGCAGGGCCTTTCCTTGCGAAATGTGGCTGTGAAGTTGCTGGACGCCAAGGGCAAGACCTTGTATAAGGATTTTGGAGAACTTCTCTTTACCCATTTCGGTGTGTCCGGACCTACGGCCCTCAGCGCCAGCGCCCATATGAAAGGGGAGGGATATCGGCTCGTCATCGACTTGAAGCCTGCCCTGGATGAGAATAAGCTCAATGACCGAATTCTCCGGGATTTAGAGGTTTATAAGAACCGTGCAATGGAAAATGCCTTAACGGATTTGCTTCCCCGTTCTATGATTCCTGTGGTACTGGATATACTGTCAGTACCGGCTTGTTTGGAGGCAAATTCCTTCACCAAGCAGCAGCGCAGAGCCTTGGTGGAGCTTTTGAAAGGCTTTTCCGTAGAAATTGTCGGCAAACGCCCGGTTGCGGAGGCTATCATCACCTCCGGTGGTATCAAGGTTTCGGAGATCAATCCCAAGACTATGGAATCCAAGCTGATTCCCGGCCTATATTTTGCCGGTGAGATCATTGATTGCGATGCTTACACAGGTGGATTTAACCTGCAAATAGCCTGGGCAACCGCCTATACAGCAGGCATCAGCCTGAAAAACGGTGATTGACAAACACCCCTATATGTAATAAAATATACCAGTATAAAGTAAGACCTTTATGGAGGAAAAAGACTATGTACGAAAAGCTTGTTTCTTATGCTTCCAAGCAATTGGAACTGAACCCTGAGGAGATCACACCCGAGAGCACCTTTGAGAGCTTGGGTATCGACTCTTTGGATGTTGTGGAAATGATCATGGACCTGGAATCCGAGATGGGTGTTGAGTTGGAGATGGAGGATCAGAAGATCTCCACTTTCGGCGAGTTGGCTGCGTTTATTGAGTCCAAGCTGAACTAAGCAATCGAATACCCTTGTTATGGCGACCGGCTTATAACAAGGTCGCACTAATCGGGGAGTTAGCGGTGCCCTGTACCTGCAATCCGCTATAGCAGGGGTGAATCCCCGCACCCGGGCCTGTCCCGGTACTGTCCGGGCCTTGTAAGCGGTGTTGATGGAGCGGTCTCGCGCAACAGAATCCCGTGAACCATGTCAGGTGGGGAACCAAGCAGCATTAAGCGGATCTTTCCGTGTGCCGCGGGGTTGCCGTTTCTGAGCTGGCTGCAAGGTTTTCGGGTATTGAGCAGGTTCAAATGCGGGTGTGCGATCTTGTTATGAGCCGGTCTTTTTTGAGAGGAATGTGTTAGTATGTATCAGGCGTTGTATCGTAAATATAGACCACAGACCTTTGACGATGTGGTGGGTCAGCTTGCGGTGACGCAGACACTGAAGACCCAGCTGCAGAGCGGTCGTTTGAGTCATGCCTACCTGTTCACCGGCTCTCGGGGAACGGGTAAAACCAGCAGCGCCAAAATTTTGGCAAAGGCAGTCAACTGCGAAAATCCCCAGGACGGCAATCCTTGTAATTGCTGTCCTTCCTGCCGTGCTATTGACTCCGGCAGCTGCATGGATGTTTTGGAAATCGATGCTGCCTCTAACAACGGTGTTGATAATGTCCGTGACCTGCGGGATGACGCGGTGTATACACCTTCCCAGGTAAAAATGCGTGTGTACATCATCGACGAGGTGCATATGCTTTCTATTTCGGCATTTAATGCACTGCTGAAAATTATCGAAGAACCCCCGGAGCATTTGCTATTTATACTGGCTACTACAGAATTGCATAAAGTTCCTGCAACCATCCTTTCCCGCTGCCAGCGGTTTTCTTTCCGGCGTATCAGCCAGGAGGATATTGCAGCACGGCTGCAGTATGTTGCGTACCAGGAAAATATTGAACTGGATGATTCTGCCGCCCGTGTGTTAGCTCGCTTGGCTGACGGTGGTATGCGTGATGGCTTGAGCTTGCTGGATCAGTGCGCGTCGGCTACCACCGGTGATCTGACCGCTGAAAAGGTCTATGCCTGCTTGGGCATTGCCGGTATTCAGGACTGCGGCAAGCTGATGGATTGCATTGCAGATAAAAATGCCGGTGAAGCTCTGACACTGCTGAACCGCTATTATGCTGAGGGCAAGGATATGGGCGCGCTGTTAGACGAACTTGCTTGTCTAACCCGTGATTTTATGGTGATGCAGACTGCGCCCCGTGAGGCTGTCACTATGCTCTCCGGTGTGGCTTCTGACGAAGAGGTCCGCAGCCTTGCAGGGCGTTTTACTTCCGCTGAACTGACCCGGATGCTGGAGTTGATCCAAAAGACCGCTGCGGGCTTTATCCGCAGCGCCAGCCGTCGTTTAGACGCAGAGCTTTGTATTGTGAGTCTGTGCCAGCCGGAACTGCAAATGGATGCGCAAAGCCTAAATGTACGTATCTCCCGCTTGGAAGAGCAAATCAAGACCGGCAGTATCACTGTAAATGCAATACCTGCACAGCCGACCCCGGTATCGACACAGGAAAAAGCTGAAGCACCCAAACCCCAGCCTGTGGCAGCAGATGTTGCGGTAGCTGAAGGCGATGAATTGGAGATAAATGTTTGGTCTGAGCTTTGCGACCAGCTGCGCAGTGAGCTTTCACCCCCGGAGGTTGGATTCTTCCCGGCCTCTCTCAACGGCCCTGTGAAAGGTGTTCTGCAAGGAGATACCCTGGTACTGATGTGTACCAATTCCTTTGCCAAGGCAGTTGTGGACAAGCGTGAAGTGCTGGAACTGGCAAGTCGTAAGGCAACAGCTATGTTGGGCAGACCTATTCGGGTGATCGCTGCAGACAAGGAAACGATGAATGTGAAGAACGATCAGATGGAGCAGCTTCTGCAATTTGGCAGAGATCATTCTGACATAATCAATATCAAGAAGGATTAAGGAGAATTTACGATGGCAAAAGGTGGATTCCGGGGCATGCCCGGTGGCGGCGGTATGAACCAGGCCGCTATGATCAAGCAGGCACAGAAAATGCAGCAGGAGATGCTGCGTATGCAGGAAGAGATGGAGAACAAGACCTTTACCGCAGCTGCTGGCGGCGGTATGGTGAAGGCGACAGTGAACGGCAAGCACGAGGTCGTAGCATTGGAGATCAATCCCGAAGCAGTGGACCCCGATGATGTGGAGATGCTGCAGGATATGGTCATTGCCGCTGTGAATGAGGCAATGCGCGCAGCAGATGAGGATTCTGCCAACAATATGTCCAGAATCACCGGCGGTCTGAATCTGGGCGGCCTGTTCTAAGGAGGGGCTATGCAGTATTTTCCTGCAGCGCTCCAGGATTTGGCGGACCAATTTGCAAGGCTTCCCGGCATTGGCGGCAAAACCGCCCAAAGGCTTGCATTCTATGTGTTGGGACTTCCCCAGGAGGAAGCCCAAAGCTTTGCTGATGCGATCCTGGAGGCCAAGCGTACAGTCCATACCTGCCCTGTGTGCCAAAATTTAACAGACCGGGAGGTTTGTCCTATTTGTGACGATCCTACCCGCAACAGAGGACTTATCTGTGTGGTGGCAGAGCCCAAGGATGTGATCGCAATGGAGCGCAGCCGTGAGTTTAACGGTGTGTATCATGTGCTCCACGGTGTGATTTCTCCGCTGAACCATATCACCCAGGATGATATCCGCGTAAAGGAACTGTTGCAGCGTGTGGCAGCGGGCGGTGTGTCGGAAGTGATTATGGCTACCAATCCGGATACAGAAGGAGAGGCTACGGCTATGTACATCTCCCGGCTTTTGCGGCCAATGGAGATCAAAGTGACCCGCCTTGCCTATGGTGTACCTGTGGGCAGCCAGTTGGAATATGCCGATGAGGTGACCCTTTCCCGGGCCTTGGAAGGCAGACAAGAAATTTAATCATTAAAAAGATGGCTCGCTAAACAGCGAGCCATCTTTTTTAGTTGGTTGACAAAGTTAACCACCGGCCGGAGGCTTTGACTTATTTTGCAGGCTTGAAGCTATCCTTCAGACTCACGGAGCGGTTGAATACCAAATGTCCGGGAGCGGAATCCTTGGAGTCAGGGCAGAAGTAGCCCAAACGCATAAACTGATAGGATGCGGGAGCCTTGGCATTTTTCAGGCTTGCCTCTACCTTACAACCGGTGAGTACCTCCAGAGAGTTGGGGTTCAGGCAGGAGAGGAAATCCTTGCCGGATGCATCGGGATCGGGATCGTCAAAGAGGTTGGAGTACTGGCGAACCTCTGCATCGCAGCAGGTAGTGGCATCTACCCAGTGGATGGTAGCACCCTTGATCTTCCGTCCGTCAGCAGGATCACCGCCCTTGGAATCGGGATCGTAGGTGGCCAGTACCTCTGTCACATTGCCATTTTCGTCGGTGACACAGCCGGTGCACTTAATTACATAAGCGCCCTTCAAGCGGCACTCAGGACCTTCGGGGTACAGGCGCTTATACTTAGGAACGGGCTCAGCCAGGAAGTCGTCTGCTTCAATCCACAGGTTGCGGGAGAAGCTAACTTCGCGGGTGCCATCCTCAGGCTTATTGGGATTGTTCTCAACAGCAAAAGTCTCGCTTTGATCCTCGGGATAGTTGGTGATGGTCAGCTTTACGGGCTTCACAACAGCCATAACACGCTGAGCTGTCTCGTTCAAGTCCTCCCGGAGGCAGTGCTCCAGGAATGCGTACTCGATGGTGTTGGGAGATTTGGCAACACCAACACGGTCACAGAAATTGCGGATAGATGCAGGTGTATAACCTCTGCGGCGTAGACCGCACAGAGTGGGCATACGGGGGTCATCCCAATCGGAAACCCGGCCTTCCTCCACCAGCTGACGGAGCTTGCGCTTGGACAGTACAGTGTGGTCAATACCCAACCGGGCAAATTCGATCTGCCGAGGATGGTGAGGCACGGAAACATTCTCAACAACCCAGTTGTACAGGGGACGGTGATTCTCAAACTCAAGAGAACACAGGGAGTGAGTGATACCCTCCAATGCGTCCTGAATGGGGTGAGCAAAGTCATACATAGGATAGATGCACCACTTATCACCCTGGCGGTGATGGTGCATATGACGAATTCGGTAAATTACCGGGTCACGCATATTGAAGTTGCCAGAAGCCAAGTCGATCCTGGCGCGGAGGGTGTAGCGGTTATCTTCAAACTCGCCGGCGCGCATCCGGGCGAAGAGGTCGAGGCTTTCCTCAATGGGACGATCACGGTAGGGAGAAGTAGCGGGGGTATTCAAATCTCCGCGCATTTCCTTGGCCTGCTCGGGAGTCAGCTCGCAAACATAGGCAAGACCCTTCTTAATCAGTTCAACAGCATATTCGTAGTCCTTCTCGAAATAGTCAGAACCATAGTAGAACCGATCGCCCCAATCAAAACCCAACCAGCGAATATCTTCCTTGATAGCCTCCACGAACTCAACATCTTCCTTGGTGGGGTTTGTGTCGTCCATACGCAGGTTGCACATGCCATTGTATTTCTCTGCAGTGCCGAAATCGATGATCAGCGCCTTGCAGTGACCGATGTGCAGATAGCCGTTGGGCTCCGGCGGGAACCGGGTGTGAACAGTCTGACCGGCATAGCGACCGCCCTCTGCAATGTCCTCGTCAATAAAGGCATGGATGAAATTTTTGCTTTCGTTCATTTCAGCCATTGTTGTAGACCTCTCTTTTAGAAAATTTGGAAATATTATAACCCATATCTGTCATTTTTGCAACCATAAACAATACACGGAAAGTAATTTTACAGAAACTTTTTCGACAAGTTGACAAAAATAAAAATTTAGAGAAATTTTAGTTGTCAATTTGATGGTTTTATATTAAAATAGGGAGAGAAATAGGAAGGAGTGATTTCCCGAAATGAAGTATAAAAGAATTCTGCTGAAAATCAGCGGTGAGGCCTTGGCTGGCGATCAGCGCAGAGGTCTGGATTTTGAGGTTGTCAATTCTGTTTGCAAGGTTATCAGACAATGTGTGGACGAGGGTGTTCAGCTCGGCCTGGTCATTGGTGGTGGTAACTTCTGGCGCGGCGTGAAGGACGGCGCAGACAAGATGCAGCGTTCCCACGGTGACGCGATGGGTATGCTGGCCACAGTGATGAATGCCATCGCTGTTGCGGATGCTTTGGAAAAGCATGGTGTGGATGCCCGCGTGCTGTCCGCTGTAGAAATGAATAAGTTCTGTGAGTATTTTACCCGGGATACTGCAAATCGTTACCTGAATGAGGGTAAGGTTGTTATTTTTGCAGCCGGTACCGGCAACCCCTATTTCTCTACAGATACCGGCGCAGTGTTGCGTGGCGTGGAAATCGAGGCCGATGCTATTCTGATGGCTAAGAATGTTGACGGCATTTACTCTGCTGACCCCAATGTGGATCCCACTGCCGTGAAATTTGATACGCTTACATATGATGAGGTTTTGGCTCGCCACCTGAAGGCCACTGATACCACAGCTATGACCCTGGCTATGGACAACCACATGACCCTCATCTGCTTTGCCCTGAAAGACCCTGAAAATATTCTCCGCGTTGCCCGCGGTGAAACCATTGGTACAATTGTTAAGGAGGACTAATTATGAGCGTAGATTTTACTGAATTCACCAAGAAGATGGACAAGACCCTGGTACACCTGGCCGAGGAGTTTGACGCTGTTCGCGCTGGTCGCGCCAATCCCAAGGTTCTTGACCGTATTACCGTGGAATATTATGGACAGGAGACTGCCCTCAACGGTGTGGCAACCATCTCCTCTCCCGATGCCCGTACCCTTGTGGTACAGCCTTGGGACACCCAGTTGCTGACGGAGATTCAGAAGGCTATTCAAATGAGCGATCTGGGTATCACTCCCCAGAACGATGGCCGTGTGATTCGCTTGATTTTCCCCCAACTCACAGAGGAACGCCGTAAGGAACTGACCAAGCAGGTCAAGAAGTATGCCGAGGATGCTAAGGTTGCTATGCGTAATGTTCGCCGTGATGGTATGGACTATGTAAAGAAACTAAAGAAGGATTCCGCTATCACTGAGGATGAGCAGAAGAAGGCAGAAAAGGATCTGCAGGACCTGCTGGATAAGTTTACCAAGAAAGTAGACGATGCCTTGGCAGCCAAGGAAAAGGAATTGATGGCAATTTGATTGCCTTGCAAGGATTGGGGGCGCTTGCGCCCCCAACACTACTATTTTGGAAAGGAGTCAGAGATGACACCTTCTGTGAATGAGAATAAACAGCCCGTTCCCCGACATATTGCTATTATTATGGATGGTAATGGACGATGGGCTAAGAACCGGGGCTTGCCCCGTACGGCTGGCCATGCTGCCGGCGCGGAAGCGTTTCGCAAAATCGCAAATTATTGCCGCACCTTAGGTGTGGAGTATTTGACTGTTTATGCATTTTCAACTGAGAATTGGAAACGCTCTGCCGATGAGGTGAGTGGCATTATGCGTCTGCTGGGTAATTATTTGAAAGAGGCACTGCGGGATATGGAAAAAAACCGTGTCCGTTTCTGCTTTTTTGGTGATCTGTCCCGTCTTAGCCCCAATCTGCAAAAGCTGTGCGAGGAAGCCCAAAGTAAGTCCAGCGATTATGATGTGCAAGTGAATTTTTGCCTGAACTACGGTGGCCGTGATGAATTGGTCCGGGCAACTCGGCTGTTTGCGCAGGATGTTGTGGATGGTAAGGCGCAGCCCCAGGATTTGACAGAGGAAATGCTGAGTGGCTATCTCTATTCCAAGGATGTTCCGGATCCGGAACTGATTATACGGCCTTCCGGCGAACTGCGTACCAGTAATTTCCTGCTGTGGCAGTCGGCATATTCTGAGTATGTGTTTATGAATGTACTGTGGCCCGACTTTGGCCCAGATGACCTGGATGAGGCCATTTCCCAATACAATCGCCGTAACCGGCGTTTTGGAGGTGTGTAACTGTGAAAACACGAATTATTGCAGCGGTTTCCTTGCTGCCGTTCTTGTTGGGTATTGTTTTGTTCCTGCCCAAGATCTGCACAGCCATTCTCTTTGGCTTAATGGCTGCAATCGGCGCTTATGAGCTGCTCCATAATACTGGTTTGGTGAAACAGAATCGTTTGGTTTGGTATGCCATTATTATGGCCCTCTATGTATCCCTTTGGGGTAGCACCGTGACAGCATATCCCGCAATTTTATTTGGTGTGCTGGCCTTTTTTGGCATTCTGTTTGGCGAACTCTTAAAAAATCATGATCAGCTGCGTTTTCAGGATTTGGCATATACCTTTGTGGCAGGTATTATCTTGCCTTTCTTACTGAGCGCTGTGGTACGAATCCATAGCCAGGAGGCAGGCAGACACTTGATTCTGTTGCCTTTTGTTGTTGCGTTCTTGTCGGATACAGGCGCATATTTTGCCGGCCGTTTCTTTGGAAAGCATAAAATGGCTCCGGTAATCAGCCCCAAAAAGACCGTGGAGGGTTTGGTTGGAGGCGTGATCACCGCCATTCTCGGCGTGGTTGTTTATTGCTTGATTTTGAAGAGCTATTTTGGATTTAATGTAAACTGGATTTATGTACCTGTTTATGGCCTGCTGGGCTCTTTAGGCGCTGTGTTTGGCGATTTGTGTTTCTCTGTTATCAAGCGCCATACCGGAATTAAAGACTATGGTAATCTGATCCCGGGGCACGGTGGCATTTTTGACCGTTTTGATTCCATGGTTGTTGTTGCGCCCCTTGTTGAGCTGTTGCTTTTGACTATACCGATGGTGGTGAAATAAAATGGTGCAGTGCATTAGTATCCTGGGCTCTACCGGCTCCATTGGCCGGCAGACTTTGGATATTGTTGATAATCTGAATATTCCGGTTGCGGCCCTTACCGCTGGCACCAGCGTGGAGAGGATGGCTCAGCAGTGCCAAAAGTACCGACCTGCTTTGGCAGTGATGGCAACGGAGTCTGCTGCGACTGAACTGCAGAAGGAAATTTCTGATCTGCCTATCCGTATTGCGTGGGGAGAAGAGGGACTTATCGAGGCTGCCACAATCCCTGAAGCGGATTGTGTGATTACTGCGATTGTCGGTATGGTTGGTTTGAAACCTACCCTTGCCGCTATTCGTGCAGGTAAGCGCATTGGTCTTGCAAACAAGGAGACACTTGTTTGCGCCGGTGAACTGGTAATGGCAGAGGCGAAGCGCTGCGGCACGGAAATCATTCCCGTTGACTCTGAGCATTCTGCTATCTATCAGTGTTTGATGGGCAGTCACAGCAAAGCGGAAATTAAGCGAATCATTCTGACCTGTTCCGGCGGTCCGTTCTACGGAATGGATAAGGAACAACTGCGTTCTGTGACCAAAGCAGATGCTCTGCGGCATCCCAACTGGAAGATGGGACCCAAAATTACCATTGATTGCGCTACACTGATGAATAAGGGCCTTGAGGTGATTGAGGCTATGCGCCTGTATGATCTGCCTTTGGAGCAGGTGGATGTGGTGATCCACCGGCAGAGTATCGTTCACTCAATGGTGGAATTTACAGATGGCGCTGTGATGGCCCAAATGGGCAGTCCTGATATGCGGTTGCCTATTCAGCTTGCGATGACCTACCCGGAGCGTAAGGAATGTCCTGTGGAAGCGCTGAATCTGCTAACTTGCGGTAACTTGACCTTTTCGGCGCCGGATATGGAAGCGTTTCCTTGTTTGGCGCTGGCAAGACAGTGCGCAAAACTGGGGGGTACAGCCTGCCCGGCGATGAACGGTGCCAACGAGGAGGCTGTCGCGCTGTATTTAGCCGACAGGATAGGTTTTTATGATATTTATGATTTGGTATCCAAAGCGGTGAATGCTGTTGCCTTTATTGCGAATCCTACTTTGGAACAGATTTTGGAGGCGGATCGACTGGCAAGAGAGGCGGTTCGCCGGGAAGCCAAACAATAAGCGAGGATTTTTATGACCATATTTTTTGCGATCTTACTTTTTAGCTTTTTGATCTTTATTCATGAACTGGGGCATTTTGTGGCCGCTAAGGTTTCTAAAGTCCGCGTGAATGAATTTTCTATGTTTATGGGTCCTGCCATCTTCAAAAAACAGGTGGGGGAGACCCTGTATGCTATTCGTTGCATTCCTATTGGCGGATACTGCGCTATGGAAGGTGAGAATGAAGATACGGACGATCCCCATTCTTTCCAGAAAGCTGACTGGTGGAAGCGGCTTATCATTTTAGTTGCCGGTTCGTTTATGAACTTTATTACAGGTGTCGTTTTAATCGCGATAGTTCTTTCTTGCAGCAAGGGCTATACGGATACGAAACTTGTGATCGTGGAGCCGACCAGCTCTGTTGCGGTGAAGGGTGGTCTGCAAACCGGTGACAGGATTTTGTCCTTGAACGGTACAAAGACCGATATTTATGCCGACTTTGCTTTAGAGACGCACTTTCTGAAAGATGGAAATTACGATGTAACAGTTGAAAGAAATGGTCAAAAACTCAAGTTGGAGGATGTTCCTTTTGTCCGTAAGGATTTTGGTGACGGAGAAGGTGTTCGTTTTGGTCTAAGTTTTGGCCTGAAAAAAACGACGGCGAAATCTGTCCTGCGGCATATTTGGCCCGAGACCCGTTATCAAATCAAATCTGTAATTCTCAGCTTGAAAATGCTGTTTACCGGCCAGGCAGGCGTAAAGGATATGGCCGGTCCTGTAGGAATTGTGCAAATGATGTCCGAAACAGTTGAAAGTGTTGACACTGTTCGGGCGCAAATTCTGACAACCCTAAGCTTTGGCAGTATGATCGCCATCAACCTGGCGATGATGAATATGCTGCCCATTCCTGCTTTGGATGGTGGTCGCGTTCTGGGTCTACTTTTGACCTGCGCTATCGAAAAGATTACCCGGAAGAAGTTAGATGCCAAGTATGAGGGCTATATCCACGGAATTGGTATGGTTCTGCTATTGGCATTGATGGCCGTGATTCTCTTTAAGGATATTTTTGTGATTTTTAAGAGGTAATACTATGACAAGACAAATTCATGTTGGCGGTGTTCCCATTGGTGGCGGTGCCCCTGTTGCAATTCAGTCTATGCTCAATACTAAAACCACCGATGTGGAGGGTTCTTTGTCACAACTCCGCAAGCTGGCTGCGGCAGGCTGTCAGATTGCACGCCTGGCAATTCCTAATCAAGAAGCAGCAAAGACCTTTGGGGAAATCTGCAAGGCTTCTCCGCTGCCCTTGGTGGCTGATATTCACTTTGATTACAAGTTGGCTCTCGAGGCTGCTGAGGGCGGCGCGTCAAAGATCCGCATTAACCCCGGAAATATTGGTGGAGAGGACCGTGTCCAGGCGGTAGTAGCAGCCTGTAAAGAACGGAATATTCCAATTCGCATTGGTGTCAATGGCGGCAGTTTAGATAAGAAATTGCTGGAAAAGTACGGGCACCCCACAGCAGAAGCCCTGGTTGAGAGCGCTTTCCAGCACTTGGAGCTGCTAGAAAAATATGGGTTCTACGACACCTGTGTTTCCATGAAGTCCTCTAATGTGCCGACGATGGTGGCAGCAGCTCGATTGTTCCGTAGTAAATGTGACTACCCCATTCATATCGGTGTTACAGAGACCGGCCCTGTGCGTATGGGACTTATGAAGTCGGCTATGGGTATTGGTGCGCTTTTGTTGGACGGAATCGGTGATACAATCCGTGTAAGCCTTACAGATGACCCGGTTGAAGAGGTCTATGCGGCAAAAGATATTTTGAAAGCTGCCGGCCTTTGGAAGGAAGGTGTAAACATCATTTCTTGCCCTACCTGTGGCAGAACCCAGATCGATCTGATTGGTCTGGTCAACCAAGTGGATGAGGCACTGAAAGCGTGCGAAAAGCCTATTACTGTTGCGGTTATGGGCTGCATTGTAAATGGTCCCGGCGAGGCTCGGGAAGCTGACATTGGTATTGCCGGCGGCGATGGCTGTGGTATGCTGTTTGAAAAAGGCCAGCAGATCTGTAAGCTGCCCTATGACAAACTTTTGCCGGAGCTACTGAAGCGAATTGAAATGTTATAAGAGGAAACAATGACAGAACAGATATATTTTTTAAATATGTTCTCGGACTATGCGCCGCCTGAAGACCTGCAAAAGGCTCTTTCTCAGGCGGCCGTTGTCGCTGCAGATGTTGACCCTGCAACCCGAACTGTGTCGGTTGCGGTCCATTCTGCTGACTACATACCTACTGCGGTTTTGCAGCAGGCTGAGCGGGATATTGCTGAACTTTATGGTCTTTCCAATGTGGTGATCGTTGCCACCCATCCGGCAGGGCAATTGCATAAAATTCGCAATCAAGAACTGATTGAGCTGTTTGTGGCAGAGGATTCTATGAACATGGGCAGTTTAGCCGGTGCTACCTGTGAGTGGCAGGAGAATACTATGCATATCCGTTTGAGAGCCAACGGTAGGGATGCCCTTCTAAAAGCGGTGCCTGCGGTATCTCGGAAGCTCCGGGAACGGTTTGGTTGTGAAGTTACGTTTGAAATTCATGCAGGCCAGGCTTTGGAAGGACAGGCTCTTTACGATGCTATGGAGCAGATGCGTGCCGAGTTTATGCAGGATCTGCCTAAGGTAGTTCCTGTTGAGAAGAGGGAGCAGAAATCTGCAGATTCTTCTGCTTTTTACGGTAAGCCCTTTAAGGGTACGGTAACACCCATGCAGGAACTAAACTTAGATATGGGCAGTGTAATCGTAGAGGGCCGTGTGTTCAGTGTGGAGCATAAGGAACTCAAAAAGCGTAATGCCTGTGTTGTTAACTTCGATATGACAGATAATACCGGTTCTGTTCGTATCAACCGTTTTATGGAAAGCAGCGAGGCGAAACCCATTCTTGAGAATGTGAAGTTAGGTTCTGTGCTGAAGGTGCAAGGCCGTCTGCAGATTAATCAATTTGATAATGAAATGGTTTTAAAACCATTTTCTATGATGCCTGGTGACATGCCCAAACGCCAGGACTTGGCAGAAGGTGAAAAGCGTGTGGAGCTTCACCTGCATACCATTATGTCCAATATGGACGCGCTGACCAACACCAAGGACGCCATCAAGCAGGCAGCTGCCTGGGGACATAAAGCGATTGCTATCACGGACCACGGCTGCTGCCAATCCTTTACCGATGCGCTCCATGTTGTGGATAACCCTAAATTTGCTCCTAAGGTTGCAGGAACAGATGAACCTATCAAAATTCTTTATGGCTGCGAAGGCTACTATGTAAATGATGTAGATGATCGCATCGTTGTTCATGGAATCCGTGATATGGATTTTACCGGTCAGTATGTTGCGTTTGACCTGGAAACCACAGGCTTGTCATCCAAGCATGACCGCATTATCGAGATTGGCGCAGTTTTAATGGAAAACGGACGGGAAATTGACCGTTTTCAAACCTTCGTTGACCCGGAAATGCGCCTGCAGAGGGAGACTGTGGATTTGACCGGCATTACCGACGATATGCTTAAAGGCGCGCCAAAGATAGAAGAAGTGTTCCCCAAATTTCTGGAATTTGTAGGCGATAGTGTACTGGTTGCCCATAATGCGGATTTTGATACCGGATTTATACGCGCTGCTTGCGAGAAACTGGGTTACACCTATAACTTCACATCTGCGGATACTCTTGTAATGTCCCAGAACCTTTTACCTCATTTGAGCAAATTTAAGCTGGATGTGGTGGCAAATGCACTGAATTTGCCGGAATTCAATCATCACCGGGCCGCCGATGATGCGGTAACCTGTGGCTTGATTGCTGCTAAGTTGTTCGAAAAATTAGAGGAGATGGATATTCATACTCTCCAAGCGGTAAATCCGGCCATGGAAGGCTTGCGCTCTCATGGAAATGTTGGCAATCGCCATGCCCGCCATATTATCCTCTTTGCTAAAAATCAGATGGGCCTGCGGAATTTGTACCATTTGATATCTCTTTCCAATCTTGAGTATTTTAAGCGCCAGCCCCGTATGCCAAAATCGGAGATTCTGAAGTACAGAGAAGGTCTGATAATTGGCTCTGCCTGTGAAGCCGGTGAGCTATTCCAGGCGATCATCGAAGGTAAGAGTGAGGATGAGCTGAAGCGTATTGCATCCTTCTATGATTTCCTGGAGATTCAGCCGTTGAGCAATAATGCGTTTATGCTGGAAAAGGGAATTGTGAACGAAGAGGAGGAACTGCGTCAGTTTAACCGCACCATCGTCCGCTTGGGTGAGGAATTGGGTAAACCAGTAGTTGCTACCGGTGATGTCCATTTCCTGCATCCGGAGGATGAGATCTTCCGCCATATTCTCTTGGCTACTAAGGGTTTTGACGATTGCGACCGGCCCAATCCGCTTTACTTCCGTACTACGGATGAAATGCTTAAGGAGTTCTCTTATCTTGGTGAGGAAAAAGCCTATGAGGTTGTCGTTACCAATCCCAATTTGATCGCAGATATGTGCGATGTGGTGCGCCCTGTGCCTCATAACCTGTTTGCGCCTAAGATTGAAAACTCTGTAGAAGATTTGAAAGATCTTGTTTACGGAAAGATGCATCGTCTTTACGGTGAAAATCCTCCGGAACTGATTCGCAAGCGGATTGACACCGAGCTAAACGATATTATTACCTGTCATTATGATGTGATTTATATGTCAGCGCAGCGATTGGTGCAGAATTCTCTGGAGAATGGATACCTGGTTGGCTCCCGTGGTTCTGTCGGCTCCTCTATTGTGGCATATATGTCCGGTATTACCGAGGTTAACTCTTTCCCTCCCCATTATCGATGCCCCAACCCGGAGTGTAAATACACCACCTTTGATGTGCCGGAAGGTTTTGAATGTGGAGCAGACTTACCGGATGCAGTTTGCCCCAAGTGCGGAACGCCTTATGCAAAGGAGGGTTTCAACATCCCCTTTGAAACATTCCTGGGTTTCGGCGGTGATAAAGTTCCCGATATTGACCTGAACTTCTCCGGTGAATACCAGGCGAATGCCCATGCATATTGTACGGAAATGTTCGGAAAATCCCATGTTTTCCGGGCTGGAACTGTGGGTACGGTGGCTGAGAAAACCGCGTATGGCTATGTGAAAAAGTATCTTTCTGAGCGGGGGAAAACAGCGTCTGCAGCGGAAGTCAATCGTTTGGCAGCCGGCTGTGTTGGTGTGCGTCGAACTACCGGTCAACACCCGGGCGGTTTGGTGGTTATTCCTCAGGAGAATGAAATTTGGGATTTCTGCCCTGTTCAGCACCCGGCAGATGACCCTAACTCCGACCAGATCACTACCCATTTTGAATATCACTCCATGGAGGAAAACCTGCTGAAGTTAGATATGCTGGGTCACGATGACCCCACCATGATCCGGATGATGGAGGATATGACCGGTGTGGATGCCAAGACCATTCCTTTGGATGATAAAAATACTATGTCTATCTTTACCTCTTCCAAGGTACTTGGTTATGAAAATGATAAGATTCTTGGACCTACCGGTGCTGTGGCTGTTCCTGAATTCAACACCCGATTTACTCGTGGTGTTTTGTTGGATACCAAACCGGAGAAGTTTGATTTCCTGGTGCGTATTTCTGGTTATACGCACGGCACAGACGTGTGGTTAGGCAATGCCAAGGATTTGATCGTGTCCGGTACTGCCCGGGTGGATCAGACCATCGGCTGTCGTGATGACATTATGATTTATCTGATTTCCTGCGGACTTCCTGAAAAGCGGGCCTTTAAGATTATGGAGTCTGTGCGTAAGGGACGAGGCCTGCCCGATGGTGCAGAGGAGGAAATGGTTGCGGCCGGTGTTCCTGACTGGTATATTACGTCCTGTAAAAAAATCAAATATCTGTTCCCCAAGGCCCATGCGGTAGCATACGTTATGATGGCTTTCCGTATTGCTTGGTTTAAGGTTAATCATCCGTTGGCATTCTATTCTGCCTATTTCTACCGTCGTAGCCAAAAAGGCGGCTTTGATGCGGTGCTGATGACCGGCGGCATGGACAATGTTGTGGCCAATATCAAGGCTATCGAATCCAACGAGGAGGCTACGGCCAAGGACGAGGATCTGCTGACAACTCTGGAGGTTGTCTATGAGTTCTACCTGCGAGGCTTTGAGTTTGCGCCTATCAGCCTTTATAAGAGCCACGCAACAAAATTCCTCATTGATGATGGCAAGATTCTACCGCCCTTCGTTGCAGTTTCTGGTTTAGGCGAAACGGCGGCGTGGGATTTGATGCACGGACGTGAAGGTAAGACCTTTATTTCCATTGAAGAGGTCGCTGCTGCTTGCCCTAAGGTATCTAAAACCCACTTGCAGATGCTGAAAGAGGCTGGTGCTTTCGGTGAATTACCGGAAACCAATCAGATGAGTCTGTTTTAAGGAGGATTCTTATGCAAGATATTGGTATGCAGTATCACATCCGCTGTAAAGAAGGTGATGTGGGTAAGTATTGTTTCCTGCCCGGTGATCCTGGCAGATGTGAGGCGATAGCTGCACATTTTGATAACCCTGTCCATGTCGGTATGAACAGAGAATATAATATTTACACCGGTACATTACTGGGGGAAAAGGTGAGCGTCTGTTCTACCGGTATCGGCGGGCCGTCAGCCTCCATTGCTATGGAGGAACTTGCTGCAATCGGCGCAGACACCTTCATTCGCATTGGTACCTGCGGTGGTATAGCCATGGATGTGCTGCCTGGCGATGTGATCGTTGCTAATGGCGCTATCCGCTATGAGCATACATCCATGGAATACGCACCCATCGAATTTCCTGCTGTCCCCGACTTCGGTGTTACTGCGGCGCTGAAGGCTGCCGGAGAGGAACTTGGTTATCGTACCCATGTAGGTGTGGTGCAATGCAAGGACTCCTTCTACGGCCAGCACAGCCCGGAGAAAAGCCCCGTATCCTATGAGCTCTTGCAAAAATGGGAGAGCTGGAAACGGCTGGGCGTTTTGGCCAGTGAAATGGAGTCAGCAGCCTTGTTTGTTGTAGCATCTGCCTTAGGCGTGCGCTGTGGCAGCTGCTTCCACGCAGTTTGGAACCAAGAGCGGGAAAAGGCCGGCCTGGAAATGCCGATGACGGAAGATACCAGCGCGGCGATCCGTGTTGGCATTGAGGCGATGAAGCGCCTTATTGCAGCAGATAAGAAATAACAAAAGAGCAGGCAATAGCCTGCTCTTTTGTTAAGTTTTCTTCTTGTCCGGTAATTGGGATAGTATGACAGCGCCGAAGACCAGCACGCATCCAAGTCCTTCCCAGAAATTCAGCCGCTCGTGCAGTACAATCCAGCCTGCTAAAACAGCAAACACAGATTCGGTACTCATCAGTAGGGAAGCAGTGGCAGAATCTAAGTTCTTTTGGCCAATATTCTGCAGAGAATAGGCAATGCCCATAGAAAGAACACCAGCATAGGCAACGGAACCGAAACAGCCGCGAATTGCGTCCCAAGTCGGATCTTCTGTAAAGACCATCACAATAGCAGACAGTGCTGCGCATAAAAATGCGTTGATACAGTTCAACCGCAGGCAATCTACTTGATTAGCAAATTTGTCAACTGCCAAGATTTGAATTGCAAAGGCAACTGCGCAACCTAAAAGAAGCAAGTCACTGGTTGCAATAGTTTTAACGCCGACACAGCTTAGGCAGTACAGACCGCCAACACCCAGTATAACACTAATCGGCACCCATTTAGATGGCTTTTGCCCGAAAAACATACTGATTATCGGGACAAACACTATGTACATTGCGGTCAAGAAAGCGGATTTACCGGCATCCGTATCCACAATGCCGAGCTGCTGCAAATTTGTTGCCACAAACAAAGGAATGCCGCTGAGTAAGGAGGCTTTCCAAAGTCTCTTATCCGACCAGCGCGTAAGGAAGCTTTCGCCATCATTTTTATATGTAAATTTATCTGTTACAGCAATGATGGGAAGCAATATCAGTCCGCCAAGAAAGCAACGAGCAGCTTGGAAGGTAAAAGGGCCGATGTGGTCCATACCAATACTTTGGGCAACAAAAGTTGAGCCCCAAATTATTGTTGCAATCAGTATTGCAATGTTACTTTTTAGTTTCTTGTTCATAGTTTACATCACCGGGAGAATACTATCATAACTTAAAAATAAAATCAAGCTTATACTTTCCAATTTGTGAGTATTGTGGTATAATGAATATATGAAATTAGGAGGGATAACAATGGATAAGATTCGTGACCGTTCGGAAATCCCCATAGCTGACAAATGGGCTATTGAAGATTTATATGCGACGGATGCTGCTTGGGAGCAGGACCTATCTACTATTGCGCAGGACAAGGTCGCTTTGTCTGCTTTTGCAGGTCGCTTGGCTGAAAGTGGACAGACACTGTATGATTATCTCTATAAATCTGAGATGACGGATGTAAAGGCATCCCGGTTGGGTAACTACTGTATGCGCAAGTCCGATGAAGATACCCGCAATGCAACTTATCAAGCTATGACCGGCAGATTTTCCAGTGTGATGGTGGACTTAGGTTCTGGGCTCAGTTTTGATACACCGGAGATTATGGCAATTACCGATGAACAGTTGGATAGTTTTTATGCTGCTTGCCCCAAATTGGAGCGGTATCGCCGTTATTTGACTAATTTGCGGCGGAAAAGGGAGCATATTCTTTCTCCTGTTGAGGAAAAATTGCTGGCAGCAGCCGGGGAGCTTTCTCAAGCACCTGATACCATTTACGGCATGTTTGCCGATGCGGATTTGAAATTTGAAGATGCATTGGATGCCGATGGCAATGCCCATACAGTGAAGCAGGCCACCTTTGTACCCTTGCAGAATAGCTCTGACCGGGTGCTGCGGAAGAATGCCTACGAGAGCCTTTATAAGGGATTCGGCGATTTTAAGAACACTGCAGCCTCTATTTTGGATGCCCAAAATAAGCAGATGAAGTTCTTTGCCCAAGCTCGTAAGTATGAAAATGCCTTTGAAGCATCTTTGAACAATACCAATGTGCCGACATCTGTGTATCTGAATCTCATTGAAACCGTTCATAAGAATATGGACAAGATGCATCGCTATGTCCGTCTGCGGAAAAAGCTGTTGGGTTTGGAGGAGTTGCATTTCTACGATATTTATGCGCCTTTGGTTGCAGATGTGGACAAAAAGATTTCCTTTGATGAAGCAAAACAGACTGTCTATGATGCCCTTGCACCCTTGGGTGAGGACTATCGGACGATTTTGAAGGCAGGATTTGAGAATCGCTGGATCGACGTTTATCCCAATATAGGTAAGCGCAGCGGTGCGTATTCTGCTGGCGCGGCGGTTCATCCCTATGTGCTTTTGAACTTCTCCGGTACGCTGGACAGCCAGTTTACCTTGGCCCACGAAATGGGTCATGCGCTGCATTCCTACCTGTCTAATAAGCACCAAAATCCCATTGATGCCCATTATGTGATTTTTGTAGCGGAGGTGGCTTCTACTTGCAATGAAGCTCTGATGATGGAGTATCTGCTGAACAAAACCACTGATAAAAAGGAGCGCATGTACCTCATCAATCACTTCCTGGAGCAGTTCAAGGGTACGCTTTACCGGCAGACAATGTTTGCAGAGTTTGAACTGAACATTGGTAAGATGGTTGCTCAGGGTCAGACCCTTACCGCCGATGACCTGTGCGCAGAATATCGCCGCCTAAATGAGGAATATTTTGGTCCTGATATGGTGGTTGACGATGAAATTGCCATGGAATGGGCGAGAATTCCCCATTTCTATTACAATTACTATGTGTTCCAGTATGCAACCGGCTATGCAGCCGCTATTGCATTGTCCCGCCGGATCCTGCAAGAAGGGGAGAAGGCTGTTAAGGATTATCTTGATTTTCTGTCCGGTGGCTGTTCCAAGAGTCCGATTGATCTTCTCAAAGGCGCAGGTGTTGATATGACAGGTCCGGAGCCTGTTGAAGCAGCTTTGGAACTGTTTAGTCAGTTGCTGGATGAAATGGAAGAATTGGCAGGTGAATGAGATGGTAGATATTTTCCTTCCCACATTGCATACTTTTGCAATGAATAATGAGTTTACCGGTTCCTGCGGTGCTCTGCGGTTTAAGATCAAGCCCAATGTGGTGAAGCTTACCCCCAAAGAGGTGGATATGGAGAACAGCTCCATTTTTGCTGAGCTTTGGCACGGTCAGCTGTGCTACGAAAAGAGCGAAATGGAGAAAGAAGCTACTTTCCCAATGTCAGAGGAAGGTCGCTTGTCTCTCAAAGCCTGGCTGGAAGAGAATGTGTAACGAAAACAGACCGCCTTTGGCGGTCTGTTTTTATGAGATAAATACAGAAAAATACAGGAAAACCATTGACATTTTCGGCTTTTATGGTAGAATATCAACGATATGTAAACGCAATGCGGAAACCAAGAGGTTGGTTAAGCTATAGCGAGAGGGGGATGGTGTGAGCCCCTTGCCAAGACCTGCCTTCAGCCACTTCCAAGCAGCCCGGGATGACCGGGACGGGAACTCCCGTTACAGAGTAACTAAGATACTTCGATGAAGTGAATTAGGGTGGTACCGCGAGCGCCTCGCCCCTAAAGTAGGGGAGAGGTTTATTTTTTTGGAAATTTTTAGGAGGTTATTCTATTATGAGCAAGAAAGCCTATGGTGTAAACGAGCTGCGTGAGATGTTCCTCAGCTTCTTTGAGAGCAAGGATCACCTGCGCCTGCCCAGTTTTTCTTTGATTCCCCAAAATGATGCATCCCTGTTGTTGATCAACTCCGGTATGGCGCCCATGAAGCCCTACTTTAAGGGTGAAGTGGAGCCTCCCAGAAGAAGAGTCTGCACCTGCCAGAAGTGTATCCGTACCGGCGATATCGAGAATATCGGTAAGACCGCCCGACACGGTACCTATTTTGAGATGCTGGGCAATTTCTCCTTTGGTGATTACTTTAAGCACGAGGCTATTGCCTGGAGCTGGGAGTTCCTAACTAAGGTAGTTGGTTTGGAGGAAGACCGCCTGTATCCCTCTATCTATGAAAATGACGAGGAAGCCTTTGAAATCTGGAATAAGGAAATTGGTATTCCTGCTGAGAATATCTTCCGTTTCGGCAAGGCTGATAACTTCTGGGAGCACGGCTCCGGCCCTTGCGGTCCTTGCTCTGAGATCTACTATGACCGTGGCGAGAAGTACGGCTGTGGCAGCCCAGACTGTAAGGTTGGCTGTGAGTGTGACCGCTTTATCGAGGTTTGGAACAATGTGTTCTCTCAGTTCGACAATGACGGTAATGGCAACTATACAGAATTGGTGCAGAAGAACATCGATACCGGTATGGGCTTGGAGCGTTTGGCTGTTGTCTGCCAGGACGTGAACTCCCTGTTTGATGTGGATACGGTTATGAACATCACTAACCATGTTACCAAAATCACCGGCGCTGCTTACGGTCAAAGCAATAAGACCGATGTGAGCCTGAGAGTTATCACCGACCACATTCGTGCTTCTACATTTATGATCGCTGACGGTGTACGTCCCACTAATGAGGGGCGTGGTTATGTTCTGCGCCGTCTGCTCCGTCGTGCTGCCCGTCACGGCAAGCTCCTGGGCGTGAATCGTCCCTTCCTGTATGAGGTTGTGGAAACTGTCATCAAGGAGAACGAGAGCCACTACAGCTACCTCCGTGAACGTGCTGCCGATATCATCCGCACGGTCAAGACTGAGGAAGAGAACTTTGCCCGTACCATTGATACCGGTATGCGTATCTTTGGCGAGAAACTGGCTCTGCATAAGGAGAAGGGTGTGACCGTATTCTCTGGTGAAGATGCCTTTCTGTTGGCTGATACCTATGGCTTCCCTGTGGACCTGACAGCTGAGATGCTGGAAGATGAGGGTATGACACTGGATACGGATAAGTATAATGCCTGTCGTGAGGAGCAGCGCATACGTTCTCGTGAAGACCGATTGGCTCAGGGTGATTTGGGCTGGGCAGGTATCGACCTGGGCCTGGATACCACGCCTACCGAATTTGTGGGCTATGAAGAGAACAACTGCGAGGCCAAGATTTTGGCCGTATGCGTTGGAGAGGAAGTTACCGGCTCTATTACTGCCGGCGAGCAGGGTATTATCGTTCTGGACAAGACTCCCTTCTATGCGGAAATGGGCGGTCAGTGCGCTGACTATGGCGCGATTTTGATGGGCGAGAGCCGCTTTAAGGTTACCAATGTACAGAAGGACAAGGGCGGCAAGTATCTCCACTCCGGTGTGATGCGCAGCGGCGCGCTGAAGACCGATGATGTAGTTTTGGCTACCATTGATGTAGAGCGCCGTAAGGCTATTATGCGTGCTCACTCTGCAACCCACCTGCTGCAGAAGGCTTTGACCAGCGTCTTGGGTGACCATGTCCACCAGGCCGGTTCTTTGGTAGAACCCGACCGTCTGCGTTTTGACTTTACCCACTACTCTGCTATGTCCCCCGAGGAGCTGGCAAAGGTCGATGCTATTGTCCAGTCTGCCGTGCTGGAGGGTTATCCTGTTGATGTTAAGGAAATGCCCATTGAGGAAGCCAAGAAACAGGGCGCAACTGCGCTGTTCAGCGAAAAGTACGGTGATACTGTCCGCGTTGTCAATATGGGCGGTTATTCTATTGAGCTGTGCGGTGGTACCCATTTGGATAATACCGCAAAGGTTGGTCCTTTCCGCATTGAGAGCGAAGGCAGCGTTGCTTCCGGTGTCCGCCGTATTGAAGCCATCACCGGTAAAGAATGCCTTGCCGATATGGCCCGCACCCACCATCTGCTGTATGCAGCTGCTGCTGAGTATAAGGCAAAGCCCGGTGAACTGGTGGATAAGATTCACGCACAGACCGAGGAAGTCAAGAACCTGAAGAAGGCAATTGAGTCCTATAAGGCAAAGGAAACTGCCGGTGAGGCAGACCGTTTCCTGTTCGGCGCTCACGATATCGGGGGTCTGAAGGTGCTGACCGTGAATGTGCCCAATGCTGATGCTGGCAAGCTCCGTCAGATTGGCGATACCCTGCGGGATAAGGCTTCCAATGTGGTTGCTGTGCTGTCTGCAGTCAACGATGAAAAGATTACTTTCTTGGCAGTTTGCGGTAAGGAGGCCGTTGCCAAGGGTATGAAGGCCGGTGATCTGGTGAAGCAGGTTTGCACCATTTGCGGCGGTTCCGGCGGCGGTAAGCCCGACTCCGCAATGGGCGGCGGCAAGGATGCTTTGAAGCTGGATGACGCATTGGCAACAGTTGACGATTTTGTAGCATCTAAGCTCTAATTTATAAGGACGCTGCCCCCGGGTGGCGTCCTTTTTACAAGAGGAGAGAATGCCTTGCGAAAACTGATGTGGTTTTCTGTTGGTTTTGCAGCCGCCTGTGCCGGTGGTGCCTATCTAAAATACGGTATTTGGATTACGTTTACAATTGCTTGTATCGGCGCGTTGATTCTATCTAGATATCGTCGCCAGTTAATTTGTGTATTGGTTGGATGTGCAATTGGCCTTTCCTGGTTTCTTGGTTTTGATTGGCTGTATCTTGCGCCGGCGCGCTCAGTTGACGGACAGGAACTGTTCTTAGATATCACAGCGACCGATTACAGCAGAATTGGTGAGAACAGTACAATTTGTGAAGGAAAAATCGAGATAGACGGAAAAACCTATACTGTTCAGTTCTATATAAACGAGGATGTTTCTCTAACTCCGGGCGACCGTGTTGCGGGCGATTATTTGCTTCGCTACACGGTGGGCGGGAAAGAGAATGCCACCTATCACAGAGGAAATGGCATATTCCTTTTGTGCTACCCAAAAGGAAACAGTGTTATTTCACCGATTACAACATCAATTGAAAAGTATTTTGTGAAAAATCTTCGTCACGAGATTCTTTCTCTCGTGGACAAAACCCTCCCCGCAGATACAAGAACCTTTGCCAGAGCGCTTCTTTTGGGAGATCGGATGGATATGCCATTTGAAATGGAATGGGAACTGAAAGCCAGTGGTATTTACCATATTGCTGCAGTTTCCGGTATGCATGTGTCCATTCTGTTTTCAGCGCTATATTTCCTCTGTTTCAGAAAGCGGTTCCTTACAGCTATAATTGGGTTTCCGATGCTGTTCCTTTTTGCGGCGGTGGCTGGATTCTCTCCGTCCATTGTACGTGCAACTGTTATGCAGTCGCTTGTGATTCTTGCGCTGATCACGGACAAGGAATATGACCCGCCAACTGCCTTGGGCTTTGCTGTGCTACTTATACTGGCCAACAATCCAATTGCAATCACTTCTGTGAGTCTCCAACTGTCGGCGGGTTGTATGATAGGTATTCTCCTCTTTACGGAGAGAATTCATGATTTTCTGCTGTTAAAGACCCGCCTCGGTCCGGCGAAGGGGCGGTCGTGGAAAGCAAAATTAACCCGCTGGTTTGTTGCGTCTGTTAGTGCTACTTTGGGTGCAATTTCTTTGACAACACCGCTTAGTGCAATTTACTTTGGGAGTGTATGTATTTTGGGTATCTTGACCAATTTATTGACACTTTGGATTATATCTGCGATTTTTATTGGTGTTGTGGTTGCCTGCGTTTTAGGCGCTATATGGCTTCCGCTGGGTATAGTGGTCGGGTGGCTGATAGCATGGCCTGTGCGATATGTTTTATGGGTGATTGATATGATTTCTAAAGTTCCGTTGTCATCGGTATATACAAGCAGTATTTATATTGTCCTCTGGTTGATATTTACTGGTATTTTGCTGACTATTTTTTTGAAGAGCAAGAAGAAGCACCCTGTGGTGCTGACGGTATGTATTTTAGCTGGCCTTATAGGCTCGGTATTTTGTTCATACTTGGAGCCAAGATTAGATAATTACCGCATCACTGCAATCGATGTAGGGCAAGGCCAATGTGTGCTTTTGCAATGTGAAGATCAATATTATATGGTTGATTGCGGCGGTGACAGTGATGAAATGGCAGCAACTGAGGCAGCCCAATTACTGATCTCTCAGGGTATATTTCGGCTGGACGGGTTTATTCTTACGCATTATGATTCGGATCATGTAGGTGGTGCAGCGCACCTGTTGGAAATTGTGCCGGCAGACAAATTGTACTTACCCATTGGACATGATGAAAACAAGTATAAAGACGCTTTGGAGCAGAAATACAAGGGTAGAATTCACTGGGTGCGGGAAGACCTGTGCCTGGACGCAGCAAATATTACAATTTTTCCGTCTGATGATAGAGAAGAGAGCAATGAAAGCGGTCTGTGTATCTTGTTTCAGCCGGAGGATTGTGATATACTAATTACAGGTGACCGTTCTGTTTCCGGTGAGCGGGCACTGCTGGAGCGCACAACGTTGCCGGATTTGGAGATTTTGGTTGCAGGTCACCACGGTTCGAGTAGCTCAACATCTTGGGATCTGCTGAATGCAACAAGACCGGAAATTGTGCTGATTTCCGTTGGTGAGAGAAATACTTACGGGCATCCCGCAAGGGATACCCTTAATCGGCTTGACCTGTTTGGATGCACGGTTTACCGTACAGATTTGGAAGGAACGATTATTCTCAGGGGGTGAGATTATGGCAAAGAAGACGGAGGAGCCCAATTTGCTCCAACAACTGAAGGAAGAAATCAAGCGCGGAGAGCCGGGACGTCTGTACTTTTTTTATGGTGAAGAGGTGTTTCTTCTGAACCATTATTTGAAACAACTCCGTAAAATTGTAATTGATCCGCTGACGGAGTCTTTCAATTTCCATAAACTTACCGCAGAAAATTTTGATTTGCGCACCTTTGCTGATTGTGTGGAGAATCTACCTATGATGGCAGAGCGCACAATGGTTGTTGTGGATGAAATTGATGTCTTTAAAATGAATGAAGCTGACAGGGAACGGGTGATGGAGATTCTGTCCGATATCCCCGAATACTGTACAGTCGTATTTACCTACGAAACAACTCCCTTTAAGCCGGATAAACGGATAAGGAAGTTATGGGAAACCGTTTCCAGATACGGCACACTTGTAGAATTTCAAAAGCAATCTCAGCGGGATTTGGTAAGCTGGATTGGTCGTCATTTTGCCGCGTCCGGCAAGCGAATCGCACCGGATCTGTGCGTCTATTTGATGGATATAACCGGCGGTACTATGACAGCCCTTTCCGGTGAGATTTCTAAGATTTGCGCTTATTCCGGGGCAGATGAAATCAAAAAAGCTGACATCGATGCTGTGGTCGAACCGGTGCTGGATGCTGTTGTATTTCAAATGACAGATCTTATGAGCAATGGCGAATATGGTGCTGCGTTATTGAAGCTGCAGCAGCTTCTGAAAATGCAGGAAGAACCTATTGGTATTTTAGCGATCATCGGCAGTCATTTCCGCAAGTTAAGTGTTGCAAAAACCTTGCTGGATAACGGAAAAACCGCCGTAGATTTGATGAAACTTATGGGTTTAAGTGACTACCCGGCCAGAAAAACCATGTCCGCTGCCGGACGTTTTTCTACAAAATTCTACAGGCGGGCAGCAGAATTGGTGCTGGAATGCGATGTGCAACTGAAAACCTCTTTTGACGATGCAGACAGAATCCTGGAGGTGCTGATTCTGCAATTAGCCCGGGAGGCACGAAATGATTAAAATTCGGGAAGCCATTGTTGTGGAAGGGCGGTATGATAAAAATACCCTTTCCCAAATTGTTGATGCACCTATCTTGGAAACCTCCGGCTTTGGTATTATGAAGGACAAGCAACAACTTGCCCTTTTACGTAAGGTGGCAGCTAACAGAGGTCTGATTGTTTTTACAGATTCTGACGGCGCGGGCTTTGTTATTCGCAATTATTTGAAGGGCGCAATTCCTGCTGACCAATTGAAGCATGCCTATATTCCCGATATTGCCGGCAAGGAACGGCGTAAGACTACTCCCGGTAAAGAAGGGAAGTTAGGCGTGGAGGGTATGCGACCTGAGGTGATCATAGATGCCCTCCGCAATGCCGGTGCAACTGTAGAAGGGGAAAGTGCACGCCGCACTGCAGGTAATATTACCAAGCAGGATTTTATGGAGCTTGGACTGTCCGGTGGTCCTAACAGCAAAGAAAAACGGTTGCAATTGCTGCATAAGTTGGATCTGCCGGAGCATACCAGTAGCAATGCGTTACTGCAGGCGATAAATCTTTTGATGGATCTTAACGAATTGAGAAAAATAATCGGAGCAAACGATGATTGATATTCAAGTCAAAAACTTAACAAAGTTTTTTGTGATTGGTGAGAATCTCCTGGAAGATCTGTCATTTGAGGTGCAGGAAGGGGAGCGGGTCGCTATTTTGGGCCGTAACGGATGCGGCAAAACTACTCTCTTTAACATCCTGACCGGACAGATGGATTACGATTCCGGGGAGGTTTATATAAATCCCCATAAACGGCTGGGTCTGATCTCACAGATTCCCAAGTTTCCTGAGGGCTATACTGTGGAGGATGTGCTTCGTTCAGCATTCCGCGCGCTTACAAAGACCCGTGAGCGTATGGCTGAGCTGGAACAAAGAATGTCAGAATCAGTGTCTGATGATTTGTTGCAGGAGTACGATGCTTTAGTGAGCCGTTTCCAGGCCGGAGGCGGTTATGAGATGGATGTGGAAGTTGACAAGATCTGCAACGGCTTGGGAATTTTGTCTGAGCAGCGCATCCAAGAATTTGCAAGCCTGTCCGGTGGCGAAAAGACCCGGGTGAATTTAGCGCGGCTTCTTCTGGAGAAGACCGATATTTTGCTTTTGGACGAACCCACCAACCACTTGGATCTTCGCAGTGTGGAATGGCTGGAAAACTACATTAACAATTTTAAAGGCACTGTCCTGGCTATTTCCCATGACCGTTACTTCTTAGATACCATTGCCCAACGAGTGATTGAAATCACTGATGGTCACGCGGAGTTTTATTCCGGAAACTATTCTTTCTATATGGACGAAAAGCAGGCACGATTCAATCTGCAACTGAAGCAGTATGAACAGGAGCAAGCCAAGCTGAAGCAGTTGGGCTATACAGTGGAAAGAATGAAGGGCTGGGGTATCAATAACCGAACACTTTACCGCCGGGCAATGTCTATTCAGCATCGTATGGAGCGTATCAAAAAGACGGAACGCCCCAAAACAGAAAAGACAATGAAAGCTACCTTTCAGCAAAAGGATTTTTCCGGAGATGTTGTTTTTCAAATGAAAAATGTTGAGAAATCCTTTGGCGAGCGCACTCTGTTTTCCGATGTGGAATTGAAAGTTGAGGGCGGCGAACGAATTGCGCTGTTGGGTGATAACGGTACCGGTAAATCTACTTTTATCAAATGCCTGTTGGGTGATGAAGACTGCAAGGGGAAAATTCAGTTTGGACCAACGGTGAAATTTGGCTATCTGCCGCAGATTATTCATTTCTCCCACCCGGAACGAAGCTTGTACGATACAATGCTTTATGAGAAAAACTGCACGCCACAGACCGCTCGTGACCGCTTAGGTGCGTTTATGTTCCAGGGTGAAGATGTGTTCAAGAAAGTTGGCGATCTTTCTGGTGGCGAGCAATCCCGCCTACGGCTGTGTATACTGATGGATGAAAAGATAAATCTTTTGATCCTGGACGAACCCACCAACCACTTGGACATTGCTTCCCGGGAATGGGTAGAAGCTGCCATTGAGGAATTTGAAGGCGTTTTGCTCTTTGTGTCCCATGATCGCTATTTTATTGAAAAATTTGCGGAACGGATTTGGCTTCTAGAAGATGGCGCGATTCGTGACTTTAAATGTGGTTACAGTAAATACCGTTCCATTATGGAACATGAGAATATGTCAAAACCGCAAGTTGTTACTGAACCCAAGGCAAAAAAAGAAAAGCCCAAGGGCGGTACAAAGGAAACAGATAAGCTGATCCGTCGCTTGGAGCGGGAAATTGAAAAACAGGAGATGCTGATTGCCGAACTGGATGGTTCCATTGAGGCCGCTGCTGCAGACTATCAGGAATTGACACGTTTACTTGCAGAAAAGGAAGCGGCGGAAACTGTTTTGTTGGAACTGATGGAGCAGTGGGAATCTGCACAGACATAATGTAAGTGTGTATAGATTTTTTACCTACAGTGTGATATAATTATAAAACGAATTTAGATTAAATGGAGTGATTCAAATGAGTTCTTGTAGTGGCAACTGTTCCACCTGTAGCAGTTCAGACTGCGGTGACAGAAAGAAAGAGAGTCTGCTGGCTCAGCCCAATCCCAAGTCTAATGTAAAAAAAGTGATTGCCATTGTATCCGGCAAGGGCGGTGTGGGCAAATCTACTGTGACCGCTATGCTGGCAGCTGCAATGTCAAAGAAGGGAAAACGGACTGCAGTGTTGGATGCTGATATTACCGGTCCCTCCGCGCCTACTGCCTTTGGTGTCAACGAGTGCCAGGGCGCCAATGAAGACGGTCTGTATCCTGCGTTGAGTAACGGTGGCATCCAGGTGATGTCTATCAATCTGCTGTTAGATGATGCCTCTGCGCCTGTTGTGTGGCGTGGTCCGGTGATTGCCGGCGCTGTGAAACAGTTCTGGACAGATGTAATTTGGGAAGATGTGGACTATATGTTCGTAGATATGCCTCCCGGAACCGGAGATGTGCCCCTGACTGTGTTCCAGAGCCTGCCTGTTGACGGCATTGTGATCGTCACCAGCCCGCAGGATCTGGTATCCATGATCGTATCAAAGGCAGTGAAGATGGCGAATATGATGCACATTCCGGTTTTGGGTTTCGTTGAGAACTATGCCTATTTAGAATGCCCCGATTGTGGCAAGCGCATCAATGTGTTTGGTGAGAGCAAGCTGGATGCTGTGGCAGCTGAGTTCGGCCTGCCCGTGCTGGCAAGACTTCCCATCGATCCTAAGGTTGCAGAGTGCTTTGACAATGGACAAATGGAATCTGTCAATACCGATGCGCTTGCTGATGTGCTGACTGCGGTAGAGCAGGCTGAGAGGAAGTTAGGATGAGTAATACCACAATCCTGCTGATCCGTCACGGCCAAAGTGAGGGGAACGTCCTAGGCCTTTTTACAGGTCATAGTGGTTATCCTTTGACCGAATTGGGTCACAGGCAGGCGGAATTGACTGCGCAATATATCTACAAAAATTATACGGTAGATGCTGTATATAGCAGTGACTTGCCCCGAGCATTCCAAACGGCTGAGCATACAGCGCGCACTTTTGGTTTACCGATTGTAACGGACTGCCGTTTGAGAGAGATTAATGCTGGCAAATGGGAAAACATACCCTTTGCTGATTTGTCGTCGCAGTTTCCTGAGGCCTATGCAATTTGGAGGCAGGATTTGATTCGTTTCTGTGCCGATGGCGGTGAATCTGTTTTAGATGTTGCAAATCGTGCTGTGGACGCTCTGCATGCAATTGCTGTTGCTAATTTAGGGAAATGTGTTGCAGTAGTGGCGCACGCGACAACAATTCGCACAGCGCTTTGGAAGATATCCGGAAAGCCGGAGTCTACAATGCAGGAGCTTAGTTGGGGTGGCAACTGCGCGATAAGCGTGTTAAGCTTTTCTGATAATAAGCTGGAGATCAAGGCTGTGAATTTTACAAGTCATTTAGATGGATTTGAGTCTGTTCTACCTAAGAGTATATAACAATAAGAAGATGATAGGTAAAATAACTGAATAAAATTTCAAATAAAAAACGGACACTTCATTTGAAGTGTCCGTTCTTCACATTAGTCAGTAGTATAGTTGTCAAAATAGCCCTGGATATAGATGATAGGAGTACCCTTGTCGCCGGAACCGGAGGTCAGGTCGCACAGTGAACCAATCAGATCGGTCAAACGACGGGGGGTAGTGCCCTGAGATGCCATATTGCCAACCAGGCTGGAGCCATCCTTTTCCAGAATCTTGCTCTTGATGGCATCACGCAGCTCCTCACCGGTGAGGTCAGCGAAGGTGTTGTCGGCCAGGTACTTCAGCTTCAGCTCGTTGGGAGTGCCCTCCAAGCCTGCGGTGTAAGCAGGGGAGACCACGGGGTCTGCCAGCTCCCAGATCTTACCAACGGGATCCTTAAATGCGCCGTCGCCGTAGACCATAACCTCCATATGCTTGCCGGTAGCGTCCAACAGACGCTTCTGAATGTCCTCAACCAGGTCCTGGCACTCACGCGGGAAGAGTTTGATCACATCTTCGGTGGATTTGTTAGAGCCCAGCAGGCCGTAGCGAGCATTGTAACCGCTACCGTTGATGCTTTCGGTCATAATCTCGTCCATGCCGTAGACCTTTTCAGCGCCGGCAGCGCGCAGGATGCGCTTGGTACGCTCACGGGTGTGAATGTCGCAGTTCAGCACATTTTTGGTGTACTTGAGAATAGCCTTGGGATCGTTTGCGAGGATGATCTCAGCCTCAGCGCCGCTTTCCTCAATCAACTCTCTATAATAGGTGATATAGTCCATACCGGTGAAGGGGTGCTTTACATAGCCAAACAGCTCGCGGAACTGGGCCTCAGTCAACACATCGCTGTAAGGATTGACTCCCTTTTCCTCTACGCTGTCCAGGTCGATGAGGTGGTTACCCACTTCGTCGGCGGGATAGCTCAGCATCACGATAACCTTTTTGCAGCCCTTAGCAATACCGCGCAAACAAATGGAGAAACGGTTACGGCTGAGAATAGGGAAGATGACACCTACGGTCTCGCCACCAAACTTGTTGCGAACATCAGTTGCGATGTCGTCAACAGAGCAGTAGTTGTTCTGTGCGCGAGCCACGATGGACTCAGTCATTGCGACAACATCACGATCACGAGGAGTCAATCCATCATTCTTAATGGCATCCAAGATAGAACCGGTAACGATTTCTGCAAGGTTATCACCCTTGCGAATAATCGGTGCGCGAACACCCATAGAAACAGTACCTAATGTCCGGCTCATAATAACACTTCCAATCTGATAAGTTTAGTTGTAAATTTTGTTGAGCCTAAAAATTTACCACTCGAGTATTATAATACATTATTTGTGATTTGTAAAATAAAAAATGTGTTGTTTTTGAAAAAAATTCTTACTTTTTTATAAAAGCTTGCCAACAATATACCACAGAACCAGCAACAAAAGGATTAAAGGAATATATGCGGCCAGTGCAGCAGATGCTACAGAAATGGCGAATATGCCCATTTTTTGCAAAATCAAAACCAAGCCGATCAAAATTGCGGTTGTCAGCATTGCTTTTGTTACCTGCTTGCCGATAACATTGGCGAAGAAAAAGGTATAGAGTGCTGCAATCAGCGGATTTACAGAGGTAAGCACAAGGCCTACAAGGAACTTGAGTGCGCCGGTTGCTAACAGCAAAACCAAAAGACCCAGCAAAATGGTGGGCGCATAGGTGATTAGTCCCTCAGGTAAATAAGCAGTTAGCAGGCCGGTAACTACTAAATGCAGGAACAGAGCCAGTACGACACCCAGACAACGGAAGAAAATCCAGCTGATGAGGTGTTTGCCTACAGGCAGCCATCCGTCTGCAAGATTCATCAAGAATGCTAGGATGATCATGCTCAAAACTTCTGTACAGACGACAGTGTAGTGCTGCTGGAAGGAGAACAGAGTCATAGTGTCATTTGCAATCGTTACTAAGGGCAGGGGAGCAATGAATTTCTGAAATTCTGCGCCGGCATAGCAAAGTACTACAGTAAGGGCGTAAATAAAGAAAATGCCAATTGCAGAGGAAACAGAACGGCACAGTACAGATTTTTTACCAAATGCAAATCGGCCTAACATACCAAGAACAAGAAATGCAGCAATAAGCATGCAGTTAGCCTTCAAAAAAGCACCGATATCCAATTGAAAGGACTCAAAATAATTTACAATGGATTCCATAAGAACCTCCTAAAAAACATAAACAGCCGCCAGTAAACCGGCGGCTGTTTTCTGTGTGTAAAGTGAAGTAAAAATTACTTCATCTCTGCCTCGGCGCCAGCTTCCTTCAGCTCTGCAACCATCTTCTCGGCATCTTCCTTGGAGACAGCTTCCTTCAAAGTCTTGGGGCAGTTGTCAACCAGATCCTTAGCGTCCTTCAGGCCCAGGCCGGTAACAGCGCGGACAACCTTGATGACGTTCAGCTTGGAAGCGCCAGCATCCTTCAGGATGACATCAAACTCAGTCTTCTCCTCAGCAGCCTCAGCAGCAGCGCCGCCAGCAGCGGGAGCAGCAACAGC
>JAFZDL010000024.1 GCA_017561205.1 Oscillospiraceae bacterium | reverse complement strand
GCTTCCAATTCTTTGATAATATCCATTGTCTAACTAACCTCCAATTCTTATACTGTAGCACGTGCGCACTAGATTCTAAGGACAATATATCAGACAATTCGCGATACGTCAAGCGCTTTTTTAAACCGCCGCCCCGTATCTTTCGGGATTCAAAAGGATTTCCACTTGGTCTTGAGAAGAGAAAAAAGAAATGGGGGTATAGCCCAACCGGGAGAGCGGATGAATGGCATGCCAAGAAGCAATGCTATTTACCTTCATAAATCTGTAAAAATCAGCCGTCCGAAAGGGCGGCTTTTATCATATCTAAAAGCTGAGAAAGGAGAATGCCTATGTTGGAAGTGATTCATTATGATGAAGAAAAGTGCGAACTTCACACGGTGGTAAATGGAAGCAGTGCCGTGCTTACATTTGATCCTCAAAGCCCAACAGCTGGAATTTGGAAGCTCATTTTTAAGGCAATAGCTGAAGATACAGTTGCTGAACATAGAGGAATACAGGTAGAATAAAGGTGAGGACATAATAATAGAAAGGAGTATTACAATGAACAGAGTCTATTGCCTTTATCGTGTATCCCACCGGGGACAAGTGGAAAAGAATGATATTCCCATGCAGAAGATTGCTTGCCGTGCGTTTGCTCAAGAGCGGGGATGGGAAATCGCCAAAGAATTCTCGGAACAGGGTGTGTCCGGCTACAAGCTGACAATGCAGCAGCGGGATGCCATTATGGAAATCCGGGAAGCGGCCCTGGCCGGAAAATTTGAGATTTTACTGGTCTATATGTTTGACCGGATCGGTCGACGGGATGATGAAACACCCTTTGTAGTGGAATGGCTTGTCCGACAGGGGATTTCCGTGTGGAGTGTTTGTGAAGGTGAACAGCGTTTTGACAATCATGTGGACAAGCTGACAAACTATATCCGTTATTGGCAAGCAGCGGGGGAGAGCGAGAAGATTTCTGAGCGAACCCGTACCCGGATTCGCCAGCTGACACAGGAGGGTGCCTTTACAGGTGGATGCTGCCCATATGGTTATTCTTTTTATCGTGGGGACCGCGTAAATAAAAAGAATCAGCCAATGAATGATCTGCGGATTTGTGAATCTGAAGCAGAAGTAGTAAGGCTGATTTTTGAGAAGACAAAACGGGAAGGGCTGGGACCGCACCGGATTGCCAATTTCTTGAACGAACAGGGACTTACTACACGAAAGGGTAAGCGATGGAATCAGGCTTCCGTCCAGAATGTTTTGCGTAACCGCTTGTATTTGGGCTACCTCCAAAAAGGCGGCGTCGTTTCACCCCACAGGCCGGAACTGCAAATCATCGATGAGGAGACCTTTGAGGAAGTGCAGCACATCCGGGAAAGCCGCCTGGAAGCTAATAGGACTCAAAATACAGAAGTGACTTTCCACCGAAAAGGCAGATCCCTGTTAAATGGTTTCGCATTTTGTGGCCATTGCGGTGCACGGTTGAGTGGAGCCAGTAACCGCAGGGAGTACCGCCGCAAGGACGGTTCGATCTACCGCAGGGATAAGGGATTATATCGCTGCAATGCCAGCATTGACGGAGTTCCGACAGATTGTGATGGACAGCGTACTTATCGCAGTCAGCGCGTAGATGATAATTTTAAGGAAATCATCTCTGCGATACTAAAAACATTGGAAGCAATTCCCGTGGAGGATATCTTGGAATATAAGTTTCAAATTGCGCTTGCAGATAAGCAAAGGGACTATGAAGAATCGCAGGAATTTGTCATGCAGAAAAAGCGGGAGCAGAAAATGTTGCAGGCGGAAATTGTCAAGGTTCTGCGGGATGAAAGTGTTTTTTCTCCCATTGCGTTGCAGGCGGCGATTCAGGACACACAGCTACAGATAGAAGCAAGAGAGAAATATCTCTGCGAATTGGAAGAAAAGCTGCATAATGCGGAGCAGCT
>JAFZDL010000023.1 GCA_017561205.1 Oscillospiraceae bacterium | reverse complement strand
GGGGCTTCTTTACTGTCAACGGTGACACCGGCCCAGTTGCCGACCTTCTCGTTCCGGCCGGTGAGGGCATTGTACATGGTGGTCTTGCCGCTGTTGGGATTACCGGCAAAAGCAATTCTCATGAATGGTTTTCCTCCTCGATTTCTGGTCTGTTAGCCCGCACTAACTGCGGTGCAAAATTTAGATCTGGCCCACTTCAATGGCTTCAGCCAGTTGGTTATCGATGGTATAGCGGCCATCCTTGATGGCGACGGTGCAATTGCTGCGGCGGCGGGAAACGACGGTAATGGGCTCACCGCTGTAGCAGCCCAGGGAAAACAGGAACGCATCCAGCTCGCCATCGTCGGTGGTGATGGTACGGATGATGTACTCCGTGCCCTCCTGCGCCTCTCTCAGATTAAAACTCATACTCTTCACCTACTTCATATTCTTCAATTAGCCTTCGCTAACTCAATATCTGTATTTATGGATTAGCCATTGCTAACCCGCCAATATCATACTCGCTCCACCCGTTTTTGTCAATACTTTTTCAGGAAAAATTTTCAAAAAATCCCGCCGGCAGAACTTCCCCACCGGCGGGTATCAAGATCAGAAATTTCCCAGCACCACCTGGACCGCAATGACAGAAACAAACGCAATAATCACGGTCACCCAGTCACAGGCATACCAGAAAACGGTCACGTTATCCTGTTCCTCATCCTGCTCCACTTTTTCGAATATATTTGTCAACACCCAGCCCGACACAATGAAATGTAGAACCACAGCAATGGTGCCGATGGTAATGTCCCAGCCATAACAGGCCGCAGCCACATTCACCGCCGCCCAAAGGATCTGTAATGCACATTTGAATTTCCAGTATCCAATGGCAAACCGAGCTTTCCGATCCTCGATCTGCGTCCGTTTCCGTGACTTCCACCATACCGCAATCAAAGTCGCAAATATGATGCAGCCATACACAAGGCCGCTTCCCATAGCAATACCCCAGCAGACCACAAAATTCGTCAGCCAATACCACCCGGGACGGCTGACCACAGTTTCACCACCGCGGTAAACCTGATAGGCGTCAAAGGAAAATTCCTCCAATTCCTGATAGGGAATTTCGATTTCCTCATCAAGCCTTTCCAGAAATGTACCGTCTGACGCATCATAAACAAAGCTGTTCAGGAACAACCGGCCATCCATCAGCGCAAAATCCACATTGCGCATATAGGGCGCTGACACCGCCCAAAGAAATTCACCGTCCTCGGTATAGATGTTGACATAGGACGCATCATTGTAGCAGACATAGATCTGCCCCAACTCCGGATCATGGAGGACATCAGTGATCACATCCGGAAACCGCAGCTCCGGCTGAATCTGGTCATATTTATTCGTATCCCGGATGCACACCACCCGGGTCAGAAGGCCGACCAGAATCGCACCTGCAAAAAGAACATACAAAATATTTGCCCAAAGAGGACTTTCTTTCCATTCCTTCCATTTCTTCAATAGCATGGCCAAACCCTCCATTCATTCCTGTTGTAGTAATATTATACCATACCAAAGCGGAAAAGTATAGGATAGCCAATCAGGCACACCGCAGGGGCGACCCTCGCGGCCGCCCTATGTGTACCGGCTATTGAACAGCCAGTCTGATCATCCGCAGCCACCCCCATGTCGTCCTGAGCGACCGAAAGGCGTCGAAGGATCTTCGCACCAATTCGCATAGTACCAGATCAGTAGTGCGTAGATCCCTCGGCTCCATTATCATTCCGCTCGGGATGACAGTCTCTTGGATTCCAGATCACACCCGCAGCTCAGGCCCGTCAGATCCAGGGCGACCGCAAAGGATCGCCCCTACATTAAATTGATGGATCGTCTATTGCCTTGTAGGGGACGGGTCCCCCGTCCCGGCGGTAGGATGTAACGTTTTCGCATCTCTTTCGGCGCATTCGTCATCGTCAGGTTCAGGGACGGGAGACCCGTCCCCTACATTCAAATTTCCGAAAACGCAAAAAGGAGGGCACAAGGCCCCTCCCCGATATTTTTTGACAAAAAGAAAACCGCAACCTTTCGGTTGCGGTCATTGCGTTGGCGTTACCTACCTTCCTGGGTAGGCCAAGTATTGTCTTGCCGTCGCAAGTGTCCGGTGGACACTTGCAGGCAAAAAAGAACCCACAGCCGAAGCTGTGGGTTTTATGTTGGCATTACCTATCTTCCCGGGCAGTCGCCCGCCAAGTATTGTCGGCG
>JAFZDL010000022.1 GCA_017561205.1 Oscillospiraceae bacterium | reverse complement strand
TGATGCAGGATGTGAAAGACGGCTATTCCACCACAGAGATCATTGAAAACGATCCCAGCTTTGCTTTTAAGATCAATGACATTGAGGCTCTGCGGGAGAAGCTGCTCTTTGAAAAATTCCGGAAGGAAAACCGCCCGGTGAAGACGAATTACCTCTTTGGTGATAGCGGTACCGGCAAAACCCGGAGCATCTACGAAAAACACCCTCCGGAGGATGTTTATCGCATCACCGATTACAGCGGACAATCCGGTGCTCGTTTTGACGACTACCACGGAGAGCCTGTGATCGTGTTTGAGGAATTCCATTCTCAAGTGCCCATTTCAGCGATGCTGAACTTTCTGGATATTTACCCTCTGAGACTTCCTGCCCGATACCGTGATCGCGTTGCTTGCTTTGACACGGTGTACATCACCTCTAACATTCCGCTGGAACAGCAATACCAAGAGATCCAGCGTAAGGAGTTGGAGACATGGCACGCATTTCTGCGGCGCATTCATTCGGTGACGGAATTCCGCCGGGGCATGCCCCCACGGGAGGTTCCTCATGAGACGGTTTGAAAAGGAACGGCTGCAACGCCGTTCCAGTCTCCGGGAATATTTCCCTAGACCCAGCTCTACCTCCGACGCGCCTGTGAAACTGATTTTCGTCGCCCTTTATATCCTTGGAGCGATACTGGTATGGAGTAAGCAAGATGAGATTGCACGGACCGCCGAGACAACTGCACTGCTTTCACCTATCGCCAGCTTGGTTATGCAGCACATCCTTGCTGTATATCTGCTGGTTGGTGGGGCGTTCCTCACCATACTCATTCTGTTCCCCATAGGAAAGAAGGCGGCCCAGGATCAGCTCCGGAGCATTGGTCTTGTGAACCATACTGACATGGTGCCTGCTCTCAAACGGAAATACAAAGACAAGCAGAATCCTCGCATATCAGTCTGGGAGTTTAGCTCACAAGGCATACCTTTGAAGACCTGGGAGGACAAGCAGGCCGCCATTGAGACCATCCTGGACATCACCATCGTTAAGATGAAATATGGGTCTGGGAAGAGTCGTGTCCTGCTTTACACCGTACCTGCCAGAACAGATCTACCGGAAGTGATAGACTGGAATGACAAGTACCTTTCCCACAATCCCTTCATACTGGCTTTGGGTGAGAGTTTTACCGGGCCGGTCACCGTGGACCTTGTAAAAGTACCTCACATACTGCTGGGCGGATCTACCGGAAGCGGTAAAAGCGTTCTGCTGAAGCTGCTCCTCATGCAGGCATTAAAGAAAGGCGCTATCGTCTGCATTGCAGATTTCAAAGGCGGTGTGGATTTCCCACCTATCTGGCACAAGCAATGCAAGATGTGCATTGAGGAGGAATCCACGCTTGCGCTTCTTACAGAGCTTGTGGACGAGCTGCAACGCAGGAAAGCTTTGCTGGCAGCCTCCGGGCAGCCCAACATTGACCGTTACAACGAAGCCACAGGAGAAGACCTGCCACGGTATATCTTCGCCTGTGATGAGATTGCAGAGGTGTTGGATAAGACCGGTCTGGGTAACGATCAAAAAGAAGTCGTCCGCAAAATTGAAAGCAAGCTTTCGATGATTGCTCGTCAAGGCCGTGCCTTTGGTATCCACCTGATTCTTGCTACTCAGCGTCCGGATGCCAACATTCTTTCCGGCCAGATCAAGAACAATGTGAACTGCCGGATCTGCGGTCGCGCTGACACCATCCTGTCACAAATTATCCTGGACAGCACGGCTGCAGCGGAACAAATCCCCAAGGATGCCCGTGGCCGTTTCCTGCTCCACGACGGCACTCTTTTCCAAGCCTATTGGTTCGATGACAGAGGAGGTTGAAACTATGACATCATCTAACCTGCAAAATAAATATCCACCTGTCCTCTGTGTGAGGCAGGTGGCTGAAATATTGGTGGTTAGTCATAACACCGCGTATGAGTTGGTCCGATCCGGAGCGATTCATAGCGTCCGTGTGGGGCGCAACTACCGCATTCCTCTGGAAGCGGTGATTGACTACCTGAGTAAGCACTGAGATTGTTGCGGATTTACCGCTTGTATGGTATAATATAGGTGTACCTGCTATGCGGCAACGAAAGGAGTAATATTTATGCCGCAAAGGAAAAAATCCACTTCCGGTATGGGATCCATCCGTAAGATCACGAGAGAGATCAACGGAAAAACCTATACCTATTACGAGGCTCGTTATACCGCCGGTTTCGATCCCGGAACCGGAAAGCAGATCCAACGCAGTATAACCGGCAAGACGCAAAAGGAAGTTTCTCAGAAATTGAAAGCTGCTTTGGCAGCCTTTGATTCTGGAACCTATATTGCACCCTGCAAAATGACAGTTGCTGAATGGTTGGATGTATGGGCAGACCAGTATTTAGGAGGCGTTAAGGAATCTACTGTTGCCGCCTATAATGCTACCATCCGTACTCACATCAAACCTGGTCTGGGAGCAATTCGAATGGATGCACTGGATACACATTTGGTCCAGAGCTTTTACAACGGTCTGAGAGAGCCGACGAAGGATCGTGCTGCAGTTTCACCCAAGACGGTGAAAAATGTCCACGGAATCCTTCACAAAGCCTTACAGCAGGCAGTTGCTAATGGTTATATCCGGTTCAATCCTACCAACTCCTGCATCTTGCCACGCATCGAGAAGAAGGAACTGCAGCCGCTGGATGAAGCAGAAACTAAGCTGTTCCTGGACGCAGTCAAAGGCCATCCTCTCGAACTCCTGTACACGATCACACTGTTTACGGGGTTGCGTGAGGGTGAGGCTCTTGGCCTGACTTGGGATCGTGTAGACTTTATGCGAGGCACCATACTGATCAGCAAGCAACTGCAGAAGGAAAAGAAAGCGGGCGGACAATTCCGGTTGGTTTCTCTCAAGAATGATAAACCACGTCGTATTCAGCCCGCCCCTTGGGTTATGCAATTGCTGAGAGACAGAAAGCTCCAGCAGTATGAGCACAAGGAGAAAGCAGGAGCAGCTTGGTCCAATCCTCTGAATTTGGTTTTTACAAATGAGTTGGGTGGAAATCTGATTCCGCAGACCGTGGTAAGACATTTCAAAGAAATTGTCACAGCCATTGGCAGGCCAGATGCAAGATTCCACGATCTCCGGCATAGTTACGCAGTTGCTTCTCTGCGTTCTGGAGATGACATTAAGACCGTTCAGGGAAACCTTGGTCATGCCACCGCAGCCTTTACTTTGGATGTTTACGGTCATGTGACGAACCAAATGCAGGAGGCCAGTGCAATCCGAATGGAGGCCTATATCAAGGGTATATTGGAGCTATAAGGGAAAACGTAAGGGAAAAAGAAAAACCACCGCAAGGTATTCTTAACTTTTATCCCGTAAAAGTGCCGAAAACAAAGAAGAAATCCGGTCAGGACAAATTTCCTAACCGGATTTCGTTGGCGGAGTGAGAGGGATTTGAACCCTCGCGCGGCTTTTGACCGCCTACTCCCTTAGCAGGGGAGCCCCTTCGGCCTCTTGGGTATCACTCCGAATAAAAGATAAACTATCCAGTTGCCAAGACATTCTATCATGGTGCGGAGTGTTTGTCAAGTGAATTTCCTGATCTTGTGAATAAAAAGCCAGAGGGGCTTTGGTCTTATTTCCTCTTTACCACATACAATGTTCTATACATTGGAATTTGAGGTGGTACTATGGAACATATAACTAACGAGATCACATTGCGGGGTTCATTGCGGAATCTTCCGGAGTTTTCCCACGAAAACCACGGCAAGCGGTTCTTCTGCCTGTATCTGGAAGTACCCAGATTGTCCGGGGCGGTGGATACTTTGCCGGTGATCGTGGAAGAAGGAATTTTGGGACAGGTTGACCCCACTGCCGGGGATATGCTTACCGTCACCGGGCAAGTTCGATCTCACAATCAGCGAACAGACGGCGTGCGGCATTTGATGATTTTTGTGTTTGCGTCCACAATCGTAGCAGAGGACGGTGAGCCCATAAACGATGTGGTTTTGGAAGGCCCGCTTTGCCGGGAGCCCAATTATCGCCTAACTCCTTTGGGGCGGGAGATTTGCGATGCCATGATAGCTGTGCCCCGGGCTTACCACCGAGCGGATTATTTGCCTTGTATTCTGTGGGGACGAATCGCCCAAGAGGTGTCACACTGCCATACCCGTGATGTGATATGTATTCACGGACGGCTTCAAAGCCGGATCTACACCAAGCAAACCGAGGATGGGCCTCAGGAGCGAACGGCTTATGAAATCTCAGCCCTTACCGCTGAAATCGTAGAGGAAGACCTCTATTAGCAAAGCCGGGCGGCGGAGTTGCCCCCACCGCACCAAAGCCACGCAGAGAAATCTCTACGATTACATACCATCTTATTGCCGGGGAGTTTGTCTTGTTACCCCAAATTTCCTCTTTTCTTGACGAAAAATCTGTGATAGAATTAAGAAAAGGAGTGATGGTATGAAGAAGAAAGTGGACGGGATAATTTCTGCGTTGGAGGAGAGATACCCCGATGCCCTGTGCGCTCTGCATTATAAAAAAGATTATGAACTGATGATTGCGGTGCGACTGTCTGCCCAATGTACCGATGCCCGGGTGAATTTGATAACCCCGGCGCTGTTTGCGGCCTATCCTACTTTGGAGGCTATGGCAAATGCAAATATTGCCGATGTGGAGAACTACATACACTCCTGCGGCTTTTTTCGGCAGAAAGCCAAGGACATCGTCCTGGCCTGTCAAATGCTTATGGAAAAGCACGGCGGTAAAGTTCCCGGCACAATGGAAGAATTGCTGAAGCTGCCCGGTGTGGGCCGCAAGACGGCAAATCTGCTGCTGGGTGACTTGTATGGTGTACCGGGCAGCGTGGTGTGCGATACCCATTGTATTCGCATCTGCGGCCGGTTGGGTCTGTCCAAGGGTAAAGAACCGGAGAAGGTAGAAAAGCAGCTGCGGGCGATTTTGCCCCCGGAGAAAAGCGGAGATTTCTGCCACAGGATCGTTTTGTTTGGCCGGGAAGTCTGTACAGCCCGTTCTCCCAAATGCGACGAATGCCCATTGGCGCTTTTTTGCCAGGAAATCAATAAAGGCTAATTTCTGTTGTCATTGCGAATCAGTCCGCAGACTGGTGTGGCAATCTAAAGTATAATGTAATCAATAATAAATCCCTCATTGTCCGAATAGACTTGGACAAGGGGGGATTTCCTTGGACAAAAAACTTCCAATTTTCTACAATGCCTTGTTATTGACCGGGGTGAATCTGCTGCTGCGGTTCGTATCCACCGGTTTTCAGGTATATCTGTCCGGCACCATCGGCGCCGCCGGCATAGGCCTACTGCAACTTGTACTATCTGTTGGGGGCTTGGCGCTGACTGCAGGTATGGCCGGTATCCGTACGGCCACAATGTACCTCACCGCTGAGGAATTGGGCAAGCGCCGCCCGGAAAATGTATGCTGGGTGCTATCCGGATGTGTCCGCTACAGTATCCTGTGCAGCGGTCTTGTGGCTGTGCTGCTGTACTGCTTTGCGCCAACCATTGCGGTAGGGTGGATAGGAGACAGAGGCGCTGTGGGCGCTGTGCGGCTTCTGGCATACTTCTTGCCGGTGAATTGTCTTGTGGGGGTAATGGTGGGCTATTTCACAGCTGCCAACCGGATTGGTACTTTGGCTGCTGTGGAGGTGGCTGAGCAAGCCTGTTCCATGACCCTCACAGTCGGTCTTTTGAAATTTTGGGCGGGAAGCAATTTGGCCAAAGCCTGCGCGGCTGTGATTTTAGGCAGCGCAGTCAGTGGATGCTTGACGCTGTTGTGTCTTATTATTCTCCGGGTCAAAGAGGGGAATCCTGTGGGAAACCGTATCCACATCGCCCACCGCTTGCGAGATACAGCTGTGCCCTTGGCTTTGGCTGATGATTTAAAATCCGGTATTTCCACAGCGGAGAACCTAATGGTCCCCAAACGTCTTGCGCTTTGCCGGAAAATCGGCGACCCTTTGGCGGCTTTTGGTACGGTTTGCGGTATGGTGTTCCCTGTGCTGATGTTCCCAATGGCCATTCTTTACGGCTTGGCCGAACTCTTAATCCCGGAGCTTGCCCGGTGCGCTGCAGCGGGTAGTCAGAAACGAATCTGCTATTTGGCAAAACGAAGCCTGCGATTGGCAATGCTTTATGGCTGTTTGTTCTGCGGGCTGCTATATCTGCTTAGTGATGCGTTGTGTATTGGTCTGTACCGCAATCCGGATGCGGCTGTGTACCTGCGCCGGTTTGCCCTCCTTGCGCCAATGCTTTACTGCGATGCTATTACCGATGCGATGATAAAGGGGTTAGGACAACAGACCGCCTGTGTGCGATATAATATATTGACCTCCGGGATGGATGTGCTGTTCCTGTATTTGCTGCTGCCGACTTATGGTATGGAGGGGTATTTCTTCAGTTTTCTTGTGACCCATATCCTTAATTTCTTTTTGAGTGCGCGCAGACTGTTGAAGCTTACCGGCAAGCTGATTTCTCCGCTGGTTCCAATCTTTTCCTTAGGGGCAACCGCTGCTGCTACTGTCCTTGCAAATACCGTTTCTGCGCCTGTGCCCAAAGCCGGTGTGTACATACTGCTGCTTAGCTGTCTGTGGTTTTTGCTCCGGGTGGTTAGCCGGGAAGATATCCGCTGGATTAAAGGTCTGGTGTATAAAAAATGACCTGCATTGCAGGTCATTTTCTTTTATAAAGCTTTCAGAACTGCCTGAATAAACTCCCAGGTGCGCTTGGTGGATGCGATGTTAAGCCGTTCCCGGGTGGTGTGGATATCTTGCATATCTGGGCCCATAGCAACACAATCAAGGCCGGGCAGCTTTTCGCTTAAAATGCCACACTCCAAACCTGCATGGATCGCTACGATCTCAGGGGCTTTGCTGTACATCTCGGTGTAGGTCTTGACCAGGGTATCCCGCAGTATAGAATCTTTCTTGTATTCCCAGGCAGGATATACACCGCTGACTTCCAAACGGGCATCGTGGAAATTAGCAAGGGCTTTCAGCTTTTCGGCAAGAGCGTCACGTTCTGCATTCACGCAGCTACGGGTGGCCCAGGACAGGCTCAGCTCATCGTCAAGAGTCACAACACCTAAGTTCAGACTGGTCTGTACCAAACCGTCGATGTCTTTGCTCCAGACCTCAATGCCGTTGGGGGCTGCATTCAGCAGTGCGATCACCTTGGCGGAACACTCAGTGGTCAACGCGTTGCCGCCCAAAGCATCTACATCATCGCCGCGGATAATGGCATTAGGCTCGTCATACTGCTCCCGGATCTCCTTTTGCAGTTGGGCAGCCACTTCGTTGATCCGCTCGATATACATACCAAGGGCAACCAGGGTTGCCTCACAGGAATGGGGGATAGCGTTGTCTTTAGCGCCGCCTTGCAGCTTGGTGATACACACGGGCATCAGTGCCTGTACCCGGCTGAGGAATTCACCCATCACCTTGTTGGCGTTGGCGCGGCTCTTGTGGATTTCTACACCGGAGTGACCGCCCTGCAGACCTTCTACAGTCAGCTTGACGCAAGGGCCGTACACAGCCCGACGCGTTACAGGCAACAATAGATTCGCCCGTGCGCCGCCGGCGCAGGATACAGTGAATACGCCCTCTTCCTCACAGTCTAAGTTCAGCATTCTCCGACTCTTCAAAGAGGAAAGATCAACAGACCCGGCGCCGTACATACCGGTCTCTTCGTCCACAGTGAGAATGACTTCCAGGGGAGGGTGGGGGATGGCCTTGTCAGTAAGCAGCGCCATAGCATAAGCCACAGCGATGCCATTGTCACCGCCAAGGGTAGTGCCCTTTGCAAAGACCCACTGGCCATCGTGGGTGACGTCCAACCCTTCCTTATCCATATCAATAGGGCAATCGGCGTCCTTGTCGCAAACCATATCAATATGGCCTTGAATGATCACGGGTTCGTGATCCTCCATACCGCAAGTGCCTTCACCGAACAGCAGAACATTGTTCATCTCATCTTGCACATAGCGGATACCGTGTTCCTTGGCAAAGGAAACAATGTAATCGCTGATTTGTTTTGTGTTACCGGATCCGTGGGGGATGGAACATAGCTTTTCAAAATAAGTAAAAACCGACTTGGGTTCCAAATCGGAAAGTTTTTTAGCTTCCATAGAAATACTCCTTTCTGTAAAACTAAGGGTATTGTAGCATACCGTCAATCAAATGTCCATAAAAAAGAGGGGCGCATTTGCGCCCCTTTCATAATTACTTCATCCGGAAGGACTTGCAGTCGGTGCACTGATCCATAGTGGGGTTGCCCTCGTGGGTGCCCACCAGGATGCGATCCAGGGCGCAGTAATTTGCGTCGGAGCAGTGGTTAGCGCACTGCTGAACGGTGCATTCAATGCTCTTGTTGGCCTTACAATCCATTGTCAGTTCCTCCTTTTTTGTGATAGGCTTAGTATGAAGCATTTTTTCTTTTCTATACGCTTCTTTTTGATTGACATTTGACATAAAAGCAATTATAATATCTGCGGAAAAATACGAAAACGGGCGACCGTTTTTCAAAGAAAGGAAAAATTGCAATGATTTACAGTGCAGAAGTACAACATATGTGCTCCGTAGCCAAGGGTGCTTATCACGGCCCCGCTCCCATCCCCGAAGAGGGCAAGTGGGTACAGGCCAAGCAGATCTCTGATATCAGCGGTTTCACCCACGGTATCGGCTGGTGCGCTCCTCAGCAGGGCTGCTGCAAGCTGACCCTGAACGTGAAGGAAGGCATCAT
>JAFZDL010000021.1 GCA_017561205.1 Oscillospiraceae bacterium | reverse complement strand
CTACGCTCCCTGTGAGATGCACTCCATCAAGGGCGGTATGATGAACTGCCAGTCCGAGATGAAGTAGGCTGTTGATTGCGGCTACTGGAACCTGTTCCGCTTCGATCCCTCCAAGGAGACCGGCAAGTTTACTCTGGACAGCAAGGCTCCCAAGGATGGTTACCAGGAGTTCCTGATGAACGAGGCTCGCTACAGCCGTCTGACCCGTGAGTTCCCCGAGCGTGCAACCGATCTGTTCGCTAAGAACGAGGCTGCTGCTAAGGAGCGTTACGAGCACCTGCTGAAGCTGGTTGAAATGTACAAGGACTAATCCTATAAACATCGGGCCCACCCTCACAAGAGGGTGGGCCTTTACAACAGGAGGTAATTATGCTTTGCACTGTTATCGATATTCGCGGTGATTATGCCTTTGTCAAGTACGATGACACAGGTGTTGTTTCCGAGGTTGCCATTGCACTGCTACCCTTCGGGGTTGATGTAGGTGATCGGCTGAAGTTTGAAAATTATGAATTTTCGCAAACATAAAGGCGATGGAGCACTCCATCGCCTTTATGTTTATCTTTGTTTTTTCAAATTCAACAGCTTGCGCAGTTTTCGCTTTTCTCGGTTCACCTTGATTGGGGATTTCAGTTCCGGAGGTTGGGGTTCTAGCTTTGCTTCATCTACTGCAGAATCTGCCAATTTATGATTGACAATTTCTTTGCACAGAGTGTACAACACAGAAGCTATCGGAATCATTAGGAACATACCGGCAACGCCCATCAGCTCACCGCCGACAGACACTGCAACCAGCACCCACATTCCGGACAGACCAACCGATGTACCCACAACACGGGGATAGATCAAATTGTTCTCAATTTGCTGGATTACCAGGAACATCACAACAAACCAAACAGCCAACATAGGATCCTGCACAAAAATCAGGAATGCGCCGAGAATACAGCCGGTCCAGGCACCCACGATGGGAATAAAAGCCGTTACTGCAATCACCACACTGATTAGCGGAATGAAGGGCATCCGGAAGATTGCCATACAAACGGCAAACAGCGAACCCAGAATGCACACCTCAATACACTGTCCGGACAGGAAATTGGAGAATGTGCTGTTGGTCAGACGGAACACACGAATTACGCCGTCAGCAAAGCTTTCCTTAAAATAAGCATAGAGAAGCTTTCTGCCTTGACGGGCCAGGGTTTCCTTTTGGAACAGACAATAGATGCAGAATACAAGGGCAATCACTGCATTAAACGCTCCGGAAAACACACTGCTGATAGCAGTAATAGCACTTCCAAATACAGAAGAAGCCAAATTGCCAAACCCGGAAAGTGCATCCTTTATTAGAGAACTCCAGTTCACCGTTTCAAAATCCGTATTAGCATTAAGCCATTCCAATACTGTCGGATTTTCTTTCAGCAAATTCCGCAAACCGGTTTCCAACCGCGTGGCAAAGTCAATTAGGGCAGGAATCAAAGCATTCAGCGTATTGATCAGCTGAGGAACCAACAACCAAACCACCAATGTTACTACCAACAAAAGGAAAATGAACGTTAATACAACTGCAAGTGCCCGTCGCAAGACCGGTTTTTTAATCTTCTTAAACGGAGTATTCTCAAGAAAACGCATAGGCACATTCAAAATAAAAGCCAGCACGCCACCTAAGATGAACGGCGAGAACACTTCGGAAAGCGTCGTTTTGAAAGCCCTTACGCGTTCAGCATCGTGCAGTAACCAGTACAACACAATACAGCCGCAAACGCCCCAAAAAATCCGCCAAAGCAACTTTTTGTTCACTTCTATCAATCTTCTCTCCCCTTTCAGGAATAACTATACGCAATTAACACTTGGATAAATTCTTAAGTGCCGCACAAAGGGCATCTACATTTTCATCGGTGGTTGCCCAACTGGTGCAAAACCGCACAGTTGTGTGCTTTTCATCCGGCTTTTCCCAGACTGCAAAGGTAAATTCCTCACCTAGTTCATTTAACAGCTTGTCCGGAAGGGTCACAAACACCTGGTTGGTAGTTCCGGGCAAATAGAGCGCATAACCCAAATCGGTCAAAGCTTTGCGGAGCTTGTCAGCCATCTGATCTGCGTGGGCAGAAATCGCAAAATACAGATCGTTTTCAAACAATGTCTTAAACTGCAAACCCAGCAGCCAACCCTTTGCCAGCATGCCACCCCGCTGCTTCATCAAATAGCGGAAGTCCTCTGCAATAGCAGGATTGGGAATTACTACTGCTTCGCCAAACATTGCCCCCACCTTAGTGCCGCCGATATAGAAAGCATCGCTGTATTCTGCATAGTCCGCCAGGGTGATATCATTACCCTTTGCCGCCAAACCATAGCCCATGCGAGCGCCGTCAACGAAAAGGAAAAGTCCCTTCTCTTTGCACAGTGCGGACAGTTCTTGCAATTCTGCCAAAGAGTACAGCGTGCCGTATTCCGTGGGATTGGAAATGTAGATCATCTTGGGCTGCACGATATGCTCGGCATCCACAGAACGGCTTTGATTTTCTACAACCTTTTTCGCAAGCGCAGGATCTACCTTCCCGTCCTTAGAGGGCAGAGTAATGACCTTATGCCCGGTGGCCTCAATGGCACCGGTTTCGTGAACACTGATATGACCGGATTCCGCCGCAATCACACCCTGATGCGGGCGTAAAGCTGCGGCAATTACGGTCAGATTGGTCTGTGTGCCACCAACCAAAAAATGCACCGCTGCATTGGGCGCATCACATTTCTTACGGATCAGTTCCGCCGCTTCCCTGCAACAGGTATCCTCACTGTAGCCGGGCATCTGAACACTGGCATTTTCCGCGAATGCGCTGAGAATCGCCGGATGGCAGACTTCATTATAATCGTTGTTAAAATAACGCATTTTATACACTCCTACTATGAATACTAATATTTTACGAAATGCGCTATAATATGTCAAGTCATATTTCCCCTGCACAAATCATAATCTGTTTTCGGCAGACATATGCAGGGAGGGAATGATATGACAGATACCATCGAGGAAAGAGCCTGCGCGTTGGCCGTGTATATTATAGAAACCGGCGCCACCGTTCGCAGTGCAGCCAAACACTTCGGCATTTCCAAATCCACGGTACATAAAGACCTTTCCCAAAGACTCCCACAATACAACAAAACGCTCTATCAGCAGGTACGACAGGTGTTGAACTTAAACAAGGCTGAGCGGCATATCCGCGGCGGTCAGGCAACCCGTAAAAAATACCAACTTCAAAAGAAGAAAGCATAGTCTTTTTCGATTCTTTATGATATACTAAAGAAAAGGATGTGGTGAAATGTTTGATATCACTCTGATCGCAATGGGCAAGCTGAAAGAAAAATTCTACTTATCTGCTGCCGCTGAGTACGAAAAGAGAATAAAAGGCTACTGTCAGTTCAATCTGATTGAACTTTCTGAAGTGCGGCTACCGGAGAATCCTTCTCAAGCAGAGATCCATGCCGCATTGGAAAAAGAGGCGGATACTATTTTAGCTAAGGTTCCAAAAGGTGCCTGGTTTTGCACGCTCACACCGGAAGGTAAACTGCTGTCCTCCGAAGCGCTGGCTGAGAAGATAAAAGATGTGAAGTTATCGGGTAAAAGCTGCGGCTGCTTTCTGATAGGTTCTTCCTTCGGTATGGCACCACGGCTCAAAGAAATAGCAGATTTCAAACTTTCCATGAGTCCTATGACCTTCCCCCATCATTTGGCGAGGGTAATGGTACTGGAGCAACTCTACCGTGCTGAGGCAATTCAAGCAGGCAGTAAATACCATAAGTAAAAACACCGGAGCGTTGGCAGTTTTTTATTATATTCTTTAAAATTTGCAGCATAATAGCAAAAAGGACGGTGCTATTATGGGAAATCAAAAGTGCGGAAAACACAGCTTTATTCTGGATAAGCCGCCGGTTATCACCACCTGGGCTAGTGTTGCCGGAAAAAAAGAATCGGAAGGTCCTTTATCAAGCAGCTTTGATATTACAAAACAAGATTCCTATTTCGGTGAAAAAACCTGGGAACAAGCAGAAAAAAGGATGCAGCAAATCGCATTGGAGCAGCTAAGTAAAAAAGCCGGGATACCTAAGCGCGATTTTGGATTAGTCTTTTCCGGAGATCTGCTGAACCAATGTATCGGTTCTTCCTTCACGCTGCGAAATACAGGGATACCACATATTGGATTGTACGGAGCCTGTTCCACTATGTCAGAAAGTCTTCTGTTGGCATCTATGGCTGTTGGGGGCGGATTTTTTGACAAGGTTGTGGCAATGACCTCCTCGCATTTTGCCAGCTCTGAGCGACAATACCGCTTCCCTCTTGGGTACGGTGGACAGAGACCGCCAACAGCGCAATGGACTGTAACCGGTTCCGGTGCAGCCCTTGTTTGTACCGATGGAAAAGGTCCAAAGATCACAGCTTGCACAATTGGTGCCGTAACGGACTTGGGAATCAAAGATGCAAACAATATGGGGCCTGCGATGGCCCCTGCAGCCCTTGCGACAATTCGTACCCATTTTGAAGACCTAAAAACCACTGCTGAAGATTTTGATTTGATCGTGACTGGCGACTTAGGGCAACTGGGTAAAGAAGCGCTTCTAACACTTGCGCAAAAAGAAGGCATATCCCTTGGCGGGAAACTGATGGATTGCGGAACACAGGTATTTGATCTGCTGAAACAGGATGTACACTCCGGCGGTTCCGGCTGCGGGTGCAGCGCCATTGTGCTTTGTGGTCATCTATTGAACCAACTGGATAACGGGAAGTTAAAAAGAATTCTATTCTGCGGTACAGGTGCCCTGCTTTCACCGGTTTCAACGCAACAGGGATTGCCGATTCCAGGCGTATGTCACGCAGTTTCTGTTTGCGGAGGATAAAATGGATTATTTTAAGGCATTTATTGTAGGAGGCATTCTTTGTGTCATCGGTCAAATTCTCATTGACAAAACAAAACTGACACCAGCCAGAATTTTGGTGAGTTATGTTGTGGCCGGTGTGATTTTGGGCGGAATCGGGTTATACAAACCACTGGCCGATTTTGCCGGTGCAGGCGCAACTGTTCCTCTCACCGGATTTGGGTACACTCTTGCTAAAGGTGTAAAGGAAGCTATATCTGAAGATGGGGTAATTGGTATTTTCACCGGCGGATTAAAGGCAACTGCCGGCGGTATCACTGCCGCAATCGTAGCTGGTTTGTTGGTAAGTTTGATTTTTAAGGCCAAGGATAAATCCTAAATGTATGGGTATACTATCTTGGGGTAACCCAAATGATACAAACGGAGGAATTTACGATGAATAACCAGAACAAGAATCAGAGCAACAACCAGAACCAGAACAACAACCAGAACCAGAACAACAACCAGAATCAGAACAACAATCAGAACAGAAACAGCCGCTAAAGGCAAACCGCCGAAGGGAACTCCCTTCGGCGGTAACTATTTATATTGCATCAACAAATTTATTTAACGCAAAGAAATACAGCATTGCAGACTTTATCGGTTTTTTGAAAATTTTTGATAGCGCATCAGCGTAGGAAATGACCTGAGACCGATATTTTTGAGAAATCTTCTCCAATGTTTCCGCTGTTACATGATCCGTCTTAAAATCCAAAACCGTAATGCCATCATCCTCCAGGATAGCGCAGTCAACAACACCTTGAAACAGAATTTGTTCCCCGATTGCACCTGAATAAAACTTGGCAGCATCTTCCAAAACAGAGAATTTAAATTCCCTCAGCACGTTTTGCGCCTGCTGCAATTTGCTTCCGACAGGTGTGTCAAACAGAGCCGCAATCTTGCTGCAATCCACCATATCGGCCTGCTCTTTAGTGATTCTTTGTTCCTTGACCAGTCTATCCAGTTCGGCTTCGATTTCCTTCACATTATTACATCTGTCAAGGGCTATATATTGCATAACCGTATGGGTTGCAGTGCCTAAAATTTTGCCATTTTTCTTCACAGTTGGGCCAGGCTTTCGGAATGCTATTAGCGCTGTTTCATTGGAGCCGTCTGCAATCTCAGTGTCCAAAATGCGACCTTTCAACTGTGTTGCCGTCAGCTTGGAGGGTATCATCATTGCGCCTGCATAGCTGTATTTGAAGCTTAGATCAGCAGACAGTTTTTCTATAACATCAGTCCGCAGTTGCGGTTGCTCATCCTTTTCCGATACAGAATGTCCTTGCATTTGGGAGGCCCTAACAACAGCTATTTCCCAAATGCTTTCCCGCATACTTGCGCAATCTGGGTGACCGCTAAGTGTAAAGAAAGCGCCGGATTCTGTCCTTGTAAGGGCAGTTTGCAGAATCCAGTCACCGGGACAATCAACATCAGCTGACAAAAGTTTTCTATCAGTCAAATCCAGGCGCATAGCAATATTCTGTAGCTTATCACCCAACTTTTTATCCGCATAGGTCATAATCAGCCGATCTCTTGCCCGGGTCATCGCTACATACAGTACGCGAAGCTCCTCAGAAATACTATCCCGCTGGATCTTCACACTGATTGCCTGTTTTGCAAGGGTCGGATATCTGATGCGAAGCTTAGCATCCACACAACCAAGGCCCAATCCCAAATCTTTATCGCAGAGAACCTGTCCGCGGGCGCTTTCCTGGTTAAATCCTCTGGATAAGCCACAAAGAAATACGACCGGGAACTCCAGGCCCTTGGATTTATGAATACTCATAATAGTTACGCCGCCGGATGTCCGTTGCGCATTGCCCGCAAGTCCTCGTTCCTCCAACGCGGTTAAATACTCCAAAAAGCGGCTGAGTTCTTTTGGCCCATTGTTCTCATAATCGGACGCAATTTGGAAGAAGGTCTGCAGATTGTCCATTTTTTCTGCTCCATCCGGCATTGCGGAGTAAATACTCAGCAGATTTGTTCGTGTATAAACTGCAGAGATCAGTTCAGTTAGGCTGGACATTCTGGCTGTCTGACGTAAATAAGCTAGTGTTTTAATAAATCTCCTACTCTTTTCGTCAGTTGTAGAAGCTAACAGTGTATAGATGTCCGCATTTCGATTTGTGCTGCGCAAAATCGCCAAATCTTCAGCTGTATAACCAAATACAGGACTTGTCAATACTGCGGTCAATGGAATGTCTTGTAGAGGATTGTCAATAATCTCTAAGATAGAACGAATAGCTGTAATTTCTTCTGTCTGGAGCAAATCAGTCTGCTCGCCAGTAAAACAGCGAATACCTCGCGATTGCAAGGCAAGCCGGAACTCACCGCCTACAGAACCGGGACTACGCAACAAAATTACAATATCATCCGGTGTAATCGACCTTAGCGTTTCTCCGCTTCGCACATAATGCGTTCCATGCAAAAGTTCGCAAATCTTATCTGCAACAAAGGATGCCTCCTCAGCATAGGTATCGTTCTCCACTTCAACACCGTATAAAGAAACCTCCGGCTCATTCAACGGTATATGCGGAATTCCTTCGCGCAGCAGTTCTGCCTCACCGTAATCAAGTCCGCCCACTTCCGGCGACATACAATGGCGGAATACATCGTTGACAGCTTCGATGACTCCACCCGAAGAACGGAAGTTGTGGTTAAGCAGAACACGTCTTCCCTCTCCCGGTTTTGCATCTTCCGCTTCCAGATATGTATTATACTTTTCGATAAAAATCCCAGGGTTGGCGAGGCGAAACTGATAGATGGACTGTTTCACATCACCAACCATAAAACAATTCTGTTTTCTAACAGTCAGCGCGCCGAAAATTGCATCCTGGATCTCATTGGAATCCTGGTACTCGTCCACCATAATCTCACGAAATTGCGCTGCCAACTCGGTTGCAACCATGGTAGCAGAACTGCGTTGTTTTCCCAGAAGCAGATCCAATGTATAATGCTCCAAATCGCTGAAGTCTACAATGCCACGGTTCTTCTTTAAGTGCGTGTACCGCTGTTCAAAGGCTTTAACAACTCCCACAAGCCCTCTGGCAGCGTCAATGGACAGAGAAATATCGGATAGTACCTGTTCACTACTATCAACAAAGTTCCTAAGACGCTTACTGATTCCCTCCTTGCAGGCAGTACGGACAGCCTTGATTTGATCGATCAGCTGCAAATCAGTGCATTTTTTAGAAAATGTCAACGTACCATACTGGATGTCCCTATGCTGGACAATTTCATCCCAGGTCTTGTACATATACAACTGACGTAGTTGTTCAACTGTGGCAGAAAGGAGCGCAGCAGGCTTTTCCATTCCGTCTGCCGCTCCTGCCGCAACAGCACAGCGCTCCATTGCATCAATCTGTAAGGCCAAATAGGATTTCAAGTCCGCGATCAGGTAAGCGCCCCAGGGTGTTTCTTCAGCACCAGTCACATTATCCGCAGCGTTATCAATGCACCAGTTCAGCCATTTCTCAGGATTCATATGGCATTTTGCACTGGCATAAACCTTCAGAATAATCTGAGGAATAAGCTTATCATCTCTGCCAAGTCCCTGAGAATCAATCAATGCGCGAAAATCAGCATCATTTTCGGCATTCTCATAAGCATTCTCCAGTGTCTGCTCCAGGGCCCTCAGTTGGAGTTCCGCGCTCTCACTCTCATCGGCCACACGAAAGTCGCTGGTAATATCCAGCCGATAAGTATACTGACGCAAAACATCTGTACAGAATCCGTGTACTGTTGATATTTTGGCAAGGTAAAGACGTTGCATCTGTTGCTGCAGGTGCCGGTTAGTAGGATCAGCGGCAATCAATTCTGACAGTTTGGTTGCAATCTTGCCACGCAGCTCCGCAGCTGCAGCCTTGGTATATGTAATAATCAAAAAGTCGTCAATATTTGCCGGATCATTGTTGTTTTGGATATAACGCATTAGACGATCTACCAAAACCTTGGTCTTACCGGATCCCGCAGCCGCAGAAACAAGCAGCTTACCGCCTTGATTCTCAACCGCTTGACTCTGCTGCGGTGTTAATTTCTCAGCCATGACTGCTCATCTCCTTTTCAATATCTTCCCAGAATTTCTGTGCGGTAATTGCTGCATAATCCCGTCTTCCCTCCGCTGCTGCTTTATGGCAAACTGCTCCATAAGGGCAGAATGCACAGGCATTGTGCCGCCCACCTCTGGTATACGGGTTAGGTTCAACACAACCGGAAGCTATATCGTCTACCATTTTTCCCAAAAGTGCAAAAATGTAGGCCTTTAGCAGCATTAACTGCTCACGGCTTGCTATATCGCCGGACATAGTGCCATCCTTTTTCCGTGTATAGGAAAGGCGCATCGGTTTTTCACTGTGTTCCATTGCAGCAAGAACAGATTCATCACGCAACAGCAAGCCTTTTCTCTTCCAAAGCTTCAGACGCTCTTTCTCTGCCTCCGCTATGTCTGCCCGTCCGTCTAAGGGAACAATCGGTACTCTTGCCGGAAAATACTGAACACCGGCAGCCACAGGATTCTCACCTAGAATATCCGCTCCCTTTTCCTCCAAGGCAAACAAATACAGCAGCATTTGAAGCCCCAGTCCGTTATAAATGTCGCAATAATCAAAATCCTTTTTACCTGTCTTGTAGTCAACAACACGGTAGTAGGTATGGCCATCCTGTTCCCAGGCATCCACCCTATCCACAAATCCGCGCAAACGAGCTGACATCGTGCTGCCTGCAATGTGGATTGCATCCATTTCCTTATCCGGCCCAAATCCCAATTCAAAAGCGATTGGCGCAAAATCCGATTCCAGCAATTCTTGCCACAATTCAGCAACAATCAGTTCCAATTCCTGCGCATTTCTACGGAACAGATAACTAAGCCTCTGTGAGTCAATTTGACTAAAATGCTCTGCAATATACTGCTGCGAGAATTCATTGGCGATCTCGATTGTCTGATCTAAAGAAACCTCACGGAATCCACCCAGCTCCATAATTTTTCGGCCTGTATCTTCCAGAACCGCATGGACATAGGTACCAAATTCTGCCGGATCTACAGTTACCGGTTTGCGTTCTTTTAGCTTAAGACCGTATTTCAAGAAATATGCCAAACGGCAATCCGCAAGCTTGTCCACCTGAGATGCAGACAGATTTATAGTCTGCCCGTAAAGCTCACTAACCGTATCTGCAGACATTTCGCCCAAATCGTGGTTATTTATATCCTTGAGGTTTTGATATTCTTCCAACAGTCCAAGCTTATTTGCTGCCGTTTTGTCATTCATTCTGGCTAAGAGAGCGCCGGCTTCCATCGGTTCAGTAGTTGCAACACCGATTGGTAACACCTCTGTTTCACCACCGGCCATTTCACTAAGCCTACGATGCAAATAGGAGGGCTGTCCGGAGCAAGAAACAGAAACTGTATCCGTTGCGCTGCAAAAAACGCCGTAAATTTCACCAAACTCTGCCTGCAAGCCCTCCATAGCCCCACCGGTGAGAGGCACGCCCAATGCCCGCAGTTGTGTTCTTTCTCGGTCGGTCAAAACACCAGTTGTACCGCCGTATGTAGGGAATACGCCCTCATTTGCACCCAAAATCAACAGATGCTTTGTTTGATGACAACGCATTGCGCTGACGGGGCCAATGGTTACTGCATCCAATACTGCGGGAATCGTGCCTACATCATACTGGCTCAGCAACAGCTTCAGCAGTCGTGTGAAGGTCTGGGTATCCCAATAAGTCTGTCCAAGCATGGAAGAAAGCTGTTCCAAGGCTGTCAACAATATTTCCCAAAGCTGCATAAGAATCTGACTGTTGCGGAGATCACCGGAATCCTCTAAATGCGTTGCCAGTTCCTTAAGCCGTGCATCCAGATTGATATTATCCAGGAATGCATACAGAGCTTCCACGAGCTGCTGCAAACTATCTGCCTGCTTTAACGCCTTACCAAGTGTTAACAATGGTGTCAGGGCGCTGCGCCGTAATTGGTTCAGTTCTGCAAGTCTTGTTTTATCTTCTTCCTTCCAATAATCACTTAAATCTTCCGGATGGTTTTTCCACTCATTCTCCCACTGGTTACCACTAATTTTCCACAGTAACGCATAATTTTCTACCTTATCGCATTGTGTCACGGAAAGAGGAGATAGTGGTGACTTCAAATAGCGCAGTACATCTGCCTGTTCAAAACCTTGCACTGCAGCATCAATTGCGGAAATTACGGTTGTTATTACAGAATTGCTTAATATATCCTCAGTTCCAGACAGGTAGACAGGAATATGATACCTATCAAGAACCATGTTCAGCACATTGGCGTATGCCGCCATATCCGGGCAAACAACACTGACATCTCGATACCGAGAGCCGCCACGCACCAGATCCATAATTTTTTCACCTGCTGCATGGCACTCTGCATATACAGAATCCATAGTATAGACCCGCAACGCTTCGGATTGATTTGTAATTTTACCTTGATATAACGTAGTAAGAACCGACTGTATACCTTTATTTTTAGGTTCCACCGTAAATATTTTTGTTTGGATGCCCACAGCTTTTGCAAGCCGCAAAAGCTCACCCGCTGTCACACCCGCTTTCTCAAATGCCGGATTCTCTGAATCTGCACAGTCGCAGTTCAAGCTAACGACTACCGAATCACTCTCGGCAATTAAATGCGCTAAAATTGCTGTATGCTGCCGTGTAAAATCCGGAAAACCGTCTATGTAGAAGGAGTGTTTCTGGGCAAAGTCACTGTCCTCTAACTGCTCCAACAGCCAGGTCATTTGATCTCGTGGATCCCGCTTTCCTTGCGCACAAATTGCATCATACGCTTCTAAAATCAGCGCCAATTCCTCTAATTTTTGCGCAAAACTGCCCTCAGTTCTTTTGCTGGCTGCCAGCAAATCCGCCGATGTAATACAACAGCGCTTAAACTCATCTACAGCATCTAAAAGACCTGTCAAAAAATCCGGTCTTGTCTCCACAGCGGCGTAGGCCTTCAGTTTACTATGAAGCTGACGGACGGCTGAAGCCATAGCCACCAACCGTCCACCGTTATCCATACATTCCGGTATACTGTGTCCGGCCGCATCCGCAACTCGTTTTACCAACCTTGTAAAGGTAACAACCTCAGCATAACGGCTGGCTGTATCGCCAGCTCGCGCACAAAGACGGCGTTCCGTGTCATGGCTGACCAACTCCGGTACCATATAGACCACACCGCTCTTCTCATCAGCCACATCCTGTGCAATCATATCAAGAACCATATCACGATTGGCAATCCAATCTGTTCCCAGCAATAAAGTCAGCATAATAGTTCCTCCCCTCTTTTTTATATCATAACACAGCATCGGTCCAATTTATAGTGACTAATAAAATAAATTTTCTATTCTCCCCAAGCAATCCAGAATAAAAAATCGAAAATTATTTCCGTTCGCCAGAGTATTTCCAAGCTCCTCAGAAAAACCCGAAGATACAGCAGTATCTTGAAATCCATCAGAAGTTGCAGGCAAACACAAGGATGGGAATACTACGCACCACCAATTCTTTCCACCACTCTCACCGATTTCTATTCTCAATGAATCATATACCCCAGACGGCAACGAAAAGGTATCGTATTTTCGTGTATTAAAAGCTTCTGGCCTAAGATACACCGTTGCTCTGTTACTTACTCCACAATCATCCAAAACTTCATTGGCAATCAACTGAATGGATGTTAAATTATCCGCGACAAACACCATGGCCTGTTCTTTATCCGAAAGGTCTTTAATTAAAGGTTGTAAGTAGGCCACGACAGCATCCTTAACCCGCAGTTTAATTTCCTGGTCTTCACGAGAATCGGAATTGGCAACCACATGCAGTCTGATTAGGTTATCATGTAACGCTATTTTATCCTTATATACATCTGCAATCCCAATGACAAACAAAAGAAAACAAGCGATCACAATTACTTTGATAAATTTCTTCATAAAAGCACCGTCCATACTGAAATAACTCCAGTATGGACGGAATTTCGTAAAATTATACAGGCTTGGCAATATATACCTGCGGATAATTTTCTTTCAGCATATTGCAGATTACTGCAGCAAACTCAAAATCAGGTACCATCGCAAACACAGCCGAACCGGATCCGGTCATTTGCTGATTGATTGAGCCGTAGCTGTTGAAGATGGACTTAATGTAATTCAGTTCCAAATGATCGGCAGTTACAACCGGATCAAACACATTGAAAACATTCTCAGCAATTTTTCCCAGATCGCCGGCAAGCAAGGCGCTTTCCATAGCCTGGTGATCGGGTCGTTTGGCAATCTCAACCTCATCAATTTTCTTGTACAGTTCCGGGGTAGATACAGAAAAATCCGGTTTGCACACCACAAAACAACAATCAGGCAGATCCGGCAGCTTTCTTAAGCGCTCTCCCCTGCCTTCCACCATAGCTGTGCCACAGAGAACGCAGAAAGGCACATCACTACCCACAAGGGCACCGAGCTCAGCCAAGGCCATAATGGAAAGAGGATTGCCGTAATGCCGATTCAAAGCACGCAGAACAGCTGCAGCATCAGCACTGCCACCGCCCAAACCTGCTTCCATTGGGATACGTTTAGTAATACGGATCTCCAAGCCCGTTGTTGTTCTTTTGGTCTGCTCAAAGAACACTTCAGCAGCCTTCCAGGCAAGATTGCGTCTGTCAGCAGGAATTCCGTCTGCGTCACATTTAAGCACCCAGGGCTTGCCGGTATCTACATCAATTTCTACATCATCACGAATGGAAATTGTCTGCATCACGCTCTTTAGATCGTGATAGCCGTCCTCTCGCTTGCCCAGGACATCTAATGTTAAATTAATTTTCGCAAATGCGCCTTCGTACAAAGTCGTCATATCAATCACCTTCCCACAATTTTGAAAGTATTATAACGAATTTTCCGCAAATTTGCAACGGTTTGCATATTTTATTTTCAGCGGGACAAAATACCACTACCCAAACTTGTAAATGGAGGTAAACCATATGGACACTTTAGCACTGATCTTATCCATTATCGGCTCTGTAAACTGGGGACTTGTGGGCCTGTTCAAATTTGACCTGGTCGCTTGGATCTTTGGCGGGCAAACTGCTGCTATCAGCCGCATCATCTATGCAGTTGTCGGTCTGGCCGGTCTGTGGTGCTTAACTCTTCTGTTCCGCAGAAACAGAATTGGCCTTAACGGTGAATAAGAACGAAGCCGAAATGCAAATGCATTTCGGCTTCTAAAATACTTAGTTTCAGTTAATCTGAATGTAATCCATGCGAACCCAGCCGGCAGAGGTCTTACCCCACTGCATACCGGTGCTGTCATTCTTGGTTTCTGTAATAGTCACCTGCTGACCCAAGGGCAGCGCGCCGGTCTTTGCGAACTCAGTACCTGCATCGGAACGGACATTCACCTCTACCTGCACATTAACGATCTTACCGGTCAGATTAACAGGGGTGCCAATATTTCCGGAAGTGCCACCATCTTCGGAAGTACCGCCATTGGCAACACCGCCACCGTCCTCAGATACACCACCATTACCTACAGTGCCGCTGCTTTCCTGGAACTTGCATTGAATCAAACAAGTGACTTTCTGACCCGCATATTCTGCGTGTACTTTAACAGGTTCCGGGCTGCCGCTTACAGCAGTGACCCAGCCATCTACGAAAGTAACAACAGACTCGTTTTCACTGGTGAATGTCACCTTATCCTTGGAAACAGAGCCGCTGTAAAGTTCCCACTTTTCACCTTGGTACTGCAAGGTGATATCGTTGCGGTTCAGTCGAATATCCGTTCCGGCCACAGTAGGAGCCGTAGTTGCGGTAGAATCCGTAGCATCAGTGGGCGCAGTCGTGTCAGTAGAACCGGTTGCATCAGTTTCTGTTGTAGTGGTAGGCGCTGTAGTTGCCGTAGGATCCTCCTCAAATTGGCAGTATACAGTGCAAACCTTTTCTGCTTCGCCACACTTAATGATGATCTTTGTTTCGCCGTCTGCAACAGCAGTGATACTGCCCTTTTCATTTACAGTCGCAATCTCAGGATTCTCGGAAGTAAACGTTACTGCATCCTTGGTATTTTCAGGCTGAAGCTTATAACTGAGCAGGTGTGCATCGCCAGCCTTGCTCAAAATCACCATATCAGTATCTAAAACAATACCCTTACAGGAAAGATCCAGTTGGCTGTCTGTTGTACCAGTAGTAGGGTTGTTACCTGTACCGGCGATAGGGCCAAAGAAACCTACTGCGATATAGATCACAACACCAATAATCGCAAGCAACAGGATAATTGCAGCAATCACCAAACCGCGGTTATTCTTAGGTTCCATTTCAGCGTCTTTCTCAACAGGAGCGGACTTTGCAGCCGTGCCGCTTCCGTCTCCCTTATTGCGTTTCTTTACATTGGATTTAGAAAAACGGCCTCCCTTAACATAGGTATAGCCGGATGTACCGTTTTCATCTGTATTGATTTCGTTTGTAACGCGCTGAACGTCCCCGGGACGCACACATCCGCAAACAGGACACTGCTTTGCTGTTTCCGGGTAGGAAGTTCCACAAATATCGCAAATAATTTTACCCATTCTTTATACCTCCTGGACGGCAGGTTCCCCTGCTAAAATCTATTTCACATACATTATAGCATTTCTTGTTGAATAAAACAACTATTATTCTGTTGCTTTTTTTAGAAATTTATTTTATAATTAGCATGAGTTAATATAAATCTATATTTTACTGTCAAAATACAGAAAATTATTTAATTTACATATTTTCTTGTACACCATTAACTTAGTTTATATTCAAGGAGGCGATGACTTTGTTTGAACCAAAACGCATATCTCCCTTACTGGATGGTATGATTATGGGCGATCCCATTAATGAACACCACGGTATTTATTGCTGCCCAGCCATTAAGGAAGATACTGACGAAAAGTACATCGTAAAAATCATCTCAGTCCCGGCATATCCTGCGCAGATGGATGCTCTTTTGCTTTCCGGTGCATATCCGGACGAGGAAACTGCGCTCGCCTACTATAAGGAAGTTGCTGACGAGATTATTGCCGAAATCGACATTCAAAAGCGTTTGTCCGAGCAAGAGGGCTATACGCCCTATGATGCATGGCAATTAGAGCCCAAGGAAGACGGAAAAGGCTATGACATTTACCTCCTGCGTACATACAACCGCACCCTCGAGACACATTTTAAGCGCCACGCTTTTACCCACCTGGATGCACTGAATTTAGGTTTGGACCTGTGCGCTGCCATGTCTGTCAGCAGAAGAAGCGGATATTTGTATGTAGGCTTGAAACCCGGCAACATTTTTGTTACCGATCAGCTCCAGTATAAGGTTGGTGGTCTTGGATTTATTAAATTGGACTCCCTCAAGTATATGTCACTACCCGAAAAATCCCGCAGTATTTATACACCTGCTGAGATCAGCGACGCTTATGCCGCTCTGAATACCACCATCGACATTTATGCCATTGGTTTGATTCTTTATCAAGCATATAACAACGGCGAATTACCTTTTAACGATGATATTACTCCCGGCGCCAAGTTGCCCTCCCCCTTGTATGCAGATTATGAAATGAGTGAAATCATCTTAAAAGCCTGTGATCCCGATCCGGCAGAACGTTGGCAGGAGCCTGTTCAGATGGGCCAAGCCATTGTGGAGTATATGCAGCGCAATGGTGCATTGGACTCCCCCATTGTTCCTCTACCTACTGCTGAGGAAAACGTAACCGAGGATGATGGCACATCTCAAATTGAAGAAAGCCCTGTCGAAACTGAAAGCGCTCCTGTTTCAGCAGAGATAAACGAGAATCAAGAAGCAATTACCATTGAAGAGGATAAGGAAGACGCCTCCTTAGTTGCTGACGAACTAACAGATGTACCCTCGCTGTCCGATGTTACTGCCGAAGATTTACATTTAACTGGTGATGAAACGAATTACGAGAAACTGACCGGCGAGGTAACCGAAATTTTGACCCAGGCAGATGAGTTGGCTACACTTTCTGTTCCCGAACCTGTGACTGTTCCCGAGTACATTGAACTTCCCGAGCTGGAACCTATCGAAGTAGAGGCTGAAGCACCCAATACCGAAGAAACAATTGATTCCGAGGAAGAAGATGTGGAGGAAGATTCTGTAGAGCCTACGGCTGAAGACGAGGCTGAGGAAATTGACGAAGACGAATCCTCCGAGGATAGAACGAAAAAGCGGCACTGGGTTCGTAATTCCGTTATCGTTCTGCTTATAGCTGGCTTGCTTGCTGCAGGTTATTTCATATACAAGCATTTCTTTGTTATAGTTGTCGACTCCATTTCTCTGAATGGCGCAAAGGATTCCTTGATTGTTAACATTGAAACCAGCGATGATGAAACACTGTTGCAGGTCGTTTGTGTTGACACCTATGGCAACCGCATTCCTGCAACCGTTAAGGACGGAAAAGCTGAATTTAAAGAGTTGCCCCCCAGCACTGCATACAACATAAAGATTGTTGCCAACAGTTATTACAGTGTTGCCGGCGTTGGCCCTCTCACATACTCCACTCCGATTCAATCAAACATCGTTCACTTTGACGCAATTACCGGTGCAACCGATGGAAGTGTGATTCTTAATTTCACCATCGACGGACCTGACAGCGAAGCTTGGACTGTTAACTATTCCACAGAAGGCGAAGCTGAACGAACTGCGGAAATGGTTTCCCACAGAGTCACGATTAGTGATCTGACAGTTGGCAAGGCCTACAAATTCCGCTTAGTACCAAAAGAAGATCTTTATGTTACCGGTGAAAGCGAGATCCTTTACACTGCACGCAAGGTTATCAAGGCAGAAAAAGTAAATATTGTAAGTTGTATAAACAACGAACTGGTTGTTAAGTGGGCTACGCCTGCAGGTGAAAAAGTTACCTCATGGCAAATTTCCTGCATCGGTGGCACCTATAACCAAACTGCTACTGTCTCCGATACCACAGTGACCTTCAAAAACCTTGATCACACTTCTAACTTTATTGTTGAAGTAAAGGCCGAAGGTATGAGCGAGGGTGTCAAAAAAGATATCCCGGCCAACTCTATTACCGTGACCGATATGAAAGCTGATAACAGCAAGTCCGGTACGTTAAAGTTTACTTGGAATACCAGCCAATCGGTTCCTAAGGACGGTTGGAAGCTCCATTATGCAATCGTCGGTATTGAACAAGAGAAAAGTGTTGCTTGCGACAAAAACGAAGCAACAATCTCTTCCCTTCTTCCTAATGTAACATACCGCATTTGGTTGACCGATGCAAAGGATGTTCCTCTGTTGGGTTCTGTTTTGGAAGCAAAGACTGCCAGCGGGTCTGATTACAGTCAGAAAGTCGGAAGGCATGAACTGAAACGCAGTGATTTGGTATTCCATATGTGCAAAACTTCCAGCCTGCAGAATTGGAATGGCAAGAAGATAAGTGATGTAAAGTTTGAAAGCACTTTTGCTACCGGAGAAGGCGGCTCTTACCTAATTGAACTCAAAAAGGATTACATCACACTCAGCGATAATTCTGTTGAAATCACATTCCTCGTTCGTAACGCTGAATCTACTCCTGTGCTCCTCAGCACAACCACAAGTACCCTTGCAAAGATGTGGAAAAACGACTATTGCAAACTGCAAATGCCGCCAATGCCCACTGCTGCCGGAACATACACCATTGATGTGTATTTCAACGGAGGATTGGCCGCAACGCAGCAATTCAAAATTGCATAACAAAAGCGAGGGAGAAATCCCTCGCTTTTATTTACGATAGAAACTGTTGCCGCCAATGAATTCACGAACCAGGCTGGTGGGCGGGACCTCATCCTCCACTTGTGCCGCTTGGACATAGTTTAGGATCTTAACCATAGCCCGAACCTGTTCATAACAACTTTGCTCCGGCTGCACCGCGTTCAGCAGCGGGTAAATGTGATTCTTCAGCACAGCCAACTCATAAAGGGTGGAGCTGTTGAAGATCACATCGGCATTTTCTTGGTAGGGAAAAATCCACCGCTCCTCTCCCCTGCGGACAGAATCCCACATGGACAGGGTCTTTTCTACGGAAGAACCTCGACTCTCATAATCCCGAACCGTACGCCGCAGCAAACGCAGGTAGCTGGAAGGAATACGGTTATGGTCATCTAAGTTGAGAGGAAGCAACGCGCTCACATAAAGCTTAAACACCAGTGTTTTATCCAAGTCAGCCGGCAAAAGCACAGGATTGAGCGCGTGAAGGCCTTCCACAATGATCACCGTGTCCCGGGACAGGCGCATCTTATGCCCATTCCACTCCCGTTTTCCGGTAAGAAAATTGAACACAGGCAGCTCCACCTCTTCACCGGCCAATAGCTGCCGCAGGTGGACTCGGAACAGGTCTGTATCGATGGTATCGATATGTTCAAAATCGATCTGTCCGTCCGGGCCGGGCTGGATCGTGTCCCGATCCACATAGTAATCATCCAGGCTCATCAAAATGGGCTTTTTGCCGTGGACGCGGAGCTGGGTAGCCAAACGGTTGGCAGAGGTAGTCTTACCGGAAGAACTGGGGCCTGCCAGCATCACAGCCTTAGCGCCCCGCTGACAAACCATATCCGCGATCTGGGAATAACCCTTTTCATGGAGGGCTTCGTTGACACGGATCAATTCCCGGATCTTCCCGGTATTCACCAGGTCATTCAGATCGGAAACCGTCTCACATTCCATCAGTGCACACCAGCGGGCGCCCTCATTTGTAACTGCCCGAAAATGAGGCATATCTACATAGGGTGCTACCTGGCCGGGGTTCTTATCGTCTGGATACAGGAACAGGAAACCGCCATCAGCAGGCAGCACATCCCAAACCTGCATATAGCCGGTGGATGGTGCTAACTCGCCATAGTAATAGTCGGAAAAATCCCCATAGGCATACTCATCAAAATATTCAGCAGTGCGAAACTCCAAAAGTCTTGCCTTATCGGTTTTTCCCGCAGCTTCAAAGCGTTCGATAGCCGTCTGGGTAGTAACACGCCGGCGAATCAAGGGAATATCCAGCTCCACCAGGCGCTTGATCTCTGCTCTTAATTTTTCCAGGTCAAAATCCTCGGTGGAGGACAAATGGATCATAAGGGCAGGACCTACTGTAGAGCCCATTTTGGCAGCAATATGCGGATATGTATTCTGCAGGGCCAAAAACAGCACAAACTGCACAGTGCGGCGGTACACATCCTTACCACTGGGGTCACTATAGGAAAGCAACTGAATCTCACCATTAGATGCTGCCATTGCCCGACGGATAGAGGGCCGCTCAGAGCACAGCTCCGTCATACGCACAGGCACATAATTGAGGTTAAACACTTCACCGGCAATCTTCGCCGCAATGGGTCTGGACAAAAGCTCTGCTTTATCCAAGCCGAGTTTTTTCACCAATTCCAGCAGGGTCTGCCCCGGCTGGGGCTTAATTTCATAACCGTTAATTCTCAGCTTCAAGGCAACCCCTCCAAACTTAGTTTTCTTTGCCGATACTCATAATATCGTAAGGTGTGGTCTGATAAACGAAATAATTCAACCAGTTGGAGAACAGCAGGTTGGCATGCCCTCTCCATCGAACAATCGGACACTTGGTATCATCGTCGCCGGGATAGTAATTCTTGGGTACCGCAGTAGGCAAGCCCTGGTTCTTATCCCGCAGGTACTCCTTCTCCAAGGTGTCCGGGTCGTATTCGGAATGGCCGGTGACAAAAATCTGCCGGCCGCCCTTGCTCATAAGGGCATAGATGCCTGCCTCCTCCGAGGAAGCAAGGATCTTCAGTTCCGGAATCTTCTCAATATCTTCACGGCGAATGGTTGTATGCCGGGAATGGGGCGCGTAGAAAACATCGTCAAAGCCCCGCAAAAGAATGGAACGGGGATAATCCTTGGTATGCTCAAAAACGCCAAACATTTTACCTTCCAGAGGATACTTGGGAATGCCGTAGTGGTAGTAAAGGCCGGCCTGGGCGCCCCAGCAAATATGGAAAGTGCTGTGGACATTGGTTGTAGACCACTGCATAATCTGGCACAGCTCCTGCCAATAATCCACATCCTCAAATGGCATATTTTCTACCGGAGCGCCGGTAATGACCATACCGTCAAATTTCCGGTGCTTCAGTTCATCGAATGTTTTATAGAAATTCAAAAGATGCTCTTGGGCTGTATTCTTGGAGGTATGGGACTTCATATGCATCAGCTCCAGGTGCACCTGCAAGGGTGTGTTGCCCAAAAGGCGACTGAGCTGGGTCTCGGTGACGATCTTAGTGGGCATCAGGTTCAGCAGGACGATTTCCAAGGGTCTAATGTCCTGTGTCATTGCCCGATCCTGGGGCATAACAAATATATTTTCCTGCTGCAGAATACCCGCAGCGGGCAGATCATTGGGAATTTGAATAGGCAAGGGATTCTCCCCCTTTCTGTATTTTCTCCATTTTACTAAAGAATCCCCCCTTTGTCAATTCCGGGTGCAGGCCGTTAACTGCGTTCCCGGATAATAATGGGATAGAATTTCTCGATAGTCACTTCCCCGCACAGCCATCGCTTCCGCCCCGTACTGGCTCATTCCCACGCGGTGTCCGAAACCTCTGGTGGATATGTGGATTTTATCCTCTGTGGCATACATAGAAAACACAGTAGAACGAAGTCCCAATTTCTGTCGGATCTCTGTACCGGCAAGTGTCTTGCCACCAATTACCATCGTTTCAACTCCGCCGCCATCCGTATAAGTCACTGCACCCAACCAATTGGGGGCTGGACCTTGGGGATATATTCCCAGCAAGGAGGCAAACTCCGCAGCTTTAAACTCTACTGTATCTACAAAATGGGTGGCACTTTCTTCCCCGGGGCTGTCCACAGCCTGCAAATAAGGAATCTCAGTTCCCCACACCGCCACAGCATCCTCCGTTCGGCCACCGGAACAAGAAAAATATGTAGCTTCAATCAATGCACCGTTATAGGTCAGCACTTGGTTGTCGGTAAACTCCACCGCTTTAGATATTTTCTTGAGCATTTCCTCTGTACCGCCTTTGGAGAGGAAATCCTCAATTGCTCTGTATGCCTGGCAACAGGAAGACTCGGTACACACCGCACCCTGTGGATGTTTGTTCCCCAAAGCATTGCGTCTGAGCGCATAGGTTCTGGACACCACTGCCTGGGCTTTCAGCGCTTCTTCCGAAAAATCCACAGGCATTTCCGCCAACAGCACGCCGGTCAAATAAGTCTTCATATCCAGTTCTGTCTGCCCATAGGGCATCAAAACAGTAACATCCGAATTCCGAACAGGCTCAGTTGCCGCTACTGTACCTTCAAGCTGTGGCTTCTTTTGATCGCGGGATATAAATTTCTCACTAACAGAAAAGAGAAGACTAGGAAACAGTATTCCCAGCACAATGGCCATAAGCCATGCTTTCGCAGTATTTTTCATTCTATCACCCCCGACTATTGTACCGCCGTGCTCCACAAAAAGCTGACGAATTGCGGCGGGTTTTGAAATTTGTTCCACTTGACACATAGGAGCGCAAGAAGTATAATTATTTTGTTAAATTGTCGAAATGGAGCATATTATGAAAAAAGCTTTTCGAATTATAATTCCACTTGTGCTGGTTGTGGCTATTCTCTTCTGCACAGGCTGGTATCTTTTTGTCTATGACCGTGTGTTTACACGGGATATTCTTGTAAAGGCCGCCCGTTTTTTTGAAGACAGCGGCAACATTTCCGCCTCTGCCTGGTTCTATAATCGTGCCTACGAGCATGCAGGTGACAACGATACTGTTGCCATTGAGCTTTCCAATCAGTATAAAACCTCCGGCAACTACACAAAAGCGGAATACACCTTGACCTCCGCAATCGCTGACGGCGGCGGCATTGATCTGTATATGGCCCTGTCCAAACTCTTTGTTGAGCAGAACAAACTCTTGGACGCTGTTCGCATGATTGACAATGTAGCTAACAAAGACATCAAAGTGCAGTTGGAGCAACTGCGGCCTGCGGCGCCCACCTGTACGCCGGATCCCTTTGTGGATGGTTCTCATTACACCCAGTACATTACCATCGACATCATCGCCAAGGCAAAAGCTATGTATGTAAACGCTAACGGCGCTTTCCCCTCTACCGAAACGGACCTCTACAACAGGCAGGGAATTACCTTGAAAGACGGCGAAAACAAGATATACGCCATTGCTGTTGGTGAGAACGGTTTGGCAAGTCATGTTTCCATTTTCGCATTTACGGTTGGCGGTGTAGTAAAAGAAGTAGAGTTTGTAGATCCCGTTATGGAAGGTACCTTCCGGGAACTTCTGAATGTTGACAAAGAAAAGACACTGTTCACCAGTGACCTGTGGAAAATCCAGGAATTCACCGTTCCTGCAGGTGTCAAAAAGCTGGACGATCTACAGCACTTAGTCTTCCTGAAGACCCTTACAATGGACGCTGCTCCCACCGGTCAGTTAGTCCATATCTCCCAGCTTCCCAACCTGGAAGAAGTTATGATTACTAACACCGCTGTTCAGGCTGAAGAGCTTCCCTATCTGGCGCAACTGAAATCCTTGAAACGGTTGACGCTGAATAAATGCAGTCTTTCTACCACTGCCGGACTGGAACAGACTACAGGCTTGACTTATTTGAATTTGAGCAACAATTCTCTGCGAGATATTGCACCCCTTTCCAAATTGCTGAATCTTGAAGAACTGGACTTGTCCAGCAACGCTTTGAAGGACCTGCTGCCGCTGTCCGGCCTTAAGAAGTTGAAGGATTTAAATGTGTCCCATAACGAGCTCGCTTCGTTGGCTCCCCTCTCTACTGTAGCCGGATTGGAAAAGCTGAATGCAGCAAACAACAATCTGACAGAGCTCACCGGTGTTGCCGAGCTTTCTCATTTGGTAGAATTAAACGCTTCCAACAATGCGCTTACTTCTGTTTCCCTTTTAGCAAATAATCTCGAATTGGACGTGCTTAATATTTCAAGCAACAAAATTTCGGACATATCTGAATTGTCTGCGTTGAAAAAGCTGACAAACTTCAACTTCTCCCGCAATCAAGTGTCCGCCTTACCTAACTGGGGTTCCGGCTGCGCTTTGATAAATATCGATGGTTCCAACAATCTGATCCAAACTCTGGAGCCATTGAAGGGATTTAGCTATCTGAATAATGTCTATATGGATGACAACAGAGCGATCTCCAATGTAGAGGTCCTTAAAACCTGTCCCAGACTTATCCAGGTAAACGTCGCCCGCACAGGTGTTACAAAAAACTCACAGGTAAGTGATTTGACAACTATGGGTGTTATCGTAGTTTATGACCATAAGGGTTAAACAAAACCGCCGCAACCAACAGGTTGCGGCGGATTCTATATTTCTTGATCATCTTCTGCTTCCATCTCCTGCAGAAGCTTTTTATCCTGCTTGCTTGTTAAATCAAGCTTTTCATACATATCGGGTCTGCGCTCTCTTGTGCGGCGCAGGGCCTGTTTACGGCGCCACTGGGCCACTTTTTCATGGTTGCCGGACAAGAGGATCTCCGGCACTTCCCTTCCGTGCCACACAGCGGGCCGGCTGTATTGGGGATACTCCAAAAGACCGTTAAAATGGCTCTCGTCCTCAAAGCACTCCGGGTCTGCCAGCACGCCGGGCACCATACGGCAGATGGCATCGGTCATAGCCATGGCAGCGATTTCACCGCCGGTCAGCACAAAATCACCCAGGGACAATTCCTCATCCACACATTCATCTATGAAGCGCTGGTCGATACCCTCATAATGACCGCAGACGAAAATGATATTTTCCATCTTGCTCAACCGAATCGCATCAGCCTGTTTGAATGTCTTCCCACAGGGAGAAAGGTAAACAGTATGCACCGGGCCACCAGCCTTATCACATACCGCCTCCCAACAGCGGTACAAGGGGTCTGCCTGCATCACAGCGCCACGGCCGCCACCATAGGGATAGTCATCCACCTGCATCTGCTTATTGGCAGTATAGTCCCGGATCTGGTGTGCATCAATGGTGATGATGCCCCGCTCCTGCGCCCGACCCAAAATACTGTCAGACAGCACATCCAGCATGGTATCCGGGAACAGGGTCAGAATATCAACTCTCATCGGTTCCCATCCCCTCAATCAGGCGCACCTGCATTTCATTTTTATCAAGATCGGTGGACAGGACAAATTCCTTCACCGCTGGGATCATATAGCGATTCTTCACTCTATTGTCACCGATCACATACACGGAATTGCCGGGATAGTCCAGCACTTCTGTAATCTTACCGATATTTTTACCATCACAGAATACCTCTACGTCCAAAAGTTCCACACCGAAGATCACATCCTCGTCAATATCTTCCCGGTAGAGCTGTACGGTCTTACCCCGCATAGCCTGGGCAGCCTCCATAGTGTCAACGCCCTGGAGTTTTACCAAGTTACAGGTTTTCTGCACACGGCAGTTTTCCATTCTATATTCTTTTCCGTCAATGCGGCAACGTTCAAATTCACAAAGCATATCGGCTGAGTCCAGCCAGGGCAGCACCTTTACCTCGCCACGGACACCGTGGGTGGTAACGATCTCGCCTGCATCAATATAAATCTGCTTCATATTTCCTCCAAGAAATGGAAATGCGTGGCGCCAAGCGTCACGCATAAGCCATTAATCCACGATTTCCACCGTGACTTTTTCGCCGGTGCGCTGGGCAACGGTTTTCACAATGGTACGAATTTCCTTAGCAATTCGACCCTGGCGGCCGATGACCTTACCCATATCGCCGGGGGCGACACGGAGCTCCAGGACCTTGCCTTCCTCATCAGAAACTTCCGTTACTGTAACTGCCTCAGGCTCGTCCACCAGATTCTTTGCCATATACAGCAAAAGCTCTTTCATTGGAATACTCCTTCGGGTAATTACAGGATGCCGGCCTTCTTCAGCAGACCACGCACGGTATCGGTGGGCTGTGCGCCGTTCTTGATCCAAGCCTGAACCTTCTCAGCGTCCACATTGATAGTAGCAGGATTGGTCAGGGGGTTGTAGGTGCCGATCTCTTCGATGCAACGACCGTCACGGGGAGAGCGAGCATCAGCAACAACGACACGGTAGAAAGGAGCCTTCTTTGCACCCATTCTTCTCAGTCTGATTTTAACCATTGGTTTTCACCTCCAAAAATTTTTCTTACAATCTATATCGCAAAGCATTTTTGCTTAGAGCGAACTTTTTAGGCTGAGAGGCTGTTTGAGTTCGAGTCCTTTCAGCCTAGAAGCCGGGGAAACCGCCAAAACCGCCAAATTTACCCATACGCTTCATCTTCTTGCCCATTCCAGGGCCGGAGAATTGCTTGATCATTGACCGCATTTGGTCGAAAGATTTCAGCAATCTGTTCACATCCTCTACCTTCACACCGGCGCCGTTTGCAATGCGTTTTTTACGGCTGGCACCGATAATGCCGGGATTCTCCCGCTCCTTGGGAGTCATAGACAGGATGATCGCTTCGGTGCGTCCCATTGCCTTTTCGTCCAACTGGACATTTTTAAGACCGGCGCCACCGGGCATATGGGCAAGCAAATCCTGCATAGAACCCATGGACTTCAGCTGGACCATTTGGTCGTAGAAGTCCTGGAGGGTGAACTTGTTTGTTTTCAGTCTCTCCTCTAACTCAGCGGCCTTCTTTTCATCAAACGCCTGCTCAGCTTTTTCAATGAGGGACAGCACATCGCCCATACCCAGGATCCGGGAGGCCATACGGTCCGGATGGAAGGGCTCAATATCTTCAAGCTTTTCGCCCATACCGGCGAATTTGATGGGCTTACCGGTGATGGCCCGCACAGACAGCGCCGCGCCGCCTCTGGCATCGCCGTCCAGCTTGGAGAGCATTACGGAATCGATATCCAGCCATTCGTTAAAGCTTTGGGCGGCATTCACCGCATCCTGGCCGGTCATTGCGTCCAGCACCAACATAATCTCGTCGGGCTTGACGGCAGACTTGATATTCTTCAGTTCCTCCATCAAGGTCTCGTCTACATGGAGACGACCTGCGGTATCCAGGAACACCATGTCATGGCCGTGCTGACGGGCATAAAGAACAGCTTCCTTAGCGATCTGCACCGGGTCTGTCTGCCCCTTTTCAAACACAGGGATTCCCAGCTTTTCACCGCAGACCTTCAGCTGTTGAATCGCAGCGGGCCGGTAAATATCACAAGCGACCAACAAAGGATTCTTATTCTGCCGCTTCATAAGACCGGCAAGCTTGGAGCCGTTGGTGGTCTTACCCGCGCCCTGCAAGCCAACCAGCATAACCACAGTAGGGCCTGCCGGATTAATGGTAATATGTTTTGTTTCGCTGCCCATCAAGTTGGTCAGCTCTTCATTGACGATCTTAACGATCATCTGAGCAGGACTTAGGGCTTCCAGTACATCACTGCCCACGCACCGCTCGGTAACGGACTTTACAAAATCCTTAACAACCTTATAGCTTACATCCGCTTCCAGAAGAGCCATACGGATCTCACGCATTGCCTCTTTTACATCGGATTCTTTCAGACGGCCCTTACCTCTGAGTTTTTTGAAGGCCGCAGAGATTTTTTCGGTCAATCCTTCAAATGCCATAATTTACTCCTCAATGGAACTTGCCGCTGCTACGATCTTTTCGATTGCATCCCGCACAACAGGGTCGGGATATTGCTCCAATTCCTTGGCAACCGACAAAATCGCCTGCATTGACTGGCGGCTTTGCAAATTGCGGCGGACACACCCGGTTTTTGCCTCCATCTTGGCTAGATGGGCTTCTGCGCGGGTGATATTATCGTGAACGCCCTGGCGGCTGACTCCCAATTCCTCAGCAATCTCCGCTAGAGAAAGGTCTTGATTGTACCGCAGGTCCAGGCACATCCGCTGACGCTCGGTGAGCATATCGCCGTAATAATCAAACAGCAAAAGCATCTCCACTGCGTCCATAGCCGGCCTCCTGTCAATCAGTTTTCCTTTACACCTGTGATATGATACAACAAAGATGAAGCTTTGTCAAGTATTTTTTCTTGTCACCTAAAAATTATTTTGAAACATCGTACCAGGTGCGGAGCAATTCGGTTTTTAGAAAACCAAGCCGTTCGTACAGGCGGATAGCCCTTTCGTTATTGAAAGCAACTTCAAGCACCACATTTTCGGAAAACAGGGCGCTGCACAGGGCCAAAAGCACCGTCTCTCCTGCTCCCGGTTTTGTGGATGCGATAGCTTCAATTTTGTCCTCCCGGGCAATGCCGATACCCAGCAGTTCTCCATCCTTGTGGACAAAGTAGCCACCGCCCTTCTTCAGAAACTCACTTACCTCCATTCGGGTCATTGTTGAGGCATTGGGAACATTTTGCATTTTCGCGTTATACAAGCTGCGCCACTGCTCAACCGTCTTCTCTGTGACCGGGAACAAGGCTGCGCCGCTTTCTGTCAAACCTTCCCGAAGTCGCTGCATTTTTACCACCGAGGTATAGACCGGGTATCTTTCCAGCCAGCTATGGCCGGTGGCATAGATCTTCTCTGCGCCGGCTATTTTGCAGAAGTCCACACACTCAGCAAGGAGTTCTTTCGGATTTTGGGTGTCCTGCAAGGTTATATAGGCCACACCCCTGTAAGGAATCTCCCGCAAAACCAAACTGGCTGCGCCATTTTCAGTTGTAAAAACAGGAAAATCCCGCATATTCTCACCTCGATACAATCATAGCACATTTTTCTTTCAAAAGCTACTCATACGACCAAACTCCCTTTGTTTTGCAAAAAAATCGCGTATAATAGAGGCAAAACACCTACGAAAGGAGATTTTGCAGTGAAAAAGGTCATCGGCAAAAAGGAATACAACACCGAAACAGCCACTATGCTCAAGCGGTTTACCTACGGTTCTTGGGGCGACCCTACCGGCTACGAGGAGCAATTGTATCAGACCCCGGACGGACTTTACTTTGTGTATGTCTGCGGTGGCATCGCATCCCCCTACCCCGGTGAGGACATTCTCCGGATTGCAAAAACCAAGGTAGATGCCTGGCTGGCAGATCGCCCTTAAAAAATATATCTTTTTTGTCAAGAGACTGCGATTTGCAGTCTCTTTTTCTTGACATTGTATGGTATGATATACATTAGAAATACAAATTACACAAGCTGGTTATTGATTATGAAAAAAATCTGCTTATTTCTAATAGTGCTTTCTCTGCTTATGGCAGGTTGCGGCAAGGATACCGACGCTCAAATTGTCGCAAGTACACTGCCTGTTTATGAATTCACAAGCGCTCTGTGCCAGGGGACAGGCATCTCTGTCTCCCGGCTCATAACAGATGAGGTATCCTGTCTACACGATTATACCCTACAGGTAACACAAATGCAGTCTGTGGAGGCTGCAGATGCAGTTGTCTTAAACGGCGGCGGCTTGGAAGACTTTCTGGGGGATATTCTAAGGAATACCGGCCGGGTAGTTAACGCATCGGAAGGGATGGAATTGTCCTGCGGTCATCACCACGAGGGTCACGACCACGAAGACGATCCGCACATTTGGCTCTCTCCTGAAAAAGCCAAACAGATGAGTAGGATTATTTGCGAGAAACTGTCCACACTGTACCCTGCCCACAAGGAACAGTTTGCTGCTAATTTAACCGGACTGCTAACCAAGTTAGATGCCTTACAGGTATACGGCGAAACAGCGCTTTCCGGTCTTAAAAATCGAAATTTGATCACATTTCACGATGGTTTTTCTTATTTTGCAGAAAGCTTTAATCTGCATATTCTCAAAGCTGTAGAAGAGGAATCCGGCAGTGAGGCTTCTGCCAAGGAACTGATTGAGATTATCGATTTGGTCAAGACCAATGACCTGCCTGCCATTTTCACCGAGTGTAACGGCAGCACAGCCGCTGCAACAGTAATTTCCGCCGAAACCGGTGCAAAGGTGTATAGCCTGGATATGGCAATGGCCGGTGACAGTTATTTCGATGCAATGTACCACAACATCCGCACTATAAAGGAGGCGTTGGGATGAACATAGGAACACACGGCGGAGCCTGCGGCCATTCCTGCTGCCTGCGGGTGCAGGATTTGACCGTAAAGATTGGTGCCGATACCATATTGGAAAACATCAATCTCCACGCCCACTGTGGCGAGATGATTGCCCTCATCGGCCCCAATGGTGCCGGTAAAAGCACACTGCTGAAAACCATTTTAGGCCAGCAGGCATATGATGGTATTATTTCCTTTTCCGTACCCGGCAGCCGTAACAGAAAGCCCAAGATCGGTTATGTGCCCCAAAGTCCGGCCTTTGATCCGGGAGATTCTGTGACGGTGGCTGATCTGTTTGCCTGCTGTATGAGCAAACGTCCTGCCTTTTTAGGACAATCCAAGGCCCTGCGGGAGAAGATTTCTGTCTGCCTAGAACGGGTACACAGTGAAAGTCTTATTGACAAGCGGGTGGGCACTCTCTCCGGCGGTGAATTGCAACGGGTTTTGCTGGCACTGGCTTTGGAGCCGCTGCCTAACATTTTGATTCTTGACGAACCGCTATCCGGTGTAGATGTGGAGGGCATGGAAACCCTTATGGATATGCTGGATGAGATCCGCAAAACCTACGATCTGTCCATTCTGATGATTACCCACGACTTCTCCATGCTTAGCCGATATGCTGATCAGGTTATTCTGTTGGACAAGCAGCTTATCTGCCAGGGAACCCCCGGGGAAGTGCTGAATTCTGAGGATTTTCGACGGGTCTTCCACCGCAAAGGAGGTAACCTATAATGGAAATTTGGTACTCTATTTGCAGACTTTTGCCCACTGAAATGCTCCGCTGGGATTTTATGTGCAACGCACTGTTGGCGACCATCCTGATGGCATTTCTATTCGGTCTTACCTCTACGATGATTGTCACCGGGCGAATGAGTTTCTTCTCGGACGCTTTGGGACATTCTGCCTTTACAGGTATTGCGATTGGCTGTATCTGCGGTGTCAGCGCCCCTGTGTGGATCGCTGTGATTTTTGCCCTGGTCTTTGCTGTTCTGTTTTCCTATGTGCGTAGCAAGAGCAACCAGACCGCTGACACACTGATTGGTGTATTTTCCAGCACAGCCGTGGCTTTGGGTATTTTCATTGCCACCTTAAACGGCAGCAGCTTTACAAAATTCAACAAGTATTTGATAGGCGACATTCTCTCCGTTACTCCCGGAGAGATCGGTGCGCTAACATTGGCTTTTGTGGCTGTTGGTATCTTTTGGGTGGTATTTTCCAATCGGCTGACCCTGTCTGCCATTCACCCGGAACTGGCCTCGTCCCGTGGCTTCTCCCCCGCCCTTTCTCAGGGATTGTTTACAGCGGTGATTGCCGTGGTTGTTACTTTGGCAATTTCCTGGGTAGGCCTTTTGATTCTCAATTCCCTGCTGATCCTGCCTGCAGCTTCTGCAAGAAATGTAGCAAAAAATCTGCGGCAGTACCATCTGTTTTCTGTTTTGTTCGCTTTGTTCTCCGGTGTGGGCGGATTGATCATCTCCTACTATGTGGGCGCATCTGCCGGCGCGGCTATCTCTTTGGTTCTTGCAGGAATCTTTGTGATTTCCTTCTGCCTTAGAAAGGTACGGTGCTGATATGGATATTACTGTACACCCCATAGCCAAAATGCGCAGTGACTTCCCTACCAAATTCGGCATTCCCCGTCAAAGCGGATTGGCCGGGAATCTGCGCTCTACCATTGTCTTTGAACCTCAGTACCGGAACGCTGATGCTCTGCGAGGCTTGGAGGATTTCTCCCATCTGTGGATCATTTGGCAATTCTCCGAAGCTGTCCGCAAAGAATGGACACCCACTGTCCGTCCGCCTCGGTTGGGTGGCAACACGCGAATGGGTGTGTTTGCAACCCGCTCTCCTTTCCGCCCCAATTCCATCGGTCTTTCCTGTGTAAAGCTGATCAGCATAGAGCATACCACGGATCAAGGAACTGTGATTCACGTGGCTGGCGCAGACTTAATGGACGGCACACCCATACTGGACATCAAGCCCTACATTCCCTACTGCGATGCCCACCCGGAGGCTTTGGGCGGTTTCACCACCAATGCCGGAGACTTTCTGCTGAAGGTGAATTTCCCCGCCGAACTGCTGAAGTTGCTCCCTAAAGACAAGCGGGATGCCGCTTTGGAGGTGCTTTCCCACGATCCCCGGCCCTCTTATCAAGCCGACCCAGACAGACTTTACGGTCTTTCCTTTGCCGGATTCGACATTCGTTTTACTGTAAAAAACGAAACACTCTATGTAAAGGAAGTTCAAGTATAAAATACCTCATCTTAAAGGAGCACAATATGAAAATCTTAATTTGCAATGTAGGAAGCACCTCTTTGAAATATCAGCTGTTTGATATGGACAATGGTGAACAGGTTCTTTGCGCCGGCGGCGCAGAGCGTGTTGGCGCAGCCAAAAGTCTTTTCTATCACAAGAATAATCTCACCGGTGATGCCGTTCACCAAGAGGCAGTGTTCCCCACCCATCGGGAGGCCATCTGCGCTATGCTGGAGCAGATTTTGTGCGGTTGCCTGGAATCTTTGCTGGACATCTCCTGTGTGGGCTTCAAGGTCGTTCACGCAAAAGGCGTTACCGGTGTACAGTATCTGACTGAGGATGTTCTGCGGGCCATGGCTGACTTTAATTCTGTTGCCCCTGCTCATAATCCTCCCTATATTGCCGCTATTCGGCAGTTTAAGAATTTGATGCCCGACACACCTATGATCGGATCCTTTGAGACCGCTTTTCATGCCAATATGCCCCCTGAAGCGTATCTCTACCCCATTCCCTTAGAGCTGAGCAAAGAACACGCTATTCGCCGCTACGGTTTCCACGGCGCATCTTTAGAATATCTTTCCACATTTGCTGCCAAAGAAATGGGTCGTGAGGACCTGAAGCTGGTATGCTGTCACTTGGGCGGCAGCGGTAGCCTGTGCGCTGTGAAGAATGGTGTAAGCATCGACACAACAATGGGTATGGGCCTGCAATGCGGTGTGCTGCAAAACAACCGGGCCGGTGATATGGACCCATATATAATCTTCCATTTGGTAGAAGAATGCGGTATGACCCTGGACGAGGTCAAGACAATGCTCCAGACCAAGAGTGGCCTGCTGGGCCTGTCCGGCGGTGTTTCCAACGATCTGCGTGATATTCAGGAAGCTGCGGATAACGGCAATGTGGACTGCCAGAACGCCATCAAAGCATACGCATACGGCATCAAGAAGTATATCGGCGCTTACGCAGCTGCCATGGGTGGCATCGACGGCATCGTATTTGGCGGTGGCATTGGCCGCAAGAGCGATCGGGTCCGTGCATTAAGTCTGGAAGGTCTGGAGTTCCTGGGCGTGGAACTGGATAAAGACAAGAACGCAAATGCCAATGGCGGCGATGACATTTCCGTTGCGGGCAGCAAGGTTAGCATTTATGTTGTAGACACCAACGAGGAAATCGTTGTTGCAAGAAAAGCAAAAGCTCTGCTGGAGCAGTAAATTAAACAAAAACCGGAAGACTTGCGTCTTCCGGTTTTTTATTTTAGCCCTTGAAGTACTTAACAGCGGCCTCGAACATACGGATATCATAATTGCCAGGGACGTTCTTGTACAGGCCGGGTGCGATACGCTCGCTGTGGCCCATCTTGCCAAGGACTCTGCCATCGGGAGAGGTAATGCCCTCAATAGCAAACAGAGAGCCGTTGGGGTTGAAAGCAGTATCCATAGTGGGATTGCCATTAAGGTCCACATACTGGGTTGCGATCTGACCGTTCTTAGCCAGTTCCAACGCCAGTTCTTCGCTTGCATAGAAACGGCCCTCACCGTGGGAAATGGGAACATTCACGATGTCACCCACATTCATAAGCTGCAACCAGGGAGACTGGTTGGAAGCAATGCGGGTACGGACAATCTTGGACTGATGGCGGGCAATGGTATTGAAAGTCAGCGTGGGACAATTCTCATCTGTATCGATGATCTTACCGTAAGGTACCAAACCCAACTTGATCAGTGCCTGGAAGCCGTTACAGATACCACACATCAGACCGTTGCGGTCATCCAAGAGTTTGGTTACCTGCTCCTTCACAGCGGGATTACGGAAGAAAGCGGTAATAAACTTAGCAGAACCGTCGGGCTCGTCACCACCGGAGAAGCCGCCGGGAATGAAGATCATTTGGCTGTCTGCGATCTTCTCGGAGACAGACTCCACACTCCTAGCCACATCATCAGCAGTCAGATTGCGGATCACAACGATCTCAGCCTCAGCACCTGCGGTCATCACGGCTCTTGCAGAGTCGAATTCGCAGTTGGTACCGGGGAAGACAGGAATCAGAACCTTGGGCTTTGCGCACTTAACAGCGGGAGTCTTGGTGCAAATTCCGTTATGGTTAAAGATAGGAAGCTCAATTTCCTTTTCAGCGACCCTAGTAGAGTATACATCCTCCAGGATACCCTCGTTGATGGTCAGCAGTTCTTCGATGGTAGCGCTGTCGCCGTCCAGGGTAATGGTAGCATCGGCGGTAGTTTCGCCCATCTTCAGCACGCCGGGCAGATCCACATCCTCAGCAAGCTCTGCAACAATGAAGCCGTACAGGCCGTTTGCATGCCAGCTGTCGCCTACGTTGCCGCAAGACTTGAAGCCAATGCGGTTACCGAAGGACATCTTCATCACAGCCTCGCCAAGGCCGTTCTCCACAGCCCAAGCTGCCTTGACCTTACCTGCCATATGCAGGTCATAGAAGTATTCCCAAGCCTTCTTCTGTGCTTCGGGAGTCTCGTCCGCAGTACCAAACAGATAGACAGGATTGCCAGTTTCCTTGAACTCAGGAGTCAGCACCTGTTCTCTGTCCACAGGAGCAATGGCAAAGGAGATCAGCGTAGGAGGTACATCCATTTCCAGGAAAGAACCGGACATAGAGTCCTTACCGCCGATGGCCGCAGCCTCCAGCTCCAGCTGGGCATCAAAAGCACCCAAAAGGGCTGCGAAAGGCTTGCCCCAGCGCTGGGGCTCGGTTTTCAGCTTTTCGAAGAACTCCTGGAGTGTCAGGTAGGTCCTCTTATAGTCGGCACCGGCTGCAACCAGCTTGGCAACAGAGGAATACACAGCGGCATAAGCGCCGGTGTAGGGATCAACGAACATCATATCAGGATCCAGACCCCAAGCCATTACGCTGGCCTGAGAGGTCTCCTGACCGGGCAGAACAGGCAGCACAGCAGCCATTGCCTGGGCGGGAGTAGTCTGAGTCTTGCCACCGAAGGGCATCAACACAGAACCTGCGCCGATACTACCGTCAAAGCGCTCAACCAGGCCTCTGCGGCTGGCGGTCTTCAAATCGGCTGCCATCTCCCGGAGATTGCTGTACAGAGCCTTGCTCAGGTCTGACAGATCCTTCTCGGTCACATCCACGGTGGTATGCTTGCTTGCGCCGTTGGTATCCAGGAAAGCACGGGACAGGTTTGCAATGGTCTGACCCTTCCAAACCATCACCATTCTCTCTTCCTCGGTAACAACAGCTACACGGTAGGCTTCCAGGTTTTCCTTTTGTGCGGCAGCGATAAATGCATCGGCATCCTTGGCTTCCACTACAACAGCCATACGCTCCTGAGATTCGGAAATGGCAATCTCAGTACCGTCCAGGCCGTCGTACTTCTTGCGAACAGCATCCAGGTCGATCTGTAGACCGGCAGCCAGTTCACCGATGGCAACGGACACACCACCGGCGCCGAAGTCATTGCAACGCTTAATAAGGCGGGTTACTTCACCATCCCGGAACAGCCGCTGGATCTTCCGCTCTTCGGGCGCATTACCCTTCTGAACTTCGGAAGCCATAGTGGTCAAAGACTTCATGTTGTGGCTCTTGGAAGAACCGGTAGCGCCGCCAATACCGTCACGACCGGTACGGCCGCCCAGCAGGACGATCACATCGTCGGGTGCGGGACGCTCACGGCGGACATTGACAGCAGGAGCAGCAGCCACAACAGCGCCACACTCCAGTCGCTTTGCAGCATAGCCATCGTGATAGATTTCAGCCACGTGACCGGTAGCCAAGCCGATCTGGTTGCCGTAGGAAGAATAGCCGGCAGCAGCTGTCTGACAGATCTTACGCTGGGGCAGCTTGCCGGGAATGGTATCCTTGATAGCTCTGCGGGGATCGGCGCCGCCGGTCACACGCATTGCCTGGTGGACATAGGCACGGCCGGAGAGAGGATCACGGATACAACCGCCAATACAAGTTGCTGCACCACCAAAGGGCTCGATCTCTGTGGGGTGGTTGTGGGTCTCGTTCTTAAACATCAGCAGCCAGTCCTGATACTCACCGTTCACCTTGGCATTGACATGAATAGAGCAGGCATTGATCTCCTCACTCTCATCCAGTTCCGGCAGCAGGCCGCGCTTTTTCAGTGTCTTTGCGCCGATGGTGGCAATGTCCATCAGTGTCTGAGGACGCTTGGCGGCCTTCTCTTCCCCATAGACCTCCACACGGGCATCCAAATACCGCTGATAAGCAGCAGCTACGGTGGGATCAGAGATCTTCACATCGTCGATGATTGTGGAGAAGGTGGTATGACGGCAGTGGTCGGACCAGTAGGTATCAACCACACGGATCTCTGTAATGGTGGGATCCCGCTTTTCTTCGTCACGGAAGTAATTCTGCAGGAACTTCAGATCGTCCAGGTCCATAGCCAGACCCAGCTTGTCCAGCAGCTCTGCAAGGCCCTTTTCATCCAGTGTGATAAAACCTTCTACAGTAGCAACAGACTGAGGAATAGCATACTCCACAGCCAGGGTCTCAGGCTTTTCAATTACAGCTTCCCGGGACTCCACAGGGTTGATGACATACTTCTTGATGGCATCGATCTGCTCATCGGTCAGGTCGCCGTACAGACCATAGACTTTCATAGTATGGATCAAAGGACGCTCCTGTTGGGAAATGATCTGAATACACTGGGCAGCGGAGTCAGCCCGCTGGTCGTACTGACCGGGCAAATACTCCACAGCAAAGACCTTTGCGCCGGTCAAATCGTACTCAGCAGTAGCAATATCCAGCTGAGGCTCAGAAAACACAGTATCGATTGCGGAATCAAACAATTCCTTGGAGATGTTCTCTGCATCGTAGCAATTTAGCAGCCGGACATTCTCCAGCGCGGTGATACCCAACAGGTTCCGGGCATCATTCAGAAGAGCCTTTGCCTCATTGGCAAGCTCCGGTTTCTTTTCTACATATACTCTGTAAACCAATCTTAATTCCTCCCGGCTTTCAGCGCCTTAGCGCCAATATCGTTTCGGTAGTAGGCATTGTCAAAGTGAATGGTTTTAACCATATCGTAAGCGCCTTCAATCGCCTTTTCCAAAGAATCGGCAATGGCAGTAGCGCCCAGGACACGACCGCCGTTGGTGAGGAGCTTACCCTCTTTCAAGGAAGCGCCGGCCACATAGACATTACCCCAAATTGCTTCGGGAATAGTCATTTCAAAACCCTTCTCGTAGGCAGTGGGATAGCCCTTGGATGCCATAATTACGCAACAGGCATTTTTATTGGCAAACTTCACTTCAGTTTCTGCCAAGGTGCCGTTGGTGGTAGCCTGCATAACTGTGAGCAGGTCGCTTTCCAGCAGAGGCAATACAACCTGGGTTTCGGGATCGCCAAAGCGGCAGTTATACTCGATAACTTTGGGGCCATTGGGGGTGAGCATCAAGCCGAAGTACAGGCAGCCCTTAAAGGTGCGGCCTTCTGCATTCATTGCTGCAATGGTAGGCAAGAAAATCTTTTCCATGCACTCAGCAGCGATTGCATCAGTGTAGTAGGGGTTGGGCGCAACCGTGCCCATACCACCGGTGTTAAGGCCCGTATCGTTATCCCCTGCCCGCTTGTGGTCCATAGAAGAGATCATAGGCACCACAGTCTTACCATCGGTAAAGGACAGAACAGAAACCTCCGGACCGGTGAGGAACTCTTCAATAACGATTTGATCGCCGCTCTTACCGAAGACCTTATCAGCCATCATAGAGCGGACAGCGTCCTTGGCCTCATCCCGGGTCATAGCAATGATAACGCCTTTGCCCAATGCCAGGCCGTCGGCCTTAATAACAGTGGGAATGGGAGCAGTTTCCAAATATGTAAGCGCGGCATCCATATCTGTGAAAACTTCATACGCGGCGGTAGGAATACCGTACTTCTTCATCAGATTCTTAGAAAAGACCTTACTGCCCTCAATGATAGCAGCATTGGCACGGGGGCCAAAGCAAGGAATACCCTTAGCTTCCAGGGCATCCACACAGCCCAGCACCAGAGGATCATCTGGCGCTACAACGGCATAGTCAACAGCATTCGCTACAGCAAATTCGGTAATCTTATCAATATCCTTTGCGCCAATGTCCACGCAGGTGGCATCTTTGGCGATGCCACCGTTGCCGGGCAGAGCAAAAATCTCCGTTACAGAGGGATTTTCTTTCAGTTTCTTGATGATGGCGTGTTCTCTGCCGCCACCACCTACAACCAGGATTCTCATATAGGGAACCTCCTGTACAAATTCTTAGTGGTGGAACAGACGCATACCGGTAAAGGCCATAGCCATACCGTTCTTATCGCACTCATCAATAACAAGGTCATCACGGATAGAGCCGCCGGGCTCAGCAACATAGGAAACACCGGAAGCCTTCGCACGCTTGATGCTGTCGGGGAACGGGAAGAATGCATCAGAGCCCAGTGCAACGCCGGTACGGGAGTCAAGGAATGTGCGCTTTTCTTCCTCGGTCAGAGGCTCGGGACGGGTGGTAAAGTAATTCTGCCAGATACCATCAGCGCAAACATCTTCTTCGTTGCCGTTAATATAGCCATCAATTACATTGTCACGACCGGGACGGCCCAGGTCCTCACGGAAAGGCAGCGCCAGGGTCTTGGGATGCTGACGCAGGAACCAGGTGTCAGCCTTGCCGCCAGCAAGTCTTACGCAGTGAACACGAGACTGCTGACCGGCGCCAACACCGATAGCCTGACCGTCATAAGCAAAGCAGACGGAGTTAGACTGGGTGTACTTCAAGGTGATCAGAGAGATGATCAGGTCAGTCTTAGCATCTTCGGGCAGAACCTTGTTAGCGGTAACCATATTCTCAAGCAGGTGTTCACCAATCTTAAAATTGTTGCGCCCCTGCTCAAAGGTAATGCCAAAGACCTGCTTGGTCTCCTGCTCAACAGGAACAAAATTGGGATCAATAACAACCACATTGTAGCTGCCGTTACGCTTGGTCTTCAGAATCTCCAGAGCCTCGTCGGTATAGCCGGGGGCAATCACGCCGTCGGAAACCTCACGGGCGATCAGCTTTGCAGTCAGCGCATCACACACATCGGACAGAGCCACCCAGTCACCGAAGGAGCACAGGCGGTCAGCGCCACGGGCACGGGCATAAGCGCAAGCCAGAGGATTCTCGTCCAGGCCCTCGATATCTTCCACGAAGCAAGCCTTCTTCAGCTCAATGGGCAGTTTCTTGCCCACAGCTGCGGAGGTAGGAGAAACGTGCTTAAAGGAAGTAACGGCACACATACCGGTAGCTTCCTTCAATTCCTTAACAAGCTGCCAGGAATTGAAAGCATCCAGAAAATTAATAAAGCCGGGACGGCCATTGAGGATCTGAATGGGCAGATCACTACCGTCGTGCATATAGATCTTGGCAGGCTTCTGATTGGGGTTGCAACCGTATTTCAGTTCAAATTCTTTCATTTTCTTATCTCCTTACTGATGCTTGTTAAAAATCTTCTGCTTGGCCTCGCCGGTTTTCAAATTGGTATAGCGGACGAACAGAGAAATCTTATTGTCGGCGTTCAGGTTCTCCCACAGCATATCGGCAAAGGCATCCATATCGTTGTCCATTGCCACACGCTCGGGCTCTCCCTGGAAGGTGGGAATGACAGGATTTCCGTCGCATACATAGGTATGCAGGAAGTGGCCCAAACCAGCAGTTGCGGGATATTCCCAGAAGAAGCGGGCGCAGGCATTGCCCTCAGGGTCAGCAGCCTTCAAAATGGACATCTTGTAGCTGCCGTCGCCCGCCAACAGGCCGGAGATACGGGGAGTCCAGTTAGGACCGTCATCTTCGAAGCAACGGGTACGCAGAGCTGCTTCCCAGCTCTCACCCTTTGCCAGGTACTCCCAAATGGTATCGGTCTGGTCGCCATTGGTGACGATCAAGCCACAGCCGGCCTCACGGACAGGATGGTAGATGATCAAATGAGGATCCTTCATCAGGCTGGGGTCGTGAGCTTCGGTGCGGATGCCGTCCGGCTCCAGTGCGAAGATACGGTTACGGCTATTCACACTGCGGCCCATAATGAAATAGGCGGCAACAGCATTCTCGCCGTCTGGAGTAACACCCAGCACGATGCCACGGCCGGGATAAGTATTGGTAGAAAGCTTCTCTTTCAGAGAACCGATTTCGTAAACATTCATTTTTTCTTTTCCTTTCTCACATTGCGCTGCAAACCTGCTCCACAGCGGCGGGCAGGATCTTCCATTCAGCCTGCTCCATCACCCGCTTTTGCAGGATCTCGGGTGTGTCCCCGGGCTGGATTTCCACAGCCTTTTGGAGGATGATCTCTCCCCCGTCGGGAATCTCGTTAACAAAATGTACCGTTGCACCGGTGACCTTGACACCGTAATCCAAAGCGGCTTGGTGAACACGCAGACCGTAGAAACCCTCACCGCAGAAGGAAGGAATCAAGGACGGATGCACATTCAGAATCCGCTTGGGATAGCAGGATGTAAAGGATTCGCTCAAAATGGACATAAAGCCCGCCAGCACGATTACATCGATGGCATACTGCTTTAGCAATTCCTTGATTTTTTCCTCAAAGGCTGCCTGGCTGCCCAACTGCTTTTTCAGTACCACTTCAGAGGCAATGCCGGCATCCGCAGCCCGGGTCAAGGCATAAGCATCTGCATTATTTGCAATTACCAGGACAATTTCACCGGAGTGAATGATGCCACTTTTCTGGGCATCGATCAATGCCTGGAGGTTGGTGCCGCCACCGGACACCAAAACTGCGATTCTTCTCATTTAAGGATCACCTTTTCCTCACCCTTGATGATCTTACCGATTACATAAGCATCCTCGCCGTTTGCCTTCAAGACTTCCAATGCAGTTTCTGCCTCAGCAGCAGGAACGACAATGCTCATACCAACACCCATATTGTAGGTATTGAACATATCCCGCTCGGGAATGTTGCCGGTCTTGGCGATCAGATCAAAGATGGGCAGGATCTTAACAGAAGCCTTGTCAATCTCAGCGCACAGGCCATCGGGAATAGAACGGGGAATGTTCTCATAGAAACCGCCGCCGGTGATGTGGGAAATGCCCTTCACATCCACTTTCTCCAGCAGAGCCAGGACGCTCTTGACATAGATCTTGGTGGGGGTCAGCAGGGCCTCTGCCACGGTCTTGCCACCCAGTTCTTCCCGGGCGGTATACAGTTCGGGAGGGTTGTTATCAATATCAAACACCTTACGGCACAGAGAGAAGCCGTTGGAATGAATACCGGTGGAAGCCAGGGCGATCACCACGTCTCCCTCAGCCATACGGGTGTTGTCGATAATCTTCTTCTTATCCACGATGCCAACAGCAAAACCTGCCAGGTCGTACTCGTCGTTGGGCATCAGACCGGGGTGCTCAGCGGTTTCACCGCCGATCAGTGCAGCGCCGGACTGGACACAGCCCTCAGCAACACCGCCAACAATGGTAGCGATCTTCTCGGGATAGTTCTTGCCGCAAGCAATGTAATCCAGGAAGAACAGGGGCTTTGCACCGCAGCAGATAATATCATTGACACACATAGCAACCGCATCAATGCCGATGGTATCGTGCTTGTCCATCAGCATAGCCAGTTTTACCTTGGTACCGCAGCCATCAGTACCAGAGACCAAAACAGGCTCTTCCATACCGGCGATAGGCAGGCCAAAGCAGCCGCCGAAGCCGCCCACATCATCCAGGCAGCCTTCGTTCTTGGTGCGCTTAATATGCTTCTTCATCAGTTCCACAGCCTTGTAGCCGGCGGTAATATCCACGCCGGCAGCTGCATAGCTGGCAGAATAACTCTTTTCCATAGTGACTCTCCTTCTTTATTCTTTACCGTTCCAGCAGTAGGTACACAGCTTACAGGGATCCAGACCAATGGCCTTCACCACACCGTCTACCGTCTGGAAACCCAAAGAGGCAAACTTAAACTTCTCGCAGATCGTCTTGCGCATCGCCTTGCCGCGTTCGGTATTGCCATCAGCATATTCATCGATATGTTTCAGGCCTTCCTCCCCTTCCAGCTCTACGATCACCCGGCGGGAGATCAAATCCATATCACTGGTAGAACGGGAGAAATTCAAATACTTACAGCCATACATAATGGGAGGACAAGCAGAGCGCATATGCACGGACTTGGCGCCGTTTTCGTACAGGAACTCCACTGTTTCCTGCAACTGGGTACCACGGACGATGGAATCGTCCACAAACAGCAGATTCTTACCCTTGATAAGATCGTGGACAGGGATCTGCTTCATCTTGGCAACCTTTTTCCGGTCTGACTGCTTAGCAGGGGTAAAGGACCGGGACCAAGTAGGCGTATACTTAATAAAGGCTCTGGCAAAGGCCTTGCCGGTACGGTTTGCATAACCGATAGCATGGGGTGTACCGGAATCCGGAACACCGCCTACATAATCGATCTCCATACTGCGGCCCTTTTCCATATCGCGCTCAGCAATAGCAGCGCCGTTACGGTAACGCATTGCCTCCACATTGATTCCCTCGTAGGTAGAGGTGGGATAGCCGTAGTAGCTCCACAGGAAGGCGCACATCCGCATCTCATTGCCCGGAGCTGCCAACTGAGTCATTCCGTCGGATGTCAATTCTACGATCTCGCCGGGGCCCAGCTCACAAACTTTTTCATAGCCCAGCTTGGTAAAAGCAAATTCCTCAAAGGAAGCACAGTAGCCGCAATCATCCTTACCGATCTGCACCGGAATTCTGCCCAAACGGTCACGGGCGGCGATCAGGCTGCCCGTATCTGTAAGAATCAGAATATTAGCCGTGCCGTCAATGAGGGACTGAGCATACTGAATGCCCTCCACAAAATTCTTTTTGCGGTTAATGAGCGCAGCTGCCAGCTCCGTGGAGTTCACGCGGCCGCCGGTCATTGCATCGAAGTAGCCGCCGTGGTCAGCCATGATCTTCTCTATCAGCTCGTCGGCATTGTTAATGACACCTACTGTTGTGATAGCATAGGTTCCCAAATGAGAACGAATCAGCATAGGCTGGGGATCAGAATCGCTGATACAACCAATAACAGATGTGCCCTGCATTTCATCAAAAATATTCTCAAACTTTGTACGGAATGGGGAATTCTCAATGCTGTGAATCTTACGCTGTAATCCGATCTCCGGATCCCAGGCCGCCATACCGCCCCGGCGGGTTCCCAAATGAGAATGGTAGTCCACGCCGAAAAACACATCCATCATACAATCGCACTTGGATGCAACGCCAAAAAATCCTCCCATAGGATGCTCCTTTGTTCAGAAAATAAATTAAGCGAAGAACAGCTTGTTCAGAGTCATAGGATCGATATACTCGCCGTCCTTGTAAACACGCATATTACCGGATGCCACTTCGTCGATCAGCATAACCTTGCCGTCGGGAGCATAGCCGAACTCGAACTTAATGTCATACAGCTCCATGCCCTTCTCCTTCAAGTCGTCAGCGACGATCTTGGTGATAGCCTGGGTCTGCTCCTTCAGAGAGTCATACTGCTCGGCAGTCATAACACCCAGATCTACCAAGCCATCCTTGGTAACCAGGGGATCGCCCAGAGCATCGTTCTTAAAGGTGGTCTCCACATAGTAAGGCAGATCCTGACCCTCGGTGCAGTACTCGTTGTAACGGCGGAAGAAGGAGCCCACAGCCTTTCTGCGGCAGATAACTTCCAGACCCTTACCGAACACCTTAGCAGGCAGAACCTCCATAGTGGTATCTTCCAGGTTAGCCTTCACATAGTGGGTCTTGATGCCAGCGGCATTGATCTTCTCGAAGTAGTAAATGGACATACGCAGGTTTACATCGCCCACGCCCTCAATGGTCAGACCGACGGAGTTTTCGCCGGGATCAAATACGCCATCCTTGCCGGTGCAGTCATCCTTGAACTTCAGCAGGCAATTGCCGTTGGGCAGTGCGTAAACATTCTTAGTCTTACCGGTGTAAATGAGCTTCTTTTCCATAATTTTCGATCTCCTTTTATTTGGTGATTTTTTAACTTACAAATTAGCAGCGATGTCTGCATCCTTTTGCAGAACCTTAGCTGCATCGGAAACGCGCTTGGCATCCAACTTCTTGGCCAGTTCCTGATCCTCAACAGCAATGATCTGAGCGCACAGCAGAGCTGCGTTGGCAGCGCCGTTAATAGCCACAGTAGCAACAGGAATACCGGTGGGCATCTGCACAGTGGAAAGCAGAGCATCCAAGCCGTCCATCATGCCGCCCTTGCAGGGAATACCCACAACAGGAAGCGTCGTATTAGCGGCAATAGCGCCGGCCAGGTGGGCTGCCATACCGGCAGCGCAGATCAGAGCACCAAAGCCGTTGGCTCTTGCATTCACTGCAAAGTCCCGGGCCTCGATGGGGGTTCTGTGAGCAGAATAGATATGGACCTCATAAGGGATCTCCAGGTTTTTCAGCATATCCACAGCCTTCTGCACGATGGGCAGATCACTGTCGCTGCCCATGATAACACCTACTTTTTTCATAATTACCTCCTAACCGGAAAATTAAACGCAAATAGGGCGCACTTAACCCATAATATGAGTCAAATGCGCCCAGACGGTCGGCTAAATCACATTCTTTGTTCCTCCGTGGTGCTCCACGATTTCCGTCAGTCGCAAAGAATGACATATTACCTGTTAATTTTATCACGGTAAGCATTTTGTGTCAAGGAAAAACAGCGCTTTTCCCGTGATAAATCCCGCATTTTTTGTAAAATTATTCCAGTGTTTTTTTGGCTTCACAGTAGACGCAGCGATAGATGCCGCGAACAGGATCCACCAGCTTAAATTTATGGGGCAATTCCTGCTCGGTCGAAGAAATACAGCGAGGATTGCTGCAGAGCAAACGCGCATCCTCAACAGCATCGATTTCTTCCATCTGCTTGCCCTCTTCGGCCTCTTTCAGCAATTTGAGGATCAGCGCCATACGCATATATTTGCCATTGAGTGCCTGGCGGAAATAAGCAGCCCGGGGATCATCATCCACCTTTACACTGATTTCATTTACCCGGGGCAACGGATGGAGCACCCGCATTGTGGGCTTGCCGGCAGCCATCTTCTCGGCAGTAAGAATGTAGCTGTCCTTCAAACGCTCGTACTCGTCAATGCTGTCAAAGCGCTCCCGCTGGATACGGGTCATATACAGCACATCCAGCTCCGGTATGGCCTCCTCCAAAGAGGTGGTTTCCACATATTCCATACCGCACTTTTCCAGTACTTCATACTTCACGTATTTGGGAAGCCGCAATTCTTCCGGAGAAATCAGGATCACCTTGATATTCTTGTAGCGGCTGAAGGCAGAGATCAAAGAATGCACGGTTCTGCCATACTTCAGGTCACCGCAGCAACCAATGACCAGGTTATCCAATCTGCCGTTTTCACGGTAGATGGTCAAAAGGTCAGCCAGGGTCTGGGTAGGGTGACAATGGCCGCCGTCACCGGCATTGATAACAGGTATGGACGCATTGGTTGCCGCCACATAAGGCGCACCCTCTTTTGGGTGACGAATTGCCATAATATCCGCATAACAGGAGAGAATCTTGGCAGTATCAGCCATACTCTCACCCTTGCTGGCGGAGGAAGAGCTGGCCTCGCTGAAGCCCAGCACATTGCCGCCCAGCTCGTACATAGCAGCCTCAAAGCTCAAACGAGTACGGGTAGAAGGTTCAAAGAACAAGGTTGCCAGCTTTTTGCCATGGCAACGCTCGGCATATTTACCGGGGTTCTCGCTGATATCACAAGCAGTTTCCAGCAGTTCCTGGATTTCCTCAACAGAAAAATCCACAATATCAATCAAACTTCTCATTATTTCGCTCCGTTCACAGCCAGGTAGTTCTTAATACGGGTTACATTTTCTTCGTTGGCGGGATCCTCTTCCAGGTACTCAATGATGTCATACACATCCACAACGGAGTACACCGGGAAACCGAACTGTTCCTCGATCTCCTGCATAGCGCCCTTCTCGGTCTGACCCTTTTCCTTGCGGTCCACCATAATGAAGGTAGCGATGACCTTGGTGTCATCCAGGTGCTTTAAAATCTCCATGGACTCACGGATTGCAGTACCGGCAGTGATCACATCCTCAATGATGACGATCTCCTCCCCTGCCTGGGGTACATAACCCACAAAGGTGCCGCCTTCGCCGTGGTCCTTCACTTCCTTACGGTTAAAGAAGAAAGGCACATTGAGGCCATTGCGGGACAGAGCAACAGCTGCGGAAATGGACAAAGAAATGCCCTTATAAGCAGGGCCATACAAAACAGCCTGCTTCTTGCCCAGCTTATCAAAATAAGCCTTGGCATAGAACTCACCCATCTTGGTGATCTGGTCACCGGTCTTGATCATACCGGCATTGACGAAATAGGGAATCTTACGACCGGATTTGGCCGTAAAATCACCGAATTTCAAAACGCCTGCTTCCTGCAGGAATTCAATAAATTCTCTTTTGTAGGCTTCCATTTGTTTACCTCCCAATATATCTTTATGGCGACGGGAGCACAAGCCCCCGCCCTACATCAATCACAGAATTCAGCGATGCAGCGCTCGTAGGCTGCCACGGGGTCTGCTGCAGCGGTGATAGGCCGGCCCACCACGATGTAGTCGGAGCCGATTTCCTTGGCCTGGGCAGGGGTCATAACCCTCTTCTGGTCGCCCACATCGCCGTCTGCAAAGCGGACACCGGGGGTGATGGTCAGGAACTTCTTGCCGCACAGGTCGTGGACCTTACCTGCCTCCAGAGGAGAGCAGACAATGCCGTCCAGGCCGGCTTCCTCGGCGCACTTTGCATAGTGCATAACCACCTGGTCAATAGGCTTTTCGATGAGCAGATCCTTTTCCATGCTCTCCTGGTCAGTGGAGGTGAGCTGGGTAACAGCGATCAGCAAAGGACGGGTGCCGTCCTCACGGGTCAAGCCTTCCAGCGCTGCACGCATCATATTCTTCGTGCCGGCTGCGTGCAGGTTGGTGATATCCACATCCAGATTCCGCAAAACGGACATAGCCTTTTTGACTGTGTTAGGGATATCGTGCAGCTTCAGATCCAGGAAGATCTTATGACCACGGGCCTTGATTTCCTTAACGATGGAGGGGCCTTCTGCATAGTAAAGCTCCATACCAATCTTCACAAAGGGCTTGCGGCCGGTGAACTTATCCAGGAACGCAAAAGTCTGTTCTGCGCTGGAGAAATCACAGGCAATAATTACATCCTTACCCATTATTTTACGCCTCCTATAATTTCACTTAAGGTGTTGATTCTATACTTATCCATCACAGCAGGCAAATCTTCGATGATTTGCTTGCAAACATAGGGATTTACCAAATTGGCTGCGCCCACTTCCACTGCGGTAGCGCCGGCCAGCATCATTTCGATCACATCTTCTGCGCTGCTGACACCGCCCATACCCACAACAGGGATATTCACGGCATTTGCTACCTGGTAGACCATCCGGACAGCCACCGGGAAAATAGCAGAACCGGAAAATCCGCCCATTTTATTGGCGATCACAGGCTTGCGGGTACGCAGGTCAATACGCATACCCAGCATTGTATTGATTAAGCTAATGCCGTCTGCACCTGCATCCTCACAGGCCTTTGCGATGGACACGATATCCGTCACATTGGGGCTGAGCTTGACGATGACAGGCTTGGTGGTAACCTTTTTCACAGCAGCGGTGACTTCCGCAGCGGCCTTGGGATCAGTACCAAAGCTCATACCGCCACCGTGGACATTGGGGCAGCTGACATTTACTTCCAGCCAGCCAACCTGCTCTTCCTTATCCAGCTTTTCGCAAGTATAGGCATACTCCTCCACGCCGAATCCGCTGATATTGGCCATAACAGGCTTATGAAAACACTTTTTCAGCTTGGGCAGCTCCTCTGCAACCACCTTCTCCACACCGGGATTCTGCAGGCCAACAGCGTTGATCATACCGGCGGGGCACTCCGCAATACGAGGGGTGGGGTTACCGAAACGGGGCTCTTTGGTAGTACCCTTAAAAGAGAATGTACCCAGGCAGTTAATATCATAGAGCTCTGCGTACTCATAGCCATAGCCGAAAGTGCCGGATGCGGGGATCACAGGATTGTCCATGGTGATGCCACAAAGTTCAACACTCAGTCTTCCCACAAGATCTCCTCCTTCCGCATAACAGGGCCTTCCTTGCAGATGCGCTTATAGCCGGTGAGGGTCTTGCAGGAGCAGCCCATACAGGCGCCAAAGCCGCAGCCCATCCGCTTTTCAAAACTCATCTGACCGGAAGTGGTAGATGCCTTATAAACAGCCTTCAGCATAGGCTCCGGGCCGCAAGTGTAGAAATAGGTATAGTCCAGCATTTTGAGGGCATCGGTTACAAAGCCCTTAATGCCACGGGAGCCGTCCACAGTGGTAACGATCACATCGGCGCCAAGAGCCATAAATTCCTTCTCATAGAAGATTTCACTCTCGGTATTAAAGCCCAAAATGACAGTCACTTTCTTGCCCATTGCCAACAACTGCTTGGCAAGCAAGTACATAGGGGGCACGCCTACGCCACCGCCCAGCAGGACAGGTCTCTCCCCTGCCACAGTCATGTCATAGCCGTTGCCCAAACCGGTCAGCACATCCAGCTTTTTGCCGGTCTGCATCCGGGACATCTGCTCAGTACCCTTGCCCACAGCCTTATAGATGATGGTGAGGGTATTTTCGCCCAAATCGCAGACGGAAATGGGGCGCCGCAGGAACAGACCGTCCAGCTGGATATTTACAAATTGGCCGGGCGCGGTAATATCGGATACATCGCCGGACAGAACCATCTTGAAGACGGATTCTGTCAGAGCGGTGTTTTCCATAATTTCAAAGATTCCCTGCTTCATAACCTCTCCTTACGCGTCGATGGTGGAAATGGTCAGTGTGGTTTCTTCCAAAACGTCCAGCAGGACCTTTACAGTATCCAGCGCGGTGAACAAAGATACATTGTACTCGGTTGCGATCTGACGGATCTGGGTGCCGTCGTTGCCCTCGCTGCCGGGATCCTTGGTGTTGATCACATAAGCGATATGGCCCTGGCGCAGAGCATTGGGGATTTCCTCACTGCCGTCACCAATCTTGCCCAGCTTATGGGTGCGGATGCCGTTGGCCTTCAAGAAATTAGCAGTGCCCTCGGTAGCCTCAATATTGAAGCCCAACTGGTAGAAACGGCGGATCAGCGGCAGGGCCTCCTCCTTGTCCTTATCGGCAATGGTAGCAAAGACAGTGCCGTAGTTCTGCAGGTGCATACCGGAAGCTTGGAGAGCCTTATACAGAGCGCGGTTCATAGTGCTATCGTAGCCGATGGCTTCGCCGGTGGACTTCATTTCCGGAGACAGGTAAGCATCCAGACCGCGAATTTTGTTGAAGGAGAACACAGGTGCCTTTGCATACCAACGATCCTTCTCAGTGGGGTAAATATCGAAGATGCCCTGTTCTTTTAGGCTCTTGCCCAGGATGACCTCAGTAGCGATATCGGCCAGGGAATAACCGGTAGCCTTAGACAGGAAAGGCACAGTACGGGAAGAACGGGGGTTAACTTCGATAATGAACACATTGTCGTCCTTATCCACGATAAACTGGATATTGAACAGGCCCACGATACCGATGCCCAGGCCCAGCTTCTTGGCGTACTGCAGAATGATACCCTTGACCTTGTCAGAGATGGAGAAAGTGGGGTAAACGGAGATGGAGTCACCGGAGTGGACACCGGTACGCTCTACCAGCTCCATAATACCGGGAACGAACACATCGCGACCGTCGCAGATGGCATCGATCTCCACCTCACGGCCTTCGATATACTTATCAACCAGAACAGGCTTGTCCTCGTCGATCTCAACAGCGGTACGCAGGTAGTGGCGCAGCTGATCCTCGTTGGCAACGATCTGCATAGCACGACCACCCAGCACGAAGGAAGGACGCACCAGCACAGGATAACCGATCTCCGCAGCAGCGGCGATGCCGTCTTCGATCTTGGTGACAGCCTGGCCCTTGGCCCGGGGAATGTTCAGCTCGTTGAGCAGGTTTTCAAATTCATTTCTGTCTTCAGCCTTGTCGATAGCAGCGCAATCTGTACCGATGATCTTCACACCACGGTCGGTCAAGGGCTGGGCCAGATTGATAGCGGTCTGACCGCCCAAAGAAGCTACAACGCCGATGGGCTTTTCAAACTCGATGATATTCATGACATCCTCGGGAGTCAAAGGCTCAAAGTACAGCTTATCCGCAGTGGTATAGTCGGTTGATACGGTTTCGGGGTTGTTATTGATGATAATAGCCTCGTAGCCAGCCTCACGGATAGTCATAACTGTGTGAACGGTGGAGTAGTCAAATTCCACGCCCTGGCCGATACGGATGGGGCCTGCGCCCAGCACAATGATCTTCTTCTTTTCGGTCAGACGGGAGTCATTCTCACCTGCATAGGTGGAGTAGAAGTAGGGAATATAAGCGCCGGTGTGACAGGTATCCACCATCTTGAACACCGGGAACAGGTTGTTCTCCTTACGCTGGTTGTAAACATCCATCTCAGCGCACTTCCACAATCTGGCGATATACTTATCGCTAAAGCCCATCAGCTTAGCCTTCTTCAAGGTCTCAAAATCATTGATCTTTACCCGCAGGAGCTCTTCCATATCGATGATATTGCGGATAGCCTCCAGGAAGTAGGGTGTGATTTGGGTGATTTCGTGGATCTTTTCCACAGATACGCCGTGGTACAAAAGCTCTGCGATAGCGAAGATATTATCAGAACGGAACTCCTTGATGTACTCCAGCAGTTCCTCCACGCTCATATTGTCAAACTTAGACAGGTACAGGTGATTTGCGCCGATCTCCAGAGAACGAATGCCCTTCAACAATGCCTCCTCCAGGTTTGCGCCGATACCCATAACCTCACCGGTAGCCTTCATCTGGGTGCCCAGAATGTTGGTTGCGGAGGTGAACTTATCGAAGGGGAACCGGGGCAGCTTGGCAATCACATAGTCAAGCTTGGGCTCGAAAGCTGCGTTGGTGTTGGCGATCTTGATCTCATCCAGGGTCATACCCACAGCGATCTTGGCGGTTACCCGGGCAATGGGATAGCCGGATGCCTTGGATGCCAAAGCGGAAGACCGGGAAACACGGGGGTTGACCTCGATGAGGTAGTACTCAGAAGAATGGGGATTCAACGCAAACTGCACATTACACCCGCCGGCAATCTTCAGTTCCTTGATCAGCTTGATAGCAGAATCATTAAGCATCTTCAGATCGTGATCGTTCAGGGTCATAATGGGCGCTACCACCAGGCTATCGCCGGTATGGACACCAACGGGATCGATGTTTTCCATACCGCAGATGGTGATGGCATTGTCCTCACCATCACGCATAACCTCAAATTCGATCTCCTTATAGCCCTTGACGGACTTTTCGATCAGCACCTGGTGCACAGGAGACAGCTTAAAGGCATTCAGTCCGATCTCAATCAGCTCTTCTTCATTATAGGCAAATCCGCCGCCGGTGCCGCCCAGAGTAAAGGCAGGACGCAGAACAACAGGATAGCCGATTCGCTTGGCAGCCTCCTTGGCTTCTTCGATGGAGTAAGTGATCTCGGAGGGAATAACCGGCTCGCCGATGGACTGACACAGCTCCTTGAACATCTCCCGGTCCTCAGCCCTCTCGATGGATGCGCTGGAAGTGCCCAGCAGCTCCACGCGGCATTCCTTCAGAATGCCCTTCTTTTCCAACTGCATAACCAGGTTCAGTCCGGTCTGGCCACCGATGCCGGGCAAAATGGCGTCGGGACGCTCGTAGCGGATGATCTTGGCAACATACTCCAGGGTCAAAGGCTCCATATAGACCTTATCGGCAATGGTAGTATCCGTCATAATAGTAGCGGGGTTGGAGTTGCACAGAACAACCTCATAGCCCTCTTCCTTCAGGGCAAGGCATGCCTGGGTACCGGCATAGTCAAACTCAGCGGCCTGGCCGATGACAATAGGGCCGGAACCGATAATCAGAATCTTTTTTAAATCTTTTCTTTTCGCCATAACTTTAGTCCTCCATTTTATACACTGCCTTGCCGTCGCAGACGGTCAGCAAACATTCACCGTTTAACTTCCAACCGGTAAAGGGGGTCGCCTTGCCTTTGGACAGGAAGGCTTCCGGGTCTACCGTAAATTCCTTACTCAAATTCCACACTGTGAAGTCACCGCCTGCGGGAAGACCAAAGCGCTTCCGGGGATTGTTGCTCAGCAGGTCGATGAGCTTTTCCAAGGTAATGATACCTGGCTTTACCAGGTGGGTATACAGCACCGGGAAGGCTGTTTCAATGCCTACAACGCCAAAGGCGCTGCCCGCAAGGCCCTTGCTCTTCTCTTCTGCGCTGTGAGGGGCATGGTCGGTAGCGATCATATCAATGGTACCGTCCGCAATACCCGCGACCAGAGCTTCTCTGTCAGCTTTATCACGCAGGGGCGGGTTCATCTTGAACCGTCCGTCCTCCTGCAGGTCGCTGTCGTCCATGGTCAGATAATGAGGGCCGGTTTCGCAGGTGACATTCACGCCTCTGGCCTTGGCCTGCCGGATCAGTTCCACACTCTCCTTGGTGGAGATATGGCAAACATGGTAGGCACAGCCCGTCTCTTCCACCAAGCGCAAATCTCTTGCGATCTGCTCATATTCGCTGGCGCTGCAGATGCCCTTATGGCCGTGTTCTTGCGCGTATTTACCATCGTGAATATAGCCGCCTTTCAGCAGACTGTTTACTTCACAATGGGCAACGATCATCTTACCCAAAGCCTTCGCCCGGAGCATAGCTTGGCGCATCATATCGTCACTCTGCACACCCTTGCCGTCATCGGAGAAAGCAATGCAGTGAGGGGCCATTCCCTCTAAGTCGGCCATTTCCTCACCCTTTTCGCCTACGGTAATTGCACCGTAGGGATAGACGTGGATCACAGCCTGCTCCTCAATCATCTTCAGTTGTAAACCTAAATTCTGGGCACTATCCGGTACCGGATTCAAATTCGGCATAGTACAAACAGCGGTATAGCCGCCCCGCGCGGATGCTTTAGAGCCTGTTTCAATGGTCTCTTTATAAGAAAAACCCGGCTCACGGAAATGCACATGCACATCACAAAAGCCGGGAAAAACAGCATATTCAGATACGTCATCAACAGACAGCCGATCCAACAAAGGGGCAAAAGAAGAAACAATACCGCCATCACAGAAACCAACCATTTTCAGCTTCATCTGTGCGCTCATCATTCCGTTCTCCTTCCCATATTTTTTATCCTAAAAAGTATAACACAGGAAGTGCCGGTTTGTCAAATATTGTTGGCAAATTTTTCTGCAAAAAACTACACAAATTATCCCCCCTCAAACAGGGTTCCCGTGTCCAAATCCACGAATGTGTATTTCCGCTGGAAACAACCGTCTTTTTTCTCCACACTGCTGCGGTGCTGACTAAGCAGGCGGACTATGGGATATACATCGATCCAGATCTCAGAATTGCATTCTTTTTGACTCTCATCAAATACAAGTTGCATACCGTAATGCAAATGCACGGTTTCGATATTATTGACATTTTCCTTATCGGAATAGCCAGTGCGGCCCATAAAGCCGATCACATCTCCAGGCTGAACAATTTTTCCCACATACATATCTTCGGCAAAGGGTTTGTCCTTTTGCAGGTGGGCATAGTAATAGTAGCGCTTGGAATCAAAGGAACGGATACCAATACGCCACCCGCCGTAGCGGTTCCAGCCCATAGCCTCCACGACGCCGCCTTCTACCGCGACGATAGGTGTCCCCAATCCGCCCATCAGGTCATTGCCCAGATGCTTGCGGGCAAAGCCAAAGGAACGGCTGTTACCGAAATCGGAGCAATGGCTGTAACCATACCCGGCAGCGATGGGACTGAAGGCTTTTAAGCCATAGGCCGGTTTCCACTCCCCATTTATTTCCACGGCATAGCTGCCCAGCAAGCCGCCCAATACCGCAGAATAGGCTTCATGATAATAGGAATAGTATTTATATGTGTCGCCCAAAAGCTCTTGGGGAGATTTATCGCCTTTTAAGTCCTTCACCGCTTTTTTCACCGAGGCAAGGCCGCATTTGCCACCTGTACGGCAAGCGGCCAAGGCAAGGGCATCGATCCAGCTGATATGCTTTTCCTGTTCTTTGGTTTCGATGTCCACATGCATCGCATATTGCAGCGATTCATAAGGAATTTGAAAGTCCACCCATTTGATAGGCTCAGCTTTTGCTGCGGGCAAAGGCAGCATAGCAAAAATCAATATAAAAAGAATCCACCGTTTCACAAAATCACCTCTTTGGTAGCTTGTGAAACGGCGGAATATTCATACAAGACAATTATTGCAAATCCCGGCGGATGCCTTCTGCGATCCGGTAGATATCTTCCATTTTTTGTATGGAGGAAATTTGCTCCTTATAGTAATTGGCATAAGCCACACCCCGCAGATACCAGGCAAAATGCTTGCGGGCCTCTAAGCAGGCAATGTGCTCACCCTTGTCATCCTTTGCCAGTTCAAACTGCCGCACAGCCACATCCACACGGCTGGCAAGCGGTGGTCTTTCATAGCCTTCTTCCCCTGCCAAAGCTTTTGCCGTATCGGCAAAAACCCAGGGGTTGCCAAAGGTGGCGCGGCCGATCATCACACCATCAGCACCGGTGCGTTTTAAGCAGCGCACGGCGGTCTGTCCGTCCACAATGTCACCGTTGGCGATCACAGGCACAGAAAGCTGATTTTTAACTTTGGTGATCATATCCCAATCCGCCACGCCGGAATAGAGCATACTGCGGGTTCTGCCGTGGACAGTTAGGAGTGCTGCACCGCTGTCTTCCATCCGCTTGGTAAAGTCCAGCACATTGATATTGCCTTTATCCCAACCAAGGCGGCACTTGACCGTAACCGGTACATCCACCGCCTTTACAACTGCTTTCACAATCTCCCCCGCCAGTTCCGGGGTGCGCATCAAGCCGCAACCGTCGCCATTATTGGCGATCTTTGGCATAGGACAACCCATATTGATGTCGATAAAATCACAGCCGGAGATCTCCAGGGCAAGTCTCGCACCCTCAGCCATAATGGCAGGATCATTACCGAAAATCTGTGCGCCGCAAAGGCTGCCGGCATTTTTCTTAAGCAGAGCCGCGCTTTTCTTATCCTTATACACAAGAGCCCTGGAAGAGACCATTTCGGTAACGGTCACATTGGCGCCCAGCACCGCGCAGATGGTACGGAAAGCCCAATCGGTCACACCGGCCATCGGGCCTAAGAAAATGGGATTATTCACTTCCAAATTGCCGAATACCAATGCGTTCGCCTCCCAAAGCTTTACCGTCATTGCGAACCAGTGACCGATGTCACTGGTGTGGCAATCTCAAGAACCAGTCTTACACCCAGAGATTCCCACGCCAGTGTGCGCACTGGCTCGGAATGACAAGGGAGAATTATCCGTGAGATTGCCACGTCGCTACGCTCCTCGCAATGACGTACAATTTGGGGAGATTATAGCATAATGGGCAGAATTTTGCAAGCTAAAACAGCACGGTCAAAAACCAGGCAAGGCCTGTCACCAACGCGCCGGCACAGGCCCACACAGCGCCATAGTGGGTGATAGGTATTTTCGCATCCGGAGAAGCACTGGCAAGCAGTTTATTGGCCGACTTCAACAGCATTTCATCGGTAATGCCTTCTTTTACGGCATCATCCTTTAATATAAAAATAGCTTGGTCAAATAGCTTTTGATCGGGAGAATGGACCACGATCACCTGCCGGGAGATTCCTTTTACCACACCATACCGCCTCCTTTAGTAATAGCAGTATGCCCTGTGGAAATTTTTTCATACAAAAAGGAACGGCACTAACGCCGTTCCTTACACAAATTATTCTTGGTCGGTGGGGCGCTTATAGCGGCCCTGGGGGCCCCATTCCGGTAGGGGCAAGCGCTGCATGGCACCGAAGACCCGTTCCTTGAAATCCGGATATGTGGCTGTCAAATCATACACCAGTTTTTTGATCTCCTCCCGCTTGGTATGTTTATCCACAGGACAGCGGTTCTCAAGTACCGGCAACTCCCGGCGAGTCACAAAGCTATCCACGGTCTTTTCGTGGATATAGAGCATAGGACGGATTTGGATGATGCCGGTTCTGTCCAAGTCGGTAACAGGCTGGAAGCAACTGATACGACCTTCATAGATAAGGCTCATCACAAAGGTCTCCACTGCATCGTCATAGTGGTGACCCAAGGCCAGCTTGTTCATACCGTTATCTAAGATAGCCTGGTTCAGTGCGCCCCGGCGCATTTTGGAGCACATAGAGCAAGGATTCTTCTCTTTGCGATGGTCAAAGATGATTGGTCCGATCTCCGTTTTGATCAGATGGAATGGTACGTCCAACTCCTTGCACAGATTTTCGATGCCGGTATAATCCATTCCCAGTCCCATATCAATTGTAATTGCCTCGATTTCAAAAGGGTTATGATTATACTTCCGCAGTTCTGCCAGGAACACCAACAGTGCCAGTGAATCCTTGCCGCCGGACACGCCCACGCCGATTTTATCCCCAGGCGCTATCATATTATAATCTTCCACACAGCGGCGGACTAAGCCGATTAACTTCTGCATTGTTGGGTTTCCTCCAAAAATTTACAAAAATAAGAAGTTAGCATTTAAGAGTTTTTAAGAGCATTTGCGCGATTTTCAAAGTTTTTACTGTGCTGCGTAATTTTTTTCAAAAAAGCTGTTGACATTTCCAAAACGATGTGGTTTAATAATCAAGCGTTTTGCAGGTATTGTACTGCAAATTACTGATTTTGTCAAAATAAATTACCTATTGGAGGAAAACGTAATGTCCACTACTTTGGCTAAACTGGAAACCGTCGAGCGCAAGTGGTATGTGGTCGATGCAGCCGGCAAGCCCCTGGGCCGTACCGCTGTGACCGTCGCCAACCTGCTCCGCGGCAAGCACAAGACCACTTTCACCCCCAACGTTGACTGCGGCGACTACGTCATCGTTATCAACACCGACAAGGCTATCCTGACCGGCAAGAAGCTGGATCAGAAGACCTACTACCGCGTATCCGGCTGGATCGGCGGTCTGAAGGAAACCAAGGCTCGTGTTATGATGGATAACCGCTCCGACTACGCTATGGAGCTGGCTGTTAAGGGCATGCTGCCCAAGAACACTCTGGGCCGTAACTGCATTGGCCGTCTGCATCTGTGCAAGGGCGCCGAGCATCCCCACGCTGCTCAGAAGCCCGAAGCTTGGACCCTGGACTAATGGAGGTAACTGATTATGTACGAGAGCAAGAAGAAGTATAACTACGGCACTGGCCGTCGTAAGTCCTCCGTTGCCCGTGTTCGCGTTTACGAAAACGGCACCGGTTCCATCATCATCAATGGCCGCGACATCGACGATTACTTTGGCCTGGACACCCTGAAGCTGGTTGTCCGTCAGCCCCTGGTCACCGCTGACTTGGTTGGCAAGGTTGACGTTGTTGTTACCGTCGCAGGCGGCGGCGTTTCCGGTCAGGCCGGCGCTATCCGTCACGGCATTTCCCGCGCTCTGGTTACTCTGAACCCCGAGCTGCGTCCCGCTCTGAAGGCTGCCGGTTTCATGACCCGCGACCCCAGAATGAAGGAAAGAAAGAAGTACGGTTTGAAAGCAGCTCGCCGTGCTCCCCAGTTCAGCAAGCGCTGATTTCCCTATGTTTTTTCAAAAAACCCAAGAACCGCAACGGTTTTTGGGTTTTTTGTTTTAACCGAGTTTGACGGAATTAAACCGAACCGAACTGAAATTATTGAGGTTCATTTGAGGTGCAAACGCCCTACGCCCACCCTTTGCGGTTCATTTTGAGGTTCATTCTGGTGCAGGATTATAGCGCATTTTACAGCAAAAGAAAGAGAGGGCTGCCTACGGGATCATCACGATCACGCAGACAGCCCTTTTTTGTACTGCTCTAACGAAATGCGTTATTTTCTAACAAATGACTGCGGAATTAGAATGAAATTGTTAGAATAAACCGCAAAGGAGCATGGCTATGATTAGGATTTTACTTTCCACCCGGCTTGGCGAGCGGAGGTGGACGCAAGCAGACCTTGCCAGGGCAACAGGTATCAGACCGTCAACGATAAACGATATGTACCATGAGATTGCCGAGCGTGTAAACCTGGAGCACCTTGACCTGATCTGTGAAGCATTGGACTGTGAGCTTTCAGATCTGATCGTCCGGGAGCCAAACAAAGATACCAGGACCAAGACACGCACTGGATCGCACATACATAGCAAGCGATAGACATACTCCAAGACCCGGATGCTTTATGCGTCCGGGTCTTTCCTTTTGCGGGTTATTCGTTTGCATCAATGACGATGCGCTCACCGTTAGGCAAAATAAACGCCAGCTTGCAGCCGCAGAACTCAGCGATCTTTGCCAGATCCTCAGCAGACCATCTCTCATTCGAGAATTTGTTGCTCAAACTCTGCTTGCTGCTCATGTCCAGAACTTCTTGAAGATCGGCCTGCTTCTTATCGCATTCCGTCAGTAGGGTTTTGATTTTCTTTGAAATAGCCATATTCATCACCTCGATTGTACTATACACCATTTTCGTTTATCTGTCAATAAAATTATTTTACATTTTCACGAAAATATTTTACTTTTCCTATTGACAAGTACACGATTTTCGTGTATAATCATAGACAGAAAGGAGGTCAAAGCGGTGGAACAAATCAAAACCGAGGTTGATGAAATGACTTACACACAGACAATAATCACAGCAATCAAGATAATCGCAGAAAAGTCCGAAACCAAAGAAGAGTTCCTAAAAGAACTCGACCGACTACTAAAAGAAAAGCCCCAGTAAACCTCTCACAGTAAACTGGGGGCCGGGAGGGAACACCGCCCCTCCCGAGCACCCCCATTATAAGTCATAGCGGTGTCAAATGTCAAGGAGGAAACTTATAATGTTGATCAAGGAACAGAACTTCGGCGTAGAAATCGAACTGACCGGCGTAACTCGTGAGCAAGCCGCTGGCATCATTGCGAACTACTTTGGTACTCGCACCCGCTACCTCGGCACTCACTACAAGACCTGGGGTGCAACCGATCGGAAGAACCGGACTTGGAAAGCAATGTCCGACGCATCCATCACTACCCAGCGCAGAGAGAACGGCCGCAATGTCTATGCCAACCACGACTATTCCTGCGAGATCGT
>JAFZDL010000020.1 GCA_017561205.1 Oscillospiraceae bacterium | reverse complement strand
GCTGCGGAAAGCCACCGAGCGGAACGAGGCAGGCCTACATTCCTCCAAAAATTGGAGGAATACAACCATGCTACTACCAAATAAAAACGCGAAAGGAGGACAAGTATCATGGAAAAACTGCACCTTATCAACGCAGAAACACTGTATTACACACCCCTTGACCATCCCCGGATGCTGATCGACGGCATCCTATCCAACGGTCTTGCCATTCTGTCCGGCGATTCTAAAATCGGTAAAAGCTGGTTGGTTCTTTGGCTCGGTCTAAAGATCAGCCAGGGAGAACCGGTGTGGGGTCTACCCACAAGCAAGACCGATGTGATCTATCTTGCCCTGGAAGATACGGATTGGCGCATCCAACAGCGCATGCAAGATCTGGTCGATACTCCACCAAGCAATCTGCACTTTGGCTTCTCCTGCGGCAAGCTTGGTGCTGAACTGGAGGGGCAAATCAAAGACATCCTAGAAAACCAGCCTTCTACCGGCCTAATCTTCATCGATACACTGCAGATGGTCCGGGACAATGTTTCATCCAAGGTCAATGCCTATGCCCAGGACTACAAGGATTTGTCAGCGCTGAAGAAGATCGCAGACGATCATAAAATGTGCATTTTCCTTGTCCACCACAACCGCAAGGAGCATGACGGAAGCAACGTCTTCAATGACATGACCGGCTCTACCGGTATCGCCGGTGTGGCAGACACCTGCATGGTGCTGCGCAAGGAAAATCATTTTAACAATGATGCGGTTTTGAACATCACCGGTCGTGACATCGAAGAAAAACAGCTGAGAATGACCATGCGAAAGAATGTGTGGGAGGTCACGGAAGCGCTCGATGCCGACCGCCTGCGCCGTGAGCGCGTACCACATTTTCTTTTCCAGATAGCTGATTACCTGCTGAAAGAAAAAAGTTTTACCGGTACGGCGACGGAGCTGCTTGCCGCTATCGGTCACGAAGCAACAAAGGCAAATGTAGCCAGCAAGCTTATAACCAGGCACTTCAACGAAGTCTTTAAGCCGCTGGGCATCACCATGGAACACAAGGTGACAGCGAATGCCAGATTGATGATTTGGCAGCTGAATGACGATGATGACGGCAATGACGATCAAAGGAGGAGCGAGACCCTTGCGTCACTGCGTCAGCAGCATGACGACACTTTCTCGCTCCCCCAAACATCGTCACAATCGTCATTTGCGTCATGGGAGGTATTAACCGACCCGGACGATGAGCTGCCTTTCAAATGACGACCTCTAAGGAAATGGCAATGGCATTTTCTTAGCAAGCATCGCGAAATGGTCCCAAAACCATTCCACACACCTTGGGGTAACCCCAAACCCTTCATAACACGAGAGGAGATAACCATGGGAAAATCAAAAACAAGACCACATGAAATTCACTTGCGCCTGGATGAAGAAGAGTACCAGGCGCTGGAAGCCAACCGAAAGAAATGCAATCTGCCGCAGCAGACTTACCTGAGAAAGCTGTGTTGCGGCATCCGTCCGAACGAGTTTCCCCCGGTAGCGTATTTCGAAATACTGAAGCTATTAGGGGAAATCAACTGCAACCTCACACATCTTGCCCTTAGCACAAAATCCGGAGAGGAAATTGATGCAGAGATGTTTTGGAAAAGCCGGGATCTGATTGAGGTCGCCGTGCATGAGTTGTTAATGCAATTTTATGGAAAACAGGAGGAATTTGATGGAGAACACCTGCAATAACTGCAAGACCATTATTACCCCGGTTTGGCGGCGTTACACGCTGACAATCGAAGAGGCTGCCGGGTATTACCACATTGGTGAGAGTAAGCTTCGGTCGATCGTTGACATGCACCCCAACGGGAATTTCTATGTCATGAACGGAAATCGAGTTTTGATCAAAAGGGAAAAATTCGAAGAATATTTAGACCAAGCTACGGCTGTATAACCCCAAACTCGGCAAATGTTATACGGCATCTGATCATTTTTCTATACAAGG
>JAFZDL010000019.1 GCA_017561205.1 Oscillospiraceae bacterium | reverse complement strand
ATGTTTCGGTGACTTCCAGTTGAGTGGTCTCATGGGGAAGTTGTTATATTGACGTTGTCTAACAGCCAGCTGCTTTTCGAAATCAGCAAAGGAATAGAACTTATGACAGGCATAGAACTCCTCGTTATCCTTTCTGTGGCTCCGTTCAACCTTTCCATTGTGCCTGGGTGTGTAGACTTTGATGCGTTTGTGCTGAATCCCGAGCTGTGACAGTGTTTTCTCAAATAATGTTGGCTGGACTTTTTTGCTGTTATTCATCGCGTTGGTAAACTCTGAACCGTTATCGGTCTGGATACACTCAATCGCATAAGGGAACTTTTTAACCACATATTTCAGAAACTGTGCAGAGGAATAAGTGCTGTGTTCCTTGTATGCTTTCAGTATCCGGAACCGGCTGTACTCATCTATGAACGTATATTGATAGAATTTTTCCTCTGCAGCTTCTCCCACAAGGCAGCTTTGAGGAACAAATTTCACGTCGATCTGCCCCTTTTGCCCGGGATATTTCATTTGCTCGTAAGGTTTCGGAGTGTATTTGGGATTTGGCAGTTTGACAGGGTTACCGTTGATCCTGCGCAGTACACGGTACAGGCCGGAGATGGATCTGGTGTACCCACGCTGGCACAGCTTGACCCAGAATACCACCAAGCCGGCATTGGGGTTCCTGCGGCGCATGTTCTTGATGAGCTTGATCTCTGCTTCAGTATGCTGATTTGGATGGCTGTGGGGTCGATGGGAACGGTCTGCCAGGGATTGAAGTGTACCGTCATATTTCTTGCGCCAGCGGTAGATATTCTGTCTGGTGGTCTTATAGTGGATAGCAGCCTTTGTAACACCATTTTTGAATGAATACTCAATTACCGCTTGCTTAAACCGCATGTCTTGTGTTATCTTACTCATAGTGAATAGGGTGGCACCTGCCTTTCGGTTTTGTCTGGACAACTCAACCTTAACACAGGACATCCCTATTCACTATTCTTTTTTTCTATTTGTTACACATCATTGTAACACCTACAAAATCAAGGAAAAATGCCAAAATACCCCCTTGACAAATTCGGTTCGTATGCTATAATACAAAAGCTGTCTGACACAGCAAACCGAATATGGGGGTATAGCTCAGCTGGGAGAGCGCTTGAATGGCATTCAAGAGGTCAGCGGTTCGATCCCGCTTATCTCCACCAGGAAGTCCTGAAATCGTAAGATTTCAGGACTTTTTCTTTTGTAAAACCGGCAATTTTCTGTAAAAATCAGTCTTTTCCGAACCGGGGCGTTACACCCCGGTTCGCGTTACTTTATGTACCAGAATCGTACCAGAATCACGACGATTCCAAGAAGTCCAATACGTTCAAATGAGAGGCTTTCGGATGCTCCGAAAATACGTTGGAAAATTTCTCGATTGCGGCCAGCCGTACCGGGTCCTGCACATGCAGATAGTGCTTGGTCATATCTACATCGGCATGACCGACGATGCTCTGGATTGTCGCAAGATCAACACCCAGCATCTGCATCTGGGAAACGTAGGTGTGCCGACAGCAATGGGGAGTCAAAACCCGTACCCCCTCAATGGCTTCCAAAGTCTTTTTGAATTGATCCCGGAAGTGAGAGGGATTGCAGGGCATGCCCGGTTTCTTGGGAGATTCCCAGATATACTTATTGGGCGTATCCCGAAGCAGTCTTGCACAGTAGCGGACGTTTTCGGGAACCGGGATGTTGCGGTAGCTGTCAAAGGATTTGGGAGTCCCCAGCGCTGCCGTTCCTTTGTCCATGGACACCGCCTGTTCGATGACGATGAAAGCACCATCTTCGGAAATGTGTCTGGGTTCCAGGGCAAGCAGTTCCTGACCCCGCATGCCGGTTCCCAGCATCAGACGGATGCTCCAGCCGATTTGATTTTCCGGGAGGTTCTTCAGGAGGATCTTCACTTCCTCGGCAGTGAAAGTTTCTTTCCGCTGGGGCGGAGCTTTCCGCAGCTTATCCGCAAAAGCTACGGGATTTTTGTCCAGAAGATCGTTTGCCACAGCCTTATTGAAAATCTGGAACAGCATACCTCTGCATTGGGCAAGCCGGGAATTGGAAGCTCCGTCTTTGCGTAGCTTCTTCAGAAACTGCTCAATGTCGTAAGCCTTGATCTGATTCATCTTTCGTCTGCCGAAATGCCCTTGCAGAATCCGCATGGTGTAGCGGTAGCTCTCCTGGGTGGTGGACTTGATGTTCTCCTTGTGGTTCTCAAACCAGATTTCCGCCCACTCGCCGAAGGTGTAGTCCATGGCGGCGAGGCTTCCCTCCTCCTTTGCTTTGAGATAGGCCTTCATCTTTTTCTTGACTTCACCCTGGGTGCTGCCGTAAAAACTTTTGTACTTGCGTTTGCCGTTGGGCTGGAAACCGTCCATGATGGTACACTCCCAAAGGCCGGTTTCTCGCTGGCGAATAGTACCTTCGCCGTTGGTTCGTTTCTTTGCCATTTCACTCCTTTCCGCTGATACATGATGTTTCGTCACCATCATTGTACAGCTCGCGGTTTAGTTTGTATAGTTTGCGGCGGTGGAAATTCGCCGAAATTTTCGGCGAATTTAGGCACTCTGTCCGATAAGTGCGGTATTGTCGGTATTGGAGGCACCCTCGCAAGCATCGGAAGTATCGGAATTATCGCACACCGGCTCCAGACAGATATACTTCACATTGTTCTCCCGGCTGGGGGTGTACTCCACGCCGTACCGTTCCCGGAGTGGTCCACTCTGGGCATTGAGATAACGGGTCAGTGTGTTGGGCTGATTCTTCAGTTTGCCGTTGATCTCTTTCAAAAACGAAAGCAGCTCCGTGGCTGTCCCTTTCCATCTTCCAACTCTGCCGACAAACTTACTGATGGCAAGTAGTAACGGATCGGGCGGCTCCACTTCTTCATCGTCCACACTACCCACCAAGGCCCACCGTTTGCTGTGCCTGTCAAATTCCAGAATCAATTCTTTGTCTTCATATTCCCGGCTGGTAGCGCTGAGTTTTCCTCTCGTACCCAGCCGGGTTTCCTTTTCCAGCACCAAGGTGCCGTCCACACAACCGCTGATACCGCGAGTGCCGGAAATGGTGTCCATCACATCTTTCGCACCTTGCTTTCTTGTGTGGTGGACAAGCAAAATCGAAATGTCAAAGCGGTCTGCAATTCGTTTTAAGGCAGTTAGGATGTTGTAGTCCGCACCGTAATTGTAGCCCTCCACACCGTCGTTACGGATCTTCTGAAATGTATCAATGATGATCAGTTTCATGCTTGGAT
>JAFZDL010000114.1 GCA_017561205.1 Oscillospiraceae bacterium | reverse complement strand
TCTTGCTTTAATTTCTTCAATTCGCTATGCACATAGGCATCAAATTGGCCCTGGTGGCCCACATAGAACATATCCACATCGTGGTTAGTTATCAGATCTACGAGCACTTCTCTTAACTTTGATTTGATGGTCTCTGGGCAATCCCGGTGACCGAAAAATGTACATGCAGGCATACTTTCACCCCTTTTGAGTTATTTTAACTCAAAAGGGGTAATCTTTTCAATAGCAGATAGGTATCATTTTATTTAGAAAGAGGTGATACCCATGACCGTAGGCGAGGCTGTCCGGCAAAGAATCATTCAATTATGTCAGGAGCGCAATATTTCAATCAACAAGCTGAGTGGTATTAGCGGTGTTACTCAGTCTACTGTAAACAACATCGTTAGCGGTAGAAATAATAGTGCTACTGTTTCTACAATTAAGAAACTCTGCGATGGTTTGGGTATTACAATTGAGGAGTTTTTCAGTTCTGAACTTTTTGCTGGATTAGAGCAAGAAATTAAGTGACATTTTGCCGGTTGCATAATTGCAGCCGGCATTTTGTTTTTATCGTATGTCCTTCATTGGCATGTTAGTAGTTGCACAAAATTGTACAACTACTAGTACTTTTGCCTTACCATATGAATAGTATATACTGCCAACCTGATAGATGTTGTTCCTTTTATGTTTGCATTTAAGACCTGCGTATGATATCCTAATATTACTAGGATTACTCATTAAGCGTAAGGAAGCATATATATGCAGAAAATAAAGAGAAAGAATAAAAACAAAATATTTCATGATTCACGATGTCGCAAGTTGTGTTTTTCTAAGCGGAATCCTCGTTCTAAAAAGAAAAACCCTAACTATAAAGCAGGCAAGTCCAACCGCCTTATTGTCTGCGCCCCTCGCGAATTGTGTCTATTTGACTCAACAGACACCACTCTTAATTTCTTCGATGATGTTATCGAAAAAATCAAGCAGTGTGGTCCTCGCTATACACTATATTTTGATTTGTCACAAGTTGAAGTTATCACACCAGATGCTGTAATGTATTTAATCGCTATTATTAACAACACCAAGAAAGTACGGGTGTTTGAAATAGCGTGTGAAGGTAATATGCCTAAAAACCAGGCTGCTCGTGCTGTTTTCCAGGATGTCGGTTTCTTCAAATTTGTTTCTGCCCCATATGCACGAAAGCTAAATGACAGCAATGGGTTTATGAAAATTCATAATGGTACAGATGCAGATAACATACTTGCTGGTGCTTTCTGTGAATTTGTCCATAATAATTGCAACAAAGATTATACTAGCACAAAACGTCTGTACCCCATGATTATTGAACTCATGACCAACACTCACCAGCATGCATATCATTTACCCTATGAGTTGGATGGGCATCTTGAGATGTACTCTAACTGGTATATTTTTGCTCAAGATCTCGGCTCCGCCGTTCACTTTGTTTTTTTGGACACTGGTTCTGGTATTCCAAGCACCGTTTCGCGAAAACTACGTGAAAAGGTTTCAGATATCCTCTCTGTCAATAATGATGCGGTGTATTTGGAATCTGCACTTAAAGGAGACTATTCTAGAAGTGAGACCAAATTAGCGTATAGAGGCAAGGGACTTCCGGGAATATATGAAGACTGCAAAAACAATCAAATATGCAATCTCAAAATTATCTCTTGTAGGGCTAAGTGCCTCGTTAACAATGATGGTTTAATTACAGCGCAGAATATGAGTTCGTATTTTGAAGGAACATTATTCTCATGGGATATCGCAAAATAAGGAGGATTATATGATTACAGTTAATATTGCTGCCGATTATACAAAAATGCCAGGTGGTCGTCTTATCAAAGAAGGTCCGTTTTCCGGTGAGGACTTTAGAGAAAAAATCTTAAAGCCAAACTATCTCAAAGCTAAAGCATCCAAGCAAAATCTCACCGTCATTCTTGATGGCGGCTTTGGATACGCCACGTCTTTCTTGGAAGAAGCTTTTGGCGGTCTAGTTCGCGAATTTGCTGATCCTGATATTCTAAATATTATCATTATTTCGGACGAAGAACCCGCATGGCTCGCAAAAATCGAATCCTACATTAAGGATCAACTAATTGAGAAGGGGGTTCAATTCTGATCATGAACAAAAAGGACAAAAAATCATGGATCCCCATCGCACTGTTTTTTGTTCCATTTGCAGTATTTGTCACTTATAATATCCGTCACAACAGTGAATTTTGGAACGCCTCTGCAGTAAATATTATTACTATTCTCATTGCAGTAGTAATTTCATACTACCTAGTTCAGCGAAAAAGTGATAAAAGAAAGCAGAAGGAAATATTGCTAGAACTAATCAGCAAATTGCGGCTATTGGTCGATAGTGAAAAATCCTATGACTTCACCGGATAGTCTCGCGAAGAAATTTTAATGCGCAATCGCGATATTAGCAACAAACTCCAAATCCTCTTAAACATTCAAGATGTTTTCGGCATTGAAGACGATATGAAGTTTATCCAAGAAAAAACAGAGGAATATTTATCGTTTATCGGCGATCATTCAATGGACTTAGAATACTTAATCAAGTCACAGAAAGAACTTCAAAGGCCGCTAATGTTGATTTCTAACCGGCTTGTAAGTATGTCTATTAATCTTTTTAAATAATCCCTACTTTAGGGCGACCCTAATGGGTCGCCCTATCTATTTTATCTAGCGCCACGGCCGGAGGGTGGGCGGCAGTATTCCATGAGGCGGAAGAGATCCCATTTGCCACGGAGGCGGGCTTGTGCGCCCTGTGCGAGCTCCCTAAACACCTTTGGATCATCGTCCCAGCTGAGGATACCTCTCATGTAAAGATTGCGCCGTTTGTCATCGATGATGAACGGGTCGATTTCGTGGCGAAGACATTCTTTTAGCATAATCAACCTGCCCAGACGGCCGTTGTAGTCCTCAAAGGGGCGAATCCTTTCAAAGTGTACGTGGAAGTCCAGGATACGATCAAGGGTAACAAGACCCTTCTCGTACTCTCTGATCAATGCAGACACCGCAGGAGTGATCTCCTTTGCCGGTATGCCAACATCTGTTTTGGAGACGCGATACTCTCCAGGCCGGATCTTTTCTTTCCGGTCGGCATAGGTGCCGTATGTAAGAATATGGTGCAGCCGCTTGATAAACACGGCGGTCATTGGTGAGGTGATGTTGTCGATCACGTACCGGACAGCTGCAAAGTGATTGACCGTTTCGATGATGTCATCTACCTTCGCAGGTTCAAAGCTGGTAGTGATTTTATTGGTGTGGTAGACCTCTTCCACCTCATTTCTCGTTAATCGATTACTGGCCATTCTGTTGGAAGAATAGGTTAAATTTAGCTGAATATACTCATAAATACCATAGTGATTGTTCTTAATTCTCTGCCGGACGATGCGTTTTGCATACTCTGAAAGGTCCGGATTTAGGGCAATTTCGCCCGTTTTTCTTTCGTATTTTTTGCGTTCAGGCTTCTCAATTCCGGAAGGAATTAGCCATGTTTTTTCGTCCCAAATCGCATTTTCGATTCTCCCTTCTTGACACATTTTTCGCACAAATCTCTCGGAAACACCCCATTTTTCGGCTGTTTCTCGAACAGAACAGTAGTTCATTGAAGTTTCATTCCTTTCATCTGGCGGTTCAAAATGGCCGCGGAACTTTTTGAATTTTTTGCGGAACTATTTTGACCCTTATTTGACCACTATTTGTTGCAGAACACAATAGACCGAATTGCATATTATGGACTTTTATTCATTCTTATACGTCCATTACGTCCATTATTTGCATTTATATACATTATTTCTTGCGTTTGAGGCGGGATGGCATTCAAGAGGTCAGCGGTTTGTTTGCACTTATCTCCGCCAACGAGTCTCGAAGTCGTAAAGTTTTGGGACTTTTTATTTTATGGAGTGGAGCTTTCTCTTTTTATACATTTTCCGAATCCACATTTTTGATGGTTCCATCTGCGGAACTTTTACCCGTAATAATCCATAATAATTTAATCCCCGAAATTCAAAGTGAAGTGCCCCAGTTTGTGCGGACAGCACAAAAATACCCCCAGTGTAGGAAATATTAAGTTTAATCGGAGTGGCGCCGCTGACGCGCGCCACTCCAGTTTTTAACTGAATACGCTCGTGGTTATAGAAATGAATATATCTGTCAATCAGATTATTTGCTTCTAGAAATGTCTTTGGCTTATGCCGGTAGATCACTCTGTTTTCAAGATCGAGAAGAAATTTTCTGCCATTGCGTTGTCATATGGATTACCCTTACTTGACATTAACGGCGTAATGCCGTAAGATTGAGTTAGCTTAAAATATCCGTGTGAGGTATATTGAAAGCCCTGGTCGCTGTGGATCTGCAATTCCGCAGCGACTCTTTTTTCTCATTCTTCATTGCCAGCCGAATCGCGTCCAAAACGAGATTGACTGTTTGCTGTGTTGCAGTCTTATATGCAACAATACTGTTATCATACAGATCCCGGATATTCGTTCCTGTGACGGTAGATAACTGCATACTTTACCTTTGGACTCACTTCCTTTCCACGGACTGCAGAAAATCCCGCAACAACCTATTCTCCATTTGAAGTCTGGATATCTCTCGCTCGTATTCTTCTGTGCTGGTTAATGGCCTTTTTTGTGGACGACCCTTGGGTTTCGGTGTTATGCCTGCCGCCAGTTTCTTTTCTCTGCGATGCTCCTGCTTCAGTAGATGGTGGATCGGGCGTTCTCCGGTTAATCCAAAATATTCTTCTATTTCACTATGGCTCTTTCCCTCTTCTATCATTGCCTTGATTTCGGGCAAGCGTATCTTCAAGTTTGTATACTTTCGTTTTGACATGATTAATCCCCCTTAATGTAGTTATTATCCTACATTAAGGGGGATTTTTATCTATTGTCCGTTTTTACTGGTTCTGTTCAAAACACATCCGGGGGTTCCTTTTAGATATTACTTGCAGAATTCCTTAGCGACCTTCACAACATTCTCGCTGCACAGGCCGAACTGCTTTAGCAGAGCTGCAGCGGGGCCGGAGTGACCGAACTCGTCGTTGACGCCGATGCGCTTAACGGGAGTGAGGCACTTCTCGGACAGGACTGCGCAAACAGCCTCGCCCAAACCGCCGATGACGGAGTGCTCTTCGCAGGTGATGACCTTGCCGCACTTCTTAGCAGCAGCAAGCACCAGCTCCTCGTCCAGGGGCTTGATGGTAGCCATATTGATGACCATAGCGTTGATGCCGTCGGCAGCCAGCTCTTCAGCAGCCACCAGAGCCTCGTTAACCATCAGACCGTTGGCGATAATAGCCACATCGGTGCCTTCCTTCAGAACTTCACCCTTGCCGATTTCAAACTTCATGCCCTCTTCGTGGATAACGGGCACAGCGGCGCGGCCAAAGCGCATATAAACAGGACCCTGATGCAGGTAAGCAGCGCGGACCATAGCCTGTGCTTCCACATCGTCAGCGGGGCTCATAACCACCATACCGGGGATGGAACGCATCAGAGCAAAGTCCTCACAGCACTGATGGGAAGCTCCATCCTCACCAACAGAGATACCGCCGTGAGTTGCGCCGATCTTCACATTCAAGTGGGGGTAGCCGATGGAGTTACGAACCTGCTCAAAAGCACGGCCGGCAGCGAACATTGCGAAGCTGGATGCAAAAGGCACCAGGCCAGCAGTGGACATACCGGCGGCCATACAGATCATGTTAGCCTCGGCGATACCGCAATCGAAATGACGCTCGGGGAATGCCTTCATAAAGGTACCGGTCTTGGTGGCGCCTGCCAGGTCGGCATCCAGAACCACCAGGTTATCGAATTCAGCGCCCAGAGCCTTCAGGGCGTTACCATAACTGTCGCGGGTTGCGATCTTCTTAATCTCTGCCATAATTATGCCTCCAGTTCTGCCAGCTTGGCCTTCAGTTCAGTCATAGCCTGTGCGTACTCAGCATCGTTGGGAGCCTTGCCGTGCCAGCCGGCGTCGTTCTCCATAAAGGAAACGTCTTTGCCCTTGACGGTCTTCATCACGATGGCGAAGGGCTTGCCCTTGGTTTCCCGGGCCTTAGCAAAAGCAGCTTCCAGAGCATCGAAGTCATGGCCGTCCACTTCCACGGTCTCAAAGCCGAAAGCCACCAGCTTGTCCACGATGGGATAGGGGCTCATAACGTCGGCGATGTTGCCGTCGATCTGCAGGCCGTTGTTGTCCACGATGATGCAGAAGTTGTCCAGCTTGTAGTGGGCAGCAGCCATACAAGCTTCCCAAACCTGACCTTCCTGGATCTCACCGTCGCCCAGCAAAGCGTAGACACGGTTGGTCTTGCCGGTGTGCTTGGCAGCCAGTGCCATACCGGTAGCCACAGAAATGCCCTGACCCAAAGAGCCGGTGGACATATCCACGCCGGGAACCATATTCATATTGGGGTGGCCCTGCAGGTAGGAGTCAATGTGACGGAAGGTGGGCAGGTCTTCCACAGGGAAGAAACCACGGTTAGCCAGCACAGAGTACAGGCCAGGGGTGGTATGACCCTTAGAAAGAACGAAGCGGTCCCGGTCTTCCCACTTGGGATTCTTGGGATCGATGTTCATTTCCTTAAAGTACAGGTAGGTATAAACCTCCGCAGCGGACAAAGAGCCGCCGGGGTGGCCTGCTTTCGCACCGTAGGTGGACTCAATTACACCCATGCGGACTTTACAGGCAGTGATTTGCAGTTGCTTCTTTTCACTGGAAGTCATAGTGTTCCTCCTTATTTTATATTGCGGGATGGCCGCAATCATTTACGATATCATAGCATGAATGGGTAAATCTTGCAAGCTTTTGACGGAAATTTTCTTTACTTCTGCGTTTTTTCGTCCTTGCCCTTGAATACCACGAACTTAAAATAGGCAAATTCCAACACAAAGTTAGCAAACATAGTCAAAATCTGCACCAAATTGCCATTCCAGCCGGCAGTTTCCGCAATCTGACCCAACCAGGCAGACACCGGAGTAAACACCAGATAAAAAGCCGCCACTTTCAGCATGGCGATAGGCACATTCACCACGGCCTGGAAGGTATACTTCCGGTTCAGGGTGAAATTCCAAAGGACGGAAAGCGCCAGGGACACTATGTAGGAAAAACTGTACCACTTCTCCTGTAAAAGCACATTGTACAACAGGATAAAGCTTCCGGTTTGGATCAGGCCGGCGGACACGGAGAAAATGGCATATTTCAGCATCTGCCACAGGGATTTCTTGTTCATTATTAGGTACTCCTTCCCTTTTATTTATGTTATCATACCATATTTTCCGCGAAAAAGCAATAAGGCTTCCTTTCCAGGAAGCCTTATGTTTACAGTATCGCAAGTAGGTTGTCGGTATATTCTTTTGCCGTAGGGCCATCGGCCTTGCCGGTGGGCGCAATGGAACATATCTGCAAGGCATTTTCCAGCTTTTGGGCCGCCGTTGTCCTGCCGATGTGCCGCAGGAGCATTGCCGTAGCTTTTAGAATACTGGCCGGATTGGCATATTCTCCCAAGCCCGCCTCCATCAAGGCCGGGGCCGAGCCGTGGACCGCCTCAAACATCGCGTATTGGTTGCCAATATTCGCGCTGCCGGCTGTTCCCACACCGCCCTGTATCTGCGCCGCCTCGTCTGTAACGATATCTCCGTAAAGGTTGGGAAGCAGCATCACTTGGAAGCCGCTTCGAACATCAGGATTTATCAGATTTGCGGTCATAATATCCACATAGCACTCGTCCGTGGTAATCTCCGGGTAATCTGCGGCAACCTCCCGGCAAATGGCTGAGAATTTGCCGTCAGTTTTCTTCATAATATTGGCCTTTGTCACCACGGTCACGCGGGTTTTGCCATTTTGCCGGGCATAATCAAAAGCTGCCCGGGCAATCCGACGTGTTCCGGCATCGGTAGTCACCTTAAAATCCACTGCCATACCCGGTAGTTCGATACCCCGGCTGCCCAGCACATACTCACCCTCGGTATTTTCCCGGTAGAATATCCAATCAATATTCTCCTCCGGAACGACTACAGGCCGCACATTGGCATACAAATCCAGTTCACGGCGGAGCGTCACATTGGCGCTTTCCATACTGCCGCCGTTGGGGGTGGTGGTAGGGCCTTTCAACAAAACATCACAGGCTTTAATTTCCTCCAGTACCTCTGACGGAACCGACTGATTCCGGGCCAAACGGTTTTCAATGGTCAATCCGTCAATGTGCTTAAGCACCACCCGGCCATCTGCAATTTCGTCCTTTAACAAGCGGTTCAACACACGCACTGCCTGGGGAACAATCACAGCGCCTATGCCATCACCGGGAATGATACCCACAGTGACAGATTCCATTGCAGAAAAGGCCTTTTGGGGCTTATCCAGGGTTTCCAGCCGCTGAAGCTGTTCGCGCAGCAGTACCTCAAATTGCTTCAACACCTGTTCCATTTCAGCTCATCTCCTTTGTATAATTCAACAGGCCACCACACAGCAGGATTTTCTGCTGCCGGGGTGTCAATTGGCAATGCAAGGGGATTTTTCTGCCGGTGGCTTCATCTATCATTTCCACAACGCCTGCACCAATCCCTGCCTTGAGGTTTTGGAAGCTGAGCTTGCTTCCCTGGGTCAAACTTTCATAGTCAGCAGGATCTGCAAAGGTCAGCGGTAGAATACCTGCATTGATCAGGTTGGCAATATGAATCCGGGCGAAACTCTTGGCAATCACACAGCGGATTCCCAAATACATCGGCACCAAAGCCGCATGCTCCCGGGAAGACCCCTGTCCGTAATTGCTGCCGCCCACGATCACCCCATCGCCGGCTGCCTTGGCCCGCTCTGAAAATTCCGGATCGCAGACCTGGAAGCAGAATTGGGACAAGAAGGGGATATTGGAACGGTAGGGCAGAATCTTCGCGCCGGCAGGCATAATGTGGTCGGTGGTAATATTGTCCTCCACCTTCAACACAAGCTGGGCTTCCAAGCTATCCGCAAAAGGCTTACCCTTGGGAAATTCCTTGATGTTTGGCCCCCGGAGCACCTGGGCAGTTTTCGCTTCTTCCGGGCAAAGGGGCGGCAAAATCGCAGAATCATCTACGGTAAACTGTCCCGGTATTGGCAAAGCTGTCACCGGCTCCAATGCGGTCGGGTCAGTGATCACACCGCTCAGGGCAGAAGCCACCGCGGTTTCTGGAGAAACCAAGTAGACCTGTCCATCCTTTGTGCCGCTGCGGCCCAAAAAGTTCCGGTTAAAGGTTCGCAGGCTCACGCCCCCGGAATTGGGCGCAAAGCCCATTCCGATGCACGGACCGCAGGCACATTCCAGCACTCTGGCACCGGACGCAAGGATGTCGCTGAGCGCACCGCAATCCGCCAGCATACGCAGCACCTGTTTAGAACCGGGGGAAACGGAAAGACTCACCCCGGGATGGACAGTTTTTCCCTTGAGCATTGCCGCCACCTGCAGCATATCCTGTAAAGAAGAATTGGTGCAGGAGCCGATGCAGACCTGGTCTACCTTTGTTCCGGCTACAGCATCCACCCGCACCACATTATCCGGGCTGTGGGGACAAGCGATCATGGGCTTCAAAGCAGACAAATCTATGGAAATCACCCGGTCATAGACCGCATCCGGGTCGCTTTGCAGAGGAATGTAATCTTCCTCTCTTCCCTGGGCCTTCAGAAATGCCCGGGTCACTTCATCGGAAGGAAAAATAGAGGTTGTCGCTCCCAGCTCTGTGCCCATATTGGTGATGGTTGCCCGCTGGGGTACGGACAGGGTCTTGACACCCTCACCGCCCCATTCCACAATCGCTCCCACGCCGCCCTTAACAGAAAGGATTCGCAGAAGCTCCAGGCTCACATCCTTGGCGGTGACATTGGGGCGCAAGCTACCGGTCAGCTCCACCTTAAACATTTTGGGCATATCAATATAATAGGCGCCACCGCCCATAGCCACTGCCACATCCAGGCCGCCGGCACCAAAGGCCAGCATGCCCAAGCCGCCGGCAGTGGGGGTATGGCTGTCGGAGCCGATCAATGTCTTGCCGGGTTTGCCAAACCGCTCCAAATGCACCTGATGGCAGATGCCATTGCCGGGCCGGGAGAAATACACGCCGTATTTGGCGGCAACTGTCTGCAAATACCGGTGGTCATCGGCATTTTCAAAACCGGATTGCAGGGTATTATGATCCACATAGGCGACACTCAGCTCGGTTTTTACCCGGTCGATGCCCATTGCCTCCAACTCTAAGTAGGCCATTGTGCCGGTGGCATCCTGGGTAAGTGTCTGATCGATTCGCAAAGCCACCGGCGTGCCGGGGGTCATATCCCCATCCAGCTTATGGGACGCGATAATTTTCTGTGCAAGAGTCATTCCCATTTTTCATACCTCCCCAGCATATAGTCCTTTACTTTTACCATATGGGCATCCATAACCGCTCTGGCCTTTTCCGGATCACCGCTTTGCAGTGCCTCTACAATGGCGTGATGTTCCTGCAGAGACAGCGCTGTCCGTTCCTTATCCTGCATAACAGTCTTCCGGTAGCGGCGGGTCTTCCGGTACAGGGGCTGTAAGGTATCCCGAATCACCGTGCGCTTGCTCAGTTCGCAGATTGCATCGTGGAACATATCGTCAGCCCGGCGCAGATGCTCGGTATCCCATTTTGCAAAGTAAAAATCCTGCAGATCCACAATATGGGCCAATTCTTCCCTACCCTCGTCGGTCATATTCACACAGGCATAATAGGCAGCCAAGCCCTCGACTCGTTCCCGGATATTCATAATATCCAACAGGTCGTCAGCGGTGATGCCCAAAACCAGAGAACCCTTTCCCGTCTCTTCGATCAGCCGTTCCTGCTCCAGGCGGCGCAACGCCTCCCGAATCGGTGTGCGGCTAACTCCCAGCTGTTCCACCAACTTCAGTTCTGTCAAAAGCTCTCCTCGCTGATAAACACCGTGGATGATATCATTTTCCAATTTCTCAAATACTTGATCTGCCAAAGAGGTAGTGCGAAAGGTCTTCATAGCTTATACTCCTTCAAATCTGTCGGGGGCCAGTTCGGCAATTTTGCTTTCCAGTTCCTTATTGGATAACACTGTTTGCCGTCCGTCCTCGTATTCTTTGTCTATCCATGCCTTTAAGGCTACCACCAAAGGATCCCGTTTGTCGAGTCTGTCGCTTTCAGGCAGCCGGTAATTCTGATTGATCCAGTAGGCAATACCCGCAAGGCCAGATGCCTTCCCAAGCTGTACTGTAGCAGGCCGGTTCAATAACTTTTCTGTGTCAAAAATCGTATAAATCTCCTTATCCTTCATAAGGCCATCGGCGTGAATACCTGCCCGGGTCACATTGAAATTCCGACCCACAAAGGGAGTCATATCCGGCACATAGTAGCCCACTTCCTTCTGGAAGAACTCGCCGATTTCTGTAATCACCGTGGGATCCATTCCATCCAAAGAACCCCGCAAAGAGGCATACTCAAACACCATTGCCTCCAATGGGATATTTCCGGTGCGCTCGCCAATGCCCAGCAAAGAGCAATTGACTGCAGACGCGCCATAGAGCCAGGCTGTAGATGCATTGGCAACCGCCTTGTAAAAATCATTGTGGCCGTGCCACTCCAAAAGCTCACTGGGCACATCGGAATAGTGCTGCAAACCATAAATGATACCCGCCACACTACGGGGCAGCGCAGCTTCCGTATAGGGCACACCGTAGCCCATGGTGTCACAGGCCCGGATTTTCACCGGAATACCCGCCTGCTGAGAGAGCTTTTGCAGTTCATTGACAAAGGGCACAACAAAGCCATAAAAATCTGCACGGGTAATGTCCTCTAAATGACAGCGGGGCACAATCCCTGCCTCAAAAGCTTCACAAACCGTAGCAAGATAGTGATCCACCACTTGCTTACGGGTCATTTTCATCTTTTTGAAAATATGATAGTCACTACAGGAAACCAAAATGCCCGTTTCCTTAATACCCATATCCCGCGCCAGACGGAAATCATCCTTGCTCGCCCGAATCCAGGTGGTGATCTCCGGGAATTTTAGATCTAACTCCATGCACTTTTCAACAGCCTGCCGGTCTTTTTTGCTGTAGATAAAAAATTCCGTTTGTCGAATAATACCGTAAGGACCGCCCAGCTTGTTAAGCAATTTGTAAATCTTTACAATTTGATCTACGGTATACGGTTCCACTGACTGCTGTCCGTCCCGTAAGGAAGTGTCCGTAATCCAAATTTCCTCAGGCATATTCAGCGGCACCCGACGGTGATTGAAAGACACCTTAGGGACTGCGCCCTCCGTGTAAATGTCCCGCTGCAGATTGGGTTCAGTAATATCCTGCAAGGTGTACTTATAGGACTTCTGCTCTAACAAATTGGTTCTGTTGGATATTTCCAGCATTGTGATCCTCCCTTTCTCTTATGTTTGCATTTTTGTATACAATTATACACACTGTCGCGATTTTGTCAATAGCTTTCATGATATTTCATTCCCAATTATTTTGCTTGTGTAGCCACCATTTCTATGCTATACTATCAGTAATCTGGTACGTATTATGTATCGCAAAGAAAGAAGGTTGATTTATGAGCACAAAATTGGAAAGAAAGTACGGTCTGTTCACCGCTATTTGTATGGTAGTCGGCACCGTTATCGGCTCCGGTTTGTTCTTCAAAGCTCAAAATGTTTTGGAAGCTACCGGCGGTAATATGCCTTTGGGCATCGTGGCCTGGGTGATCACCGGTCTGCTGATGATCATCTGCTCCCTGCAGTTCTCCCAGATGGCCGGCCGTTATGAGAAGGTCAGCGGTGTTGTGGACTACGCGGAAGCTACCTGCGGCAGCACCTACGGTTACTATCTGGCCTGGTTTTTGGCAAATGTTTACTACCCCGCTATGACCGGCGTTTTGGCCTGGCTCTCCGCCCGTTACTTCGGTGTGATCTTCGGCTGGAGTTTAGTGAGCGCTGAGGTTATGACCATTGCCAGCTTGTTCCTGATCGGTTCTTATGCCCTCAACACATTCTCCCCCAAGCTGGCTGGCAAATTCCAGGTCAGCGCTACCATTATCAAGTTCATTCCCATCGTTCTGATGGCTGTCGTGGGTGTGATCGTAGGCAGCGTTAAGGGTACTCTACCCCAGAACTTCACCGAGATCGTCGGCCTGCCCAAGGGCGGCACCACTATGAGCGGCCTGTTCGCCGCCATCGTCGCCACTGTCTTCGCTTACGAGGGCTGGATCGTGGCTACTTCCATCAACGCTGAGCTGAAGAACCCCAAGAAGACCCTGCCCATCGCTTTGGTTGTTGGCTCCCTGGTTGTCGTAGCTGCTTATGTTCTGTACTATGTGGGTGTAGCCGGTGGCGCCAGCAACAAGGTTCTGATGGAACAGGGCGCTACCATCGCCTTCACCAATATCTTCGGTTCTGTGGGTGGCACACTTTTGAACATCTGCATCGTCATCTCCTGCCTGGGCACTTTGAATGGTCTGATGGTGGCCGTCACCCGGAGTATGTATGCCATCGCCGCCCGTGGTCAGGGTCCCAAGCCCGAAATGTTCCAGCAAGTCGACCCCGCTACCAATATGGTTTCCAATTCCGCCATTTGGGGTCTGCTTACCAGCTGCCTGTGGATGGTCTATTTCTACGGCGCAAATCTGACTTCCGGTTGGTTCGGCTTGTTTAACTTTGACTCTTCCGAACTTCCCATCATCACCATCTACGGCATGTACATTCCCATGTTTATTATGTGGATGAAGAAAGAAAAAGACCTGGGCGCTTTCAAGCGTTTCATTCTGCCTATCGCATCTATCGTGGCTTGTCTGTTTATGATTTTTGCCGCCATTTATGCCCACGGCATCACTCCCTATCTGAACGCCCAAAAAGAAGGCAAGTTCGCCCTGCCTGTTGCGTTCTACCTGATCGTCTTTGCCATGATCATGTTCGCCGGCAAGCTGGTAATGGGCAAAAAGAATACCCTTTCCAAAGAATAATTTCCGTTCCGCCTGTTGCTATACAGAAAAACCTGTGCTACAATAGGCATATCTTAAACAACAGCTAATTGGAGGTAAATGATTATGCTGAATCTTCCCCTGAACATCGATTATACCGGCAAAGTAGCCGTGGTTACCGGTGCCGGCGGTCTGATCTGCGGCGCTATGGCCCGTGCATTTGCACAGTGCGGCGCTAAGGTCGCTGCTTTGGACCTGAACGAGGAAGCCGTCAAGAAGCTGGCTGACGAGCTGAAGGCCGAAGGCTTCATCTGCGAAGGCTACAAGGCTAACGTCCTGGAGCCCGAATCCCTGGAGGAAGTCCACCAGGCAGTTCTCCGCGACCTGGGTCCCTGCGACATTCTGGTCAACGGCGCCGGCGGCAACAACCCCCGCGCTACCACCGACAACGAGTATCAGCACGAGGCCAAGGAGGGCGGCAAGTCCTTCTTCGATCTGGAGGCTAGCGGTGTGGACTTTGTGTTCAAACTGAACTTCCAGGGCACGCTGCTCCCCACCCAGGCTTTTGCCAAGGATATGGTGGCCAAGAAGGCCGGCGTCATTCTGAACATCTCTTCCATGAACGCCTACACCCCCTTGACCAAGATCCCCGCTTACTCCGCCGCTAAGGCCGGCATTTCCAACTTCACCCAGTGGCTGGCTACCCACTTCGCCGGTACCGGCATTCGCTGCAACGCTATCGCTCCCGGCTTCCTGGTATCCGCTCAGAACAAGGCACTGCTGTTCAACGATGATGGCACTCCCACTGCCCGTTCCGCTAAGATCCTGAACGGCACGCCCACCGGCCGCTTCGTGGACGCTGACGAGCTGATCGGCGCAACTCTGTTCCTGTGTGACGACAGAAGCGCTTCCGCCATCACCGGCGTGGTGCTGCCCGTGGACGCAGGCTTCGCTGCTTACTCCGGCGTGTAATTTACAAAACAAAATCCCCGATGCTTCACTTCAAGCATCGGGGATTTTTATTTGGTTTATCTGTCTTCTCTGAAGTAGGAAAGGCCCAGGCTCTGAGGCGGTTGATTCTCCCGTCTGTTCCGCATACTGGTAACGATCAGCACCAGGATGGTAACAACATAAGGAAGCATCTTGAACAGTTCCTTGCCTGCAAAGCTGACACCGGGAATGTAGCTGCTGGCCACATACAGCGCGCCAAAGACCAAAGAACCCAGAATTGCCCAGTTGGGCTTCCAGACAGTGAAGATAACCAGTGCAAGGGACAGCCAGCCAATGGCGTCCACACAGTACTCCCACATACCGTTCAGGTAGTCCATAATGAAGGACAGACCACCCAAACCGGCCACACCGCAGCCAATGCAAGTTGCAATATAGCGATACCGGGACACATTGATACCGGCAGCATCGGCAGTTGCAGGATTCTCGCCCACTGCACGCAGATGCAGGCCTACACGGGTCTTATTGAGCACATAGGTAGTAATCAAAGCAATGGCCAAGGCCAGGTAAACGAAGATACCGTAGCCCAAAACCAGCTTGCCGAAAGAGCCCAAATCCTCTGCAAAGGGAATCAGCGGAGCGGTAAAGTGCTTGCTGGCCTTGGAGAAGATCACGTCAGCCTCTTCGATAATATACTCGGACAGACCTACACCAAAGGTGGTAATCGCCAAACCGGTCACATTCTGGTTAGCCCGGAGGGTAACGGTGAAGAAGCTGAACAGCAGACCCATCACAGCGCCGCCCAGCAGGGCTGCCAAAATAGGGATCACTACTGCCTGCAAAGGAGAATACTCCATACCTGCATCCGTCAGGTAGGCATACTCTGCATAACAGCCGCAGGCTGCGCCCATACACATAACACCGGGAAGACCCAGGTTCAGATGGCCCGCTTTTTCGGTGATTGTCTCACCGGTAGAACCCAGCAGGAAGGTCATACCCAAACGAATCGCACTCACAAGAAAAGCAATCATTTTGTGACCTCCTTTCTATTCCGGTTCAACACAATACGATACTGCAGGAAGAACTCACAGCCGATAATAAACAGCAGGATGATGCCGGTGCTGATGTCCGCAACAGAACTGGAAATACCGAAATCGGAAGTCAGCTGCTTGGAGCCCTGCTCCAGGAAAATAATCAAGAATGTGGTCAGCACCATAAAGAGCGGGTTAAACTTAGCAAGCCAGGACACCATAATGGCTGTGAATCCACGGCCGCCAACGGTGGTGGTGCTGATGGTGTGGTTGGTACCACCCACCAACAGAAGACCTGCAACGCCGCAAAGCGCGCCGGAGATCAGCATGGTACGGATGACAACCTTTTTCACATTGATACCGATATAGCGGGCAGTGTTTTCACTCTCACCCACAACGGAGATCTCGTAGCCCTGCTTGCTGTACTTCAAATAGATGTACACCAGCACAGTCAGAAGTGCCACCAGCAAAACATTCAGTAAATACTTATATTCACCAATCATCGGCAGACCATAGTCGGACATCACATCCATAACACCGGAGCCGTTCTTCACATACTGCTTCAAAAACCATGCTACCAGCTGGGTGGCCACATAGTTCATCATCAAGGTAAACAGTGTCTCATTGGTGTTCCAAAAGGCTTTAAAGACAGCAGGCAGCAATGCCCAAATCATACCGGCCACCACGCTGGCAACGATCATAACCACCAGCAGCAGGGGCAACGGCAGGCTTTCGCCCAGGAAGAACATAACTGCAGCGCAGGCAAGACCACCCACAAGTGCCTGTCCTTCCGCACCGATGTTCCAGAATTTCATCTTGAAAGCCGGGGTAACCGCCAAAGATACGCACAGCAGCATTGCCACACTTTGGGCTGCATTCCATCTACGACGTTCTGTACCAAAGACGCCGGAGATCATAGATTCATAAACCTTCATGGGATCCGTATCGGCAAGCACCGAAACCAAGACACCGGACACAAGCAGCGCCAACACAATGGCAATAGCACGGATTAGGATTCTATTTTGCCAGGTAATCGCGCCTTGATCCCGCTTGACAATATGCACCAAAGGGGTATGCTTTTTATCCGTTTTCGCCATCTTGCATTTCCTCCTTGGATTTGGTCATCAGCAGACCGATTTCGTCCTTACGGGCAGTTCGTCCGTCCACAATGCCGGTAACACGGCCGGAATTGATAACCATGATCCGGTCACACAATTCCATCAGCACGTCTAAGTCTTCGCCAACGAAGATTACTGCCACGCCTTTTTCTTTCTGTCTGTTCAGCAGATTGTAAATGGTGTAGGATGCGTTCACATCCAGACCACGGACAGGATAAGCAGCCATCAGCACAGTGGGCGCCGCTGCAATCTCGCGGCCTACCAGCACTTTCTGCACATTACCGCCGGATAGCTGCCGTACGGGAGTAGACACATTGGGTGTTGCCACCTGCAGCTGCTCCACAATATTCACAGCCAGATCACGGGGCTCCCGCCGATGCAGGAAGAAGCCATGGCCCTTCTGGTAGCTACGAAGCATCATATTATCCACGATGTCCATATTGCCCACAAGGCCCATACCCAGCCGGTCTTCCGGCACGAAGGACAGCCGCACACCCAAATCCCGGATCTGAATAGGGTTCTTATCCCGCAGGTCTTCTGTCTTACCGGTTTTGGGATCCTGGTAAATGATGTCGCCTTCCGTCAGATGATGCAGACCGGCAATGGCCTCCAGCAGTTCCCGCTGGCCGGAGCCGGCAATGCCCGCAATACCCAAGATCTCACCGGAGTAAGCAGTGAAGGAAACACCGTCCAGAATAGCCCGGCCTTCCTCATTGACACTGCACAGGTTCTCCACCTTCAGCCGTTCCTGGGGATCCTTAGGCTCAGAGCGTTCAATGTTCAGCTCTACTTTCACACCCATCATCATTTCGGTGAGGCTGCTTTCAGTAGCATCAGCAGTTTCAATCGTACCCACAGATTCACCCTTACGAAGCACAGCCACCCGGTCAGACAGGGACAGAACCTCGTGGAGCTTATGGGTAATGATGATAACAGATTTATTGTCCTCACGCATACGGCGCAGAACCGCAAAAAGCTTTTCTGTCTCCTGAGGTGTCAGCACGGCGGTGGGCTCGTCCAGAATCAAAATATCTGCACCACGGTAGAGCACCTTAATGATTTCCACAGTCTGCTTTTCAGAAACGGACATATCTGCCACCCGCTTGTCCGGGTCAATAACAAAGCCGTAACGCTGCGTGATCTCGATAACCTTTTTGCGGACATCTGCCAGGCGGTAACGACCTTCATCCTCCACACCCAAAGCAACATTTTCGCAGGCGGTGAATACATCCACCAACTTAAAATGCTGATGGATCATACCGATCTTATAGGCGAAAGCGTCCTTAGGTGAAGCAATGGTCACCTCCTGGCCGTCCACGAAGATCTGACCTGCATCCGGGTAATAGATGCCGGCCACCATATTCATAAGCGTGGTCTTACCGGAGCCGTTTTCGCCCAAAATAGCCAAAATCTCGCCCCTATAGACCTCCAGGTCGCAGTTCTTGTTCGCCACCACACGGCCAAAGGTCTTGGTGACGCCGCGACATTCCAGAGCCACAGGTTTTGCCATAATCATCCCTCCACAAATTCTGTAATTTGTATCCGATAAAGGCAAATCAGCTTTTGCCTCTATCGGATATAAATTGCCAAACCGGGACAGAGCCGGATGGCTCTGTCCCGGAAAACAACAGGATTAGAACTTTTCGTTCAGGCGGGTAATGCCGTCGATCTTCAGATCGAAGTAAGGAGCAGACTGAGTCTTGGACTCTTCGAAGATACCGTCAACGACATTGTCGCCGGTAACAGCCTTGCCTTCGACAGTGAAGTTCTTGGTGTCGAATACCTTGACCTTGCCGGTCTTCAGATCTTCAACAGCAGCCTTCAGAGCAGCCAGAGTGCCGTCTGCAGCAGCGTTCTCGTTGATGCCGGTCAGCACAACAGAACCCTCAGCAATGCCGCCGCACCAGTCGGTGTCGATCTTGGCATCGGTGTTAGCGCACTTGATGATATAGGCAAAGTAGGGAGCCCAGTTAATACGGGAAGAAACGATGAAGGTCTCGGGGCATGCATCGTAGGTTGCGCCATTGTAGGAAACGTTGGGAACCTTAGCAGCCTCACAAGCGCCGGGAGCGCCCATGGAGTCAGCGTGCTGGCTGATCAGAACACAGTTCTTTGCGATCAGAGCCTCAGCAGCATTCTTCTCTTCAGTAGCATCGTACCAGGAACCGGTGAACTGAACATCCATAGTCACGGAAGGACATACGGACTTAGCGCCCAGATAGAAGGAGGAGTAGCCGGAAATAACTTCTGCGTAGGTGAAAGCGCCCACGTAGCCCATCTTGGCCTGCTCAGCAGTGATCTTGCCGGCCTTGATCATCTCGTTCAGCTTCATACCTGCAGCAATACCTGCCAGGTAACGGCCTTCGTAGATGGAAGCGAAAGCATTGTGGTAGTTAGCAACATTCTCCAGGTGAGCCTTGTAGCCGGTAGCGTGGCAGAACTCAACATCCTTGAATTCCTTAGCAGCCTTCAGCATGAAGTCCTCATGGCCGAAGGAGTTAGCAAACACAACCTTGCAGCCCTGGTCAACCAGGTCAGCAGCAGCGTTGTAGCACTCATCGCCTTCGGGAATGTTGGTCTTGATGATATACTGGTTTTCCTTCAGACCCAGAGCAGCAATAGCTTCCTTAGCAGCATCGATGAAGTTCTTGTCGTAAGTGGACTTCTCGTCGTGCAGGCAGATAAAGCCGATTTTGAAATCGTCCTTGATCTCAAAATCCTTGGTGATTTCCTTAGCGTCCAGGGGGGACTCGGTCATACCCTTCTTGTCAGCCTCGGGAGCCTTGGTGGCTTCGGTTGCTTCGGTGCCCTTGGGCTCCTCAGCCTTATTGCCGCAGGCAACCAGACTCAGAACCATCACGACAGCCAGCAGCAATGCAAACAGTCTTTTCATTTTGTGTTCCTCCAATTTTGTTTTCATATTTTTATCAGATCTCATTTTGAAACCCAATAATATACAGAAAAATCACTTTACTATAATAGCACACTAATTTATAATTTGTCAACAAATTTCGCCTTTATATTTCATATTGCAAAGTGGAAAATCTCCTGCTATAATAGTAAAAATACCTATTCAGAAAAAGAGAGGGTAACGCTATGAACTGCTTGGAGAAGAGAATCATCAAGGACGGTGTGGTAAAGGAAGGAAATGTGCTGAAGGTGGACAGCTTCCTCAACCACCAAATGGATATCTCCCTGATGAACGATATCGGCAAAGAGTTCTATGAACGCTTCAAGGGCAAGCCTATCAACAAGATCCTCACCATCGAGGCTTCCGGCATTGCCATTGCCTATGCGGTGGCTCAGCAGTTCAATGTGCCTGTTCTGTTTGCCAAGAAGAGCAAAAGCATCAACATCGCCGGTGATACCTACACCGCAGAGGTAGAATCCTTCACCCACAAAAACAAGAACACCGTGGTGGTTTCCAAACAGTTTTTGTCCGATGAAGACCATGTTCTGATCATCGATGATTTCCTGGCCAACGGCTGCGCCCTGCAAGGCCTTATCTCCATTGTAGACCAGGCCGGTGGCACTGTGGAGGGCATCGGCATTGCCGTGGAAAAGGGCTTCCAGGTGGGCGGACAGATCATTCGGAATTTAGGCTACCATCTGGAATCTTTGGCCATCGTGGAGTCTATGAACCACGAAACCAGCGAAGTGGTATTCAGACAGCAGTAAAGCCTCCCTATTATGAAAATCCCCTGTCATTCTGAGCGAAGCGACACAGTCGCGAAGTCGAAGAATCTACGCACTTTCGGCATTGCCACGCAATCATTCAGTGCGAAGATCCTTCGTTTCGCTACGCTCACTCAGGATGACAGGGTTTCTTCTTATCTAACTGCATTGACAAAAGCACTACATCCTGCACTTTTGTTATTTTTTCAGCAGGCGCTTCATCACATCATTGCCGCCACGGCCAAAATAGTCGTAAAGCTTAACATAATCGGCATAGAGCTTCTCATAGGCTTTGTGATTTTCGGCATTGGGGGTATAGGTCTTCACTACCGGGCTGCCCATTGCGGCAGCGGCCGTGGGGATATCCGGGTACACACCCGCCGCGGCAGCGGCATAAATAGCGCTGCCCAAGGCGCCTGCCTGGGTGCTTTGACACAGGTTGATCTCACAGCCAAGCACATCCGCATAAATCTGCATCAGTAGGGCATTCTTATGGGCAATGCCGCCGGCCACCTTCAAGGTCTTGATGTTCACCCGGCTTTGTGCCAAAGTATCTGCAATCATTTTTGCGCCAAAGGCGGTAGACTCCAGCAACGCTCTGTAAATATCCTCGGGCTTTGTCCGCAGGGTCATACCCAGAATCAAACCGGACAGGGCAGAATCATCCAGTACACTGCGGTTGCCGTTGAACCAATCCAGTGCCAACAGGCCACTCTCCCCCACTGCCAACTTCTCAGCCTTTTCCGTGAGCAATGCGTGGACACTGATGCCACGGCTTTCCGCTTCTTTTTGGTAATCTGCGGGGGTCTGATTCTTTACGAACCAATCGTAGATATCACCTACGGCAGCCTGACCGGCCTCATAGGTATACAGACCGGGAATCACACCATCCTTGACGCAGCCGCTGATACCCTTCACTGAGTCGCCGGTTTCGGCATTTACAATTAAGCAGGCGGATGTGCCCATAATCAGCATCATCTCTCCCGGACCAGTAATTTGCAGGGCAGGCATTGCCGCATGGGCATCGATTTGGGGAATTGCCACGGGAGTTCCCGCAGGCAGACCCGTCAGTTCTGCACCCTTGGGGCAAAGCTTGCCTGCAGAGCCGGAAAAGTCTCCGATCTTCCGGGACAGTTTTGTGCCCACAATACCGTCAAGGCCCTTGTCCAAAGCGGTCATAAACGCATTGGAGGGATAATCTCCTTCAAAATACAGTGCCTTATAACCGGCAAAGGAATTGCTGTGGATCTCCTCACCCACCAGGGTAGAGATCACCCAATCCGCCGCCTCCATAAAGCGGGCAGCGTCAGCATACACCTTAGGAGCTTGCCGCAAAATATCCAGCACCTTGGGCAGCATCCACTCAGAAGACAGCTTTCCGCCGTAATTGGCCAGCCATTTTTCCTCCCGGGCCTCTGCTAGGGCATTGATTTCATCCGCCTCCGGCTGGGCAGCATGGTGCTTCCACAGCTTTACATAGGCATGGGGCTCATCTGCATGCTCAGGTTTCATACACAGGGGCATACCCTGGGCATCCACAGGCAAAATGGTACAAGCTGTAAAATCAATACCAATACCCGCCACTTCCTCCGGGGCGATACCTGCCTTTTTCACAGCCTCCGGGACTGCCAGTTTCAAAACCTGCAAATAATCTGCCGGGTGCTGCAGAGCATAATGGGCCGGCAGTTTCTTGCCGCTGGGCAGCTGGGTATCCATCACCCCGTGAGGATATTCGCAAACCGCCTCCGCCAGTTCCCGGCCGTTTTCGCAGTCTACCACCACGCATCTGCCGGAAAGTGTTCCGAAATCAATGCCTATCGTATATTTTCTCATAGCAGCACCTCCGCGCTTTTTATAAAACTATTATCCTATATTCCTATCCCATTTGCAAGTATTTTATAAAAATACACCGCAGCAAAACTGCTTTGCTGCGGTGCTTTTTTATTTATTAATCTTCTGCGTCCAGGCCGTCTTCCATTTCAGCCTGGATGGCTACATCATAGGAGAGGATTGGAGCGACTTCCTTATTCTTGATCTTACGATCTACATAGTTCTTGGTAATTTTCATAACCAGGGGGGACAGAACCACAACTGCGATCAAGTTGGGGAACATCATCAGACCGTTGAAGGTGTCGGAAATATCCCAAGCCAGAGAAGATGTCATCACTGCACCGAACATAATGGTACAAATGTGAATAACCTTGAACACCGGTACCGACTTAGCGCCGAAGAGATACTCCCATGCCTTACTGCCGTAGTGAGACCAACCCAAAACGGTGGTGAACGCAAACAGGAACATAGCGATGGCCACAAAACGGCTGCCGATATTGCCCCAGGAGAAGATCTGGTTAAAAGCGCCGCCCACCAGGGTCGCATCGGTATAGCCTGCGGCGATCTCACCGGTCTGGGCATTGAACACACCGCCATTGAGGCCGCCGGAGGTCAGCACCACCAAAGCGGTCATGGTGCACACAACCATGGTATCAGCAAACACTTCGAAGATGCCCCACATACCCTGCTTGACCGGCTCACGGACGCTGGAGTTGGAGTGCACCATAACGGAAGAACCAAGACCGGCCTCGTTGGAGAATACGCCACGCTTGAAACCGTTTGTCATTGCGATGATCACACCGCCGAGCACACCGCCGCCTACCTCACGCACAAATCCCTCCGGGCTGAACGCATTGACAAAAATAGCGCGGAATGCAGGAATGATGGCATCATAGTGTATACCAATAATTACCAGGCTTCCTGCCACGAACAATACCACCATAAAAGGTACGATTTTCTCCGCCACATTGGCAATACGCTTCAGGCCGCCCAAAGTGATCATTGCCGTCAGCAGCATAATCGCTGCACCGAGAATGATATTATACAGAGAAATTCCGCCCAACACTGTCACGGAGGACAGCGCAGAAATATCAAAAGCAGCGGCTACATTGGCTACGATCTTGTTGACCTGACCCATGCTGCCGATACCGAAAGCCGCCAGTATGGTGAAGATGCAGAATAGCACCGCCAGCACCGTACCAATGAGCTTGCAGCCTTTTTTCTTGCCCAGGCCGTCCTTCAGATAGTACATCGCACCGCCGGACCATTCGCCCTCGGAGTTCTTGCGGCGGTAAAAGATACCCAGCACATTTTCAGAATAGTTGGTCATCATGCCGAAGAATGCGGCAACCCACATCCAGAACACAGCGCCTGCACCGCCGACGCAAAGGGCAGCAGCAACACCGGCAATGTTACCGGTACCTACGGTAGCGGCCAATGCGGTACACAGAGCCTGGAAAGGAGAGATTGTACCTTTTTCCTTTCTGTGTCCGATGACGTTCTTCTTAAACAGGCTGCCAATGGTGTTCTTCCACCATTGACCGATATGGGTCACCTGGAACCATTTGGTAAGGCAGGTCATCAAAATGCCTGTACCAATCAGCAGTGCCAGGCCAAATATGCCCCACACAAAGCTATTGATCGAGCCGTTGACTTTTTCAATGATTTCCAAAACAATTTCCTCCTCTGAATAAAAAAACAAACGGATCGTGCAAAAAACAACACGATCCGTCTCAAAAACACAAAAAATCATCTTTGTCCTTTTGCCTGAGAGTTTGGCGTTGTTCACGCTTGCACCTTCGGCCCCCAACTCAATGGGTGTCTCCAAAGCTCTGTCCACATTCGGTCCAAAATGTTCCAAATGCTTCAACCAGAAATATTCATCTGTATAGACTGTATTCTACAACAGCTTTTGACAAATTGCAAGAGGGAAATTGAAAATTTTTGTTTTTATACTTTGTTAAGTGTTTGCTGCGCTTAATATCCAATTCTGAAGTAGTCCAAATATGCCTTGAAGCGATCCTGGGCGGTGAAGCAGGTGTCCATTAGGAAACCTTTTTCGTACTCCCACTCTTTAAGACCGCGGTAATAGAACAGTTTTAGATTATCCTCGATGATGAAGGGTACCGCCGGTCATCTTAGCAGCCTTCTGCTCCCGCAAGATCTGCAGCAAGGAGGGAGTATCTTTCTTTTTGTTGACGCGATCCGGCTTTTGTGCATTTTCCGGAATATACCAAGTTTTGCCGATAAGTTTTGCATCGGCAATTCTGCCGAGAGCACAATAATTTCTCACACTTCGTTCAGAAATCCCCCATTTTTCAGCCATTTTCGCAACAGATACGTATTCCATAGTTACCTCCCGGTAAGTTTTCTTATCGGTATTATACCACACTATCGGCAAAATATCAAATCACATTTTGTTTATATATAATCTTTTATTGCCGATGTGTCAATTTGCATATAACTGAAAACAAAGTATCCAATAGAATGCTATTTCAACATGTCGAACCAAACAGGAGGCTGCAAAAAGCAGCCTCCTGTTTTTTCTTAATTTTAATTATAATAACCAGCAGTCTTCTACTGTAGCATACAAACTTTTAACAAATAACATCAAAAGGCCATACTTACCGGTTGCCCAACGGTGGAACTCTATGGATTCCCTACATCTTTTACCCGTTTGCGGTACTTGACCGGTGTTGTATTGGTGTAATGCTTAAAGGCTTTATAAAAGGCGGCCGTATCAGAATAACCCACAAGCGTACATATCTCATCTATATTTTTGTCCGTGACCCGCAGAAGATGCTGGGCTGTGTCGATCCGGGAGAGCATTTGCTTTTCCTGAAAGCTAACACCATAGAGGGTGCGTATTTTCCGCAACACCTGGCGCTCAGAGCAATACAGCAGTTGTGCGAGATTCTCTTTACTACGTAGTTTGGGCGGTGTGTTCACAAAGAACCTGTCGATAATTGTCATATCCTCAAGCTGCTTTGGGTGGGTAATCGTTGTACGTGGATCAGAGGTTGTCTCCTTAATGGTGCGGAAGACCTGAAGCATCAACTGGGCAAACTGATTGGCAAGTAATTCTTTATGGAACAGGCTGTCCTCTTGCTTAATTTCTGCAAAAATTGCCGAACATAGGTCTTTGACGGCACGATCCGCTGAGAACAGCAAGAACCCACCCTGCCTTGGGAGCAACTGGAACAGCTGCGCTTCATCCGGAAAGAAGGCTGCAGAAAGACGGCAAAAAGGCTGCGTAACGAAACTGGGTGCATGGAATACATCCGGAGCGATCAAGATTCCTTGACTGGTCTGCAAGGTCAGTTCTGTATTGTTGATGAACAGGCTGCACTGCCCCGACAGGATAATATGCAACTCATAAGATGCGTGATTATGGCGGCCCGTCTCCCAAACAGTGGTTTCACCGTTAGTCAGTTCGCCCCATTGCAGATAGGGTATCATCGTACTGACAGGGATCTCCCAGCGATTTGCCATTTTACTCATAGTCTTCACCTCCGAAAATGCGTATAGAGATATTGTAGTTTTTGTTGTTAGCCTTTGTCAAGAGATTCCGTCATTTTTCCCCAAAAAAACAGTTTCTGTCGTAAAATTGTCAAAACAGGACATCTTCTGCCAGAATATGACCTCTTCCAAAATTGCAAGGCAAATATAGGAATAGTAAAATACAGATATATTCTTTATAATGGAGGTAAAACACTATGAAAGCAGGTTTTGTTCCCGCATTGGGTACCCCCCTGGACGAAAATGGCAATATTTGCGCAGAAAGCTTCCGTAAGCAGATTGACGATCAGATCAAGGCTGGTGCGGTAGGTATTCTGTGCATGGGTTCCATGGGCATTCAGGCCTACATTCGGCAGGAGGTATGTCCTCAGGTTGCCAAGGTGGCAGTAGATGCTGCCAAGGGTCGGGTGCCTGTATTCGTAGGTGCAATGGACATCTCCATTGCCCGAGCCAAGGAGCGTATTGCTGCTATGGAAGATCTGGATATTGCAGGTTTTGTATTTACCGCACCTTATTACTCTGCTTGCAGACGGGATCAGATGATGAACTACTTCAAGGCCGTTGCTGCATCGACTCGACGCAGCATTTTGCTGTACGATCTTCCCAGCGTGGCCCAAAGTAAGATTACCTATGATATGGTGCTGGAACTGTTGCGGGATGTTCCCAACTTTGCTGGCATCAAATCTGCTGATTTGCAGATGTTCCGCAAACTGACACTGAATCCTGATGTCCCCAAGGATTTTATTATGGTATATTCCGGCCTGGACACTTTCGACATTGCCTATAAATGGGGTGTGGACAAGTGCCTTGACGGTATGTGTTCCTGCACGCCTGTAAATACCGGCAAAATGTTCCGGGCTATGGAACGGGGTGACTACACCACTGCCGCAGAGTGCCTGAACAATATCATTGCTCTGCGGGACGCTTTCCTCAGTTGGGATCTTTGGCCCGCCTACTCCACCACGATGAATCTTCTGGGCTACGAAGGCACGCACTGCCCGGATTACTGTTCTCCCATTAGGCCCGAACATGTTCCTAAGATCGAAAAAATGCTGAGAGAAATAGGCGAATTGTAAGGAAAACTGCTATGATTCTGGATCAGATAAAAAATGCATCCTGCTATGCAGGCATTCTCCCCGGCGTGACCAAGGCGCTGGAAGAGATGGTCAAGTATACCCCGGATAATTATCACGGCGGTCGGGTGGAACTGGATGGGGACAATTTGTTTCTCCTGCTGAACACCTATGAAACGCATTCACCGGAGGGAGCACTCTGCGAGGCGCACCGAAAGTACATTGACGTGATGTATATGGTAGAGGGTGAAGAAATCATTTATGTAAAGCCTACTAACCGGCTTTGTGCAGTTACAAAAGCCTATAACCCGGAGATTGATGCTTTGCTTGCACAAACAGATGCCGATGCCACACCTGTGCGGCTCTCTGCCGGAAGCTTTATTGTACTGTTCCCTCAGGATGCCCATGCCCCCGGTTGCTATGACATGGCACCGCAGACTGTAAAAAAGATTATTGGCAAGGTAAAAATCTAACAAGGAGGCATTTTATGATGGTTCTATGTCAATAGTTGGGGTAGAGCCAAAATAGAATAATCTTAGGATCGTGTCGGAGCTTTTTCTCCGGCACGATTTTATGTATTACAGAACAAGATTCTTTTTCTGAAATTATTGAAGTTGCGCATACCGTAGCAGG
>JAFZDL010000113.1 GCA_017561205.1 Oscillospiraceae bacterium | reverse complement strand
TTTGAAGTGGATACGTCCGACGTGTCAGAGACCGCTTAACGGCGGTTTTTATTATAGATAAGACAACTAAGACAAAATGACCACTTTCAAAAATCAAAATCAAACAAAATTTTTGAAAGGAGTGCTGAACGACAAAATCTGTGGTCTGTGCATTTGCATTCTTTGCGTTCGGCTACGTTTAATCTATGGCATTTTTTGAATCTGCAGTTGGTGTTCTCCAGACCCTCGTTATTGCTCTTGGTGCCGGTCTCGGCATTTGGGGTGTAATCAACCTGCTCGAAGGCTACGGCAACGATAACCCCGGTGCGAAGTCCCAGGGTATGAAGCAGCTCATGGCGGGCGGCGGCGTTGCCCTCATCGGCATCACCCTCGTGCCCCTGCTCTCCGGTCTCTTTACTGTTTAATCGTCCCGATTGACAGACAACAACAACTCAATAACTCACACAGGGTTGGAGCATAGCATCCAGCCCTAATTTCATTTTCAAGGAGGAAATTCTATGGCATTTTTTGAATCCGCAATCGGTGTTCTGCAGACCCTCGTTATCGCACTCGGTGCCGGTCTTGGCATTTGGGGTGTAATCAACCTGCTCGAAGGCTACGGCAACGACAACCCCGGTGCGAAGTCCCAGGGTATGAAGCAGCTCATGGCGGGCGGCGGTGTCGCTCTCATCGGTATCACCCTCGTACCTCTGCTCTCCGGTTTGTTCACCGTCTGATCGTTCCGATTGAGACACAGGCAAACTAACACTCTTGGCTCCCACTCGGTAGTACGGGTGGGAGCCGGAAAGGAGGGATTCACCGCCTATGGGCAAAATTCTTGATTCGATTGCTGAATGGCTGAAAGAGGTATTAGTTGGCGGCATCGTCAGTAATCTCTCCGGTATGTTCGACAGCGTGAATCAACAGGTCGGTGATATTGCAGGTCAAGTCGGCGCAACTCCCCAAGGGTGGAACGCCACGATCTACAACATGATACACACTCTCTCGGATAATGTCATTATCCCAATAGCCGGTGTGATACTTGCGTTTGTTATGACGATGGAGCTAATCCAGATGGTCGCAGACAAAAACAATATGCACGGCGATGTGGACACATGGATGTTCTTCAAGTGGATGTTCAAAACGGCGTGTGCCGTTATCATCGTAACCAACACTTGGAACATCGTCATGGGCGTATTCGATGTGGGTCAAAGCGTCGTGAATAGTGCTGCAGGCATCATCAATGCCGATACTTCTATTGACATCAACTCGATTGTCGTTGACTTGGAAGATAGGCTTATGGATATGGACATCGGACCGCTATTTGGTCTGTGGTTCCAGAGCCTATTTGTCGGTATCTGCACTTGGGCACTCACAATCTGCATTTTCATCATCACCTACGGGCGTATGATTGAAATTTATCTCGTTACCTCGGTAGCTCCGATCCCGATGGCAACGATGGTAAGCAAGGAAGGCGGCAACATGGGACAGAACTACCTGCGCTCCCTTTTTGCGTTAGCGTTCCAAGCATTTCTCATTATCGTCTGTGTGGCGATCTATGCGGCTCTCGTTCAGAACATCGCCGTCGATACAGACATCAGCTCTGCTATCTGGACTTGTATGGGCTACACGGTTCTGCTGTGCTTCACCCTTTTCAAGACAGGTTCTATGGCAAAATCCATCTTCTCGGCACATTAAAGACGGAGGTGATTCACTATGGCTTATGTGCCCGTACCCAAAGATTTAAGTACAGTTAAAACGAAGGTAATGTTCAACCTCACGAAGCGACAGCTCATTTGCTTCGGCTCCGGTGCGGCTGTAGCTGT
>JAFZDL010000018.1 GCA_017561205.1 Oscillospiraceae bacterium | reverse complement strand
TCCTACCACGACCATGTGATCCGTGGTGACAAGGATTATTTGAAGATATGGGAATATATCGATACCAACCCTCTGCGTTGGACGAAGGATTGTTTCTATTCGGAAGATTGAGCAGCGGGACGGGAGACCCGTCCCCTACAATAAAAACCGCACCCAGATGGGTAATGTCACTTAGTTAAGAGGAAAGTCCTCTGTATCACAGAAAATGTGGTACAGAGGGCTTTTTTCTTAGGGAATTTAGGAAATAGCACTTGACAAATATAGAAAAATCGGGCAAGCCGCCTTGAGAGCTTTTTTAAGGAGGCATACCGATGAAAAACTACCCGAAGTATATTAAAAACACCCTGCATTCTGTTATCCGGGATATGGCAAAGCATCCGGAGGATTTTTGCCGCTGTCCGGAAAAAGACTTTACCCGCAATCGAAAGCTACCGTTTGACGAACTCCTGAACCTGTTGGTCAAAATGGGAGGGCATTCTCTGCGAGATGAAATATTGGATTGCTTTGGATGTAAGGAAACACCGGCATCTGTATCTGCCCTTGTTCAGCAACGGAGCAAACTATTGCCGGAAGCGATGGAATACCTGTTTCGTGAATTTACAAACAGGTGTCATAACCCCAAAACGTACAAAGGGTACCGTCTGTTGGCTGTAGATGGCTCAGATCTGCAATTCACCGCAAACCCTAATGACCCCTTATCCTATTTTCCGGGAGCGAATGGTCAAAAACCGTACAACCTCCTGCACCTGAACGCATTATATGATCTCAATTCCAATCTGTATCTGGATGCGGTGGTGCAAAAAAGAAAAGCAGCACACGAAAATGCTGCCCTTGTTGAGATTGTAGAACGTTCTGATATAAACACCTCAGCAATTATAATTGCTGACCGAAACTATGAATCCTATAATACTCTGGAACATATTCGGAAGAAAGGATGGCACTATCTGATTCGATTAAGGGAAGCTGCCGGTATCCTTTCCAATCTGTCCTTGCCTGATGGTGATTTTGATTTGCCAATCCATATATTCCTGACAAGAAAACAGACCAAGGAAGTTAAAACCCTTATGAAGGAGAATCCCGGCATTTATCGCTTCCTCCCCAGCAAACTCAATTTTGCGTTCCTGCCCAAAGGGAGCAGTGCCTTTTATCCATTATCTTTTCGCATTGTTCGATTCCATATATCTGAGGATGCTACGGAAACGCTCATTACGAATCTGGATAAGGATTCCTTTCCCGTTGATGAACTAAAGAACCTTTATCATCTGCGCTGGGGTATTGAAACTTCTTTTCGCCAACTGAAATACACCATTGGTTTGAGTTTGTTCCAAAGTAAAAAGGTGGAGTACATCACCCAGGAGATCTTTGCCAGACTTACCATGTACAACTTCTGTGGATTGATTACCTCACACATAGTCATTCAGAAAAAACGCGGAAAACATGTTTACCAGACAAACTTTACCGCAGCCGTACATATTTGCAGACAATTCCTCCGGGGAGCTGTATCTCCACCCAAAGTCGAAGCCTTGATTGCAAAGCAGGTTATACCGATCCGCCCAGGACGAAGTACACCTCGCAGAACAAAAAACATTAAGTTCAATGGCTTCTTCTACAGAATAGCATAACTTCTGAGTTTTGAATAGTCTTTTTAAGCGGATTTCCAAATCTGCTTACTTGTCATGCACTTTTTACAGAAAAAGTGCATCCGTCGCCGGATGCACTCGTTCTTATGGTTTTGCCTCAACCAGGTAATGTCACTAGCTAAATGACATTACCCAGATGGGTGCGGTTTTTGTTACATATTGGCTCGAATCGTGCTGATGAGGATGTCGCCGGAGACGACACGGTCCTCGGCGGCGAAGCCGTCGGCGAAATTGTCGGAATACAGGACCTGGGCGTTGGGGGGGAATTCGTCGTCGCCCTCCCAGACCAGGATCTGCATCTTGTAGCCGCCGATCAGGTCAAACTCGAAACCGGCGTCGCCGTGCTTGACGGGGGTGGCGCCCATCTTCTCGGCGGCGG
>JAFZDL010000112.1 GCA_017561205.1 Oscillospiraceae bacterium | reverse complement strand
GGCGGTCAGCGTCAGCGTGTGGCTATCGGTCGTGCTATCGTCCGTGACCCCAAGGTCTTCCTGATGGACGAACCTCTTAGTAACTTGGACGCCAAGCTGCGTAACCAGATGCGTGCTGAGATCATCAAGCTCCGCAAGCGTATCGATACCACCTTTATCTACGTTACCCACGACCAGACCGAGGCTATGACTCTGGGCGATCGTATCGTTATCATGAAGGACGGCTTCATCCAGCAGATCGGCACTCCTCAGGAAGTGTTCAACCACCCCTACAACCTGTTCGTTGCCGGCTTCATCGGCGCACCTCAGATGAACTTCTTCGAGTCCAAGCTGGTTAAGGTCGATGGCAAGTACGCTATCGAGCTGCACGGCCACACTGTTGTGCTGAGCGACGAGAAGCAGGCTGCTCTGACCGCCAACAAGGTTGAGGAGCAGGCTATCACTCTGGGCGTCCGTCCCGAGCACATCACTCTGGGCGACAAGGGCGTTGAGGCTGAAATCGATGTGCACGAAATGATGGGTTCTTCCGTCCACCTGCACATGAACGCTTACGGCAAGGACGTTGTCGCTGTTGTTTCCACCATGGACATGAGCGAAGCAGAGGTTGCTGCAATGAAGTCCGGCACCAAGGTGACCTTCGACTTCGGCGGCCACAACTGCCACGTGTTCAGCAAGGACACCGGCATCAACCTGGAAGCCTAATTTACTTATCAAAAAACCTGCGAACCGAGGTTCGCAGGTTTTTTTGAATTATCATTTCAGCAGGGAAGGTAAATTGTGTAAAAGCCTTGGTTTTTCTTGACAAATCGGTAAAAATGTATTAATCTTAATCCGTATTGTTTCAGGTGAAAAAGCAGGGTTAAGAACCAAAGGTTTCCCTTTGCCATACACTGCTTTGTGAGAGATTTTGGATAGGGGGGAGCAAGTTGCGGGGAAGCGGTATTTTGATGCATATTACCTCTTTGCCCGGACCCTATGGTGTGGGTACTTTGGGCAAGGCGGCTTACCGTTTTGCGGACTTCCTCCACAAGGCCGGGCAAAAGTATTGGCAGGTTTTGCCTTTGACACCCACCGGCTACGGAGATTCGCCCTATCAATCCTGTTCCGCTTTTGCCGGCAATCCCTATTTGATCGATTTGGATATGCTGGTGGAGCAAGGCTTGCTGGAACAGGCGGAGATCACCGCCTGTAACTGGGGAGACAACGGGGAAAAAGTGGACTTTGGCCTACTTTATGTAAACCGATTAGGCCTTTTGCGGAAAGCCTATGCCCGGTTCCGGGATGAAGATGCTCTTACCGAGTTTTGTGCCGAAAACGAGAGCTGGATATCGGAATTTGCCCATTATATGGCCCTGAAAGACCAATTTGGCGGCAAGCCCTGGTATGAATGGCCCGAAGAACTGAAATGCCGTGATATATATGCGATAAATCAATCCTTCCGGGCGCTTTCCAAGGAAATTAAATTCTACCTGTTTGTCCAGTACCTGTTCTTTACCCAGTGGGAAAAATTGCGACAGTACTGCCACAGCTTGGGTATTTCCATCATTGGCGATGTGCCCATTTACGTGCCCTACGATTCGGTAGAGGTGTGGAGCGAGCCCCACTATTTCTGCTTAGACGAAACACTGATGCCCACCGCTGTTGCCGGGTGTCCTCCAGATTATTTTAGTGAAGACGGTCAGCTTTGGGGCAACCCCCTGTATAGCTGGGAAACCCTTAAAAAAGACGGCTACCGCTGGTGGCTGCGCCGTTTGACCCAGGCAGCAAAAGTCTACGATGTGATCCGTATCGATCATTTCCGCGGCTTTGCCGGCTACTATGCCATTGACTACGGAGCAGAAAATGCCCGGGAGGGTCAGTGGTTGGAAGGCCCGGGTCTTGAATTCCTGCAGGCGGTGAAGGCTGCTTTGCCGGACACGGCGCTGATCGCGGAAGACTTGGGTTTTTTGACCCCGGATGTCCATAAACTACGGGATGAAGCAAATCTTCCCGGTATGAAAGTGCTGGAATTTGCCTTCGATGGGGACGGAAACAATGCCTATTTACCCCATAATCATATAAAAAATTCCGTCTGCTACACCGGCACCCACGACAATATGCCGCTGGGGCAGTGGTTCGGGGAAACAGGAACGGAAACAACCTCCCGGGCCATAGACTATATGGGACAGCCTAAAGACCCGGTTTGGGGTATGATTGCTCTGTGTATGGCCAGCGTTGCCGATTTGGCGGTGGCGCAGATGCAAGACTATTTAGGTTTGGGAGAAGAGGCCCGGATGAATTTTCCCGGCACTTGTGGTAATAATTGGACCTGGCGGGCAAAAGAGGGCTTTATGACCGATGCTTTGGCAGAGAAAATAAAAAATCTGACCCGTATTTGCGGGCGATAAGGAGTTTGTATGAGCTATAATTGTTTGAATATTTTGAAGTGGACGGAGGCAAAGCTGAAGTACACTTATGACGTATCCTTGCGGGAGGCCAGCGCCCAGGAGCTGCACGAGGCTTTGGGCGAGGCGGTGATGATGGCAATTTCCGACAACTGGAATCACGCCAAGCATACCCGTATGCCTGCCCGGAAGGCTTACTATATTTCCGCCGAGTACCTCATCGGCCGACTGGTGTACTCCAACCTCTATAACCTGGGTATCCTGGACGAAATGAAGCAGCTCTTCGCCCAGCGGGGCGTGGACCTGGCCATTTTGGAGGAGGTCGAGGATGCTGCATTGGGCAATGGCGGCCTGGGCCGTTTGGCTGCCTGTTTCCTGGATTCTGCTGCCAGCATCGATATGCCCCTGTCCGGTTACGGTCTGCGGTATCGGTTTGGCCTGTTCAAGCAGAGCTTTGATGCCAACGGCTCCCAAAAGGAAAATGCCGACGACTGGGCAAAATTTGGCGATCCCTGGTCCTACCGCCGGTATCACCATACTGTGAAGGTGAAGTTCCCCGACCATACGGTTCTGGCTGTGCCTTACGATGTGCCTGTTATCGGCTACGGCACCCAAAATATAGGCACTCTGCGCCTGTGGCAGTGCGAGGCGGAGGAAGAACTGGATTTTAATGCCTTCAATGACCAGGATTACCTCCGGGCTTTGACCCAAAAGAATAAGGCTGAGGATATCACCCGTGTCCTCTATCCCAACGATTCTACCTGGGAGGGAAAGCGTCTGCGTATCAAGCAGCAGTATGTGCTGTCCTCTGCATCCCTGCAGGATATGCTCCGTGTCTATAAGACCTCCCACGGCACGGATATGAGCCATTTTGCGGATTTCTACTGCGTCCAGCTGAACGATACCCACCCGGCTATGTCCATTCCCGAGCTGATCCGTCTGCTGATGGAAGAGGGCATGGATTTTGAGCAGAGCTTTGAGATTGCCCAAAAGACCTTCTCCTACACTAACCACACCGTTATGGGCGAGGCTTTGGAAAAGTGGGATCTGGAACTGCTGCGCTCCGTTGTGCCGGAAATCGTGGACATCATTCTGCGCATCGACCAAAAGCTGAAGAGCGAGCATCCCCACCTGTTTGTCGTGAAGGACAATACCGCCCATATGGCAAACCTCAGTGTGTATGTGGGTACCTATGTAAACGGCGTGGCGGAGATCCATTCTCAGATCCTCAAGGACGATGTGTTCCGTCAGTGGTATGAGGTATTCCCGGAGCGGTTCCAGAATAAGACCAACGGCGTGACACCCCGTCGGTGGATGGGTCTGTGTAACCCTGAGCTGACCCAGCTGATCAAGTACCGCATTGGCGGAGACTTCCTGAAGAACCTGGATAAGCTGAATGATCTGAAGCCCATGATCAACGATGACCTGATTCGCCAGTTCAATGCGGTCAAACGGCAGAAGAAGGAGCAGCTTTGCCAGCTGATCCATAAGAAAGAGGATATCCGCTTAAATCCCGATTTCCTCTTTGATGTGCAGGTCAAGCGGCTTCACGAGTATAAGCGGCAGCTGCTGAATGCCCTGTCCATTATGGATATCTACTTCCGGCTGAAGGATGGCAGCTTGCAGGACTTCCAGCCCACAGTGTACCTGTTCGGCGCCAAGTCTGCTCCCGGCTATGCCCGGGCCAAGGCTGTGATTCGCTATATCAACCGCATCGCCCGGCTCATCAACAATGACCCGGATATGGACGGCAAGATGAAAGTCGTGTTCGTGCAGAACTATAACTGCTCCTATGCCGAGTCCATCATTCCTGCTGCGGATATTTCTGAGCAGATTTCTCCTGCCGGCACGGAGGCGTCCGGCACCGGCAATATGAAGCTGATGCTGAATGGCGCTGTGACCTTAGGTACTTTGGACGGCGCCAATGTGGAGATCGTGAAGGAAGCGGGCATGGAGAATAACTATATCTTCGGCCATACTGTTCCGGAGATCAATGCCGCCCGGGACAGCTACTATCCCCGTGGCATATACGACAGCAATCCCCGGCTCCACCGGGCTATCGATACCTTGGTGGACGGCACTGTTCCTACCGACGACGACCAGAGAGAGCTGTACCACGCTCTGCTGGACGGCACCCATTGGCATCGGGCAGACCACTACTTCCTGCTGCTGGATTATGAATCCTATGTGGAAGCAAAGCTGCGGGCTAACCGGGACTATGCCGATAAGTTGGCCTTTGGCCGCAAGTGCCTTTGGAATATTGCCAGCGGCGCCAAGTTCTCCTCCGACCGGACCATCCGTCAGTACGCAGAAGAGATTTGGCACATCGCGCCCACACAATATTAACAAAAAAAGTCTGCTGCAGCTGCAGCAGACTTTTTTGTTATAAAAATGAAATTATTTTACCAAAAGCTCAGCAATCTGAATGGCGTTGGTAGCAGCGCCCTTACGGACCTGGTCACCGCAGCACCACAGGCAGATGCCATTGTCATCGGTCAGGTCAGGACGAATACGGCCCACATACACAATATCCTGACCGCTGGTTTCCAGGGGCATGGGATATTCCTTTTTAGCCAGGTCGTCAACCAGCTTACAGCCGGGAGCCTTGGCGATAGCCTCGCGGACCTGCTCCACAGTGACAGGAACATCAAAGTGGCAGGAAACGGAAATGGAGTGGCTGCGGACAACAGGCACACGGATGCAGGTGCAGGAGACCTTCAGCTCGGGCAGGTGCATAATCTTGCGGCCCTCGTTCTGCATCTTCATTTCCTCGCTGGTGTAGCCCTCAAACTGCTCACCGCCGATCTGGGGGATCAGATTGTAAGCGATCTGATAGGGGAATACCTTGGGCTCATAGGTTTCGCCCTTGGACAGGGCCTCCACCTCGTTCATCAGCTCTACAGGACCCTCAGCACCGGCACCGGACACAGCCTGGTAGGTGGAGGTGGTCATAGTGCGAATCGGGGAGATGGCGTTCAGCGCATTCACAGCGGTGACAGTGATGATGGTGGAGCAGTTGGGGTTAGAGATAATACCCTTGTGCCACTTCACGTCCTCGGGGTTGACCTCGGGCACTACCAGGGGTACCTCCGGATCCATACGGAATGCGGAGGAGTTATCCACGAACACAGCACCGGCCTTAACGATGGCGGGAGCGAACTTTTTGGCGATGTCATTCTCGGCAGCGCCCAGTACGATGTCCACACCCTCGAAAGCCTCGTCGCAGGCCAACTGAATGGTGATATCCTCACCTTTGAATTTCAAGGTCTTGCCTGCGCTCCGGGCGCTGGCAAGGGGAATCAGCTTGCCAACAGGGAAGTTGCGCTCTTCCAAAATGCTCATCATTTCCTGGCCCACAGCGCCGGTGGCGCCCAGCACAGCAACGGTATATTTTTTCATAAAGTTACCTCCGCTTACTTAATAAAGCTATTGTACAGAACCCGGATGGCGCTGGCAAAATCCTTGTTTTCCACGCCGAAGATGATGTTTAGCTCATCGGGGCCCTGGTTGATCATACGAATGTTGATATCTGCCTGGCCCAGGGCGGCAAAGATCTTGCCGGACACGCCGGGACGGAAGGCCATACGGTGGCCAACTGCAGTGACGATGGAGATCTGATCCTGGACAACCACATTGTCGGGGTTTACCTCTTGCTGCAGATCTGCCATAAAGTTGTACAGATGGGGAGCGATCGTGGCGGTGGGGATCACCAGAGAGACATTGTCAATGCCATTGGGAACGAATTCCACGGAAATATTGTACCGCTCCAAAACAGAGAGGATCTTCCGGAGAATGCCCACTTCGGAAGTCAAGCCTCGCTTAAAGATGGTGATGATGGAGAAGTCCTTCTTGCCGGTGATGCCGGTGATGATCCGGTTGGGATCGGACTCAGTCTCAAAATGCGCCCGGATCATAGTGCCGGGAGCGGAAGGCTCGTTGGTGTTACGAATGTTCAGAGGAATATCCTTTTCTCGGACAGGGAAGATAGCACCCTCGTGAAGCACGTTTGCACCGGCATAAGCCAGCTCCCGCAGCTCGTCATAAGTAATCTCGGAGATGGGCTGGGGGTTTTCCACGATCCGGGGGTCAGCCATCAGAATGCCGGAAACATCGGTCCAGTTTTCATAAACACCGGCATCCAGCGCAGCGGCTGCCAAAGAACCGGTGATGTCGCTGCCACCGCGGGAGAAGGTGCGGATACTGCCGTTGGGCATTACACCGTAGAAACCGGGGGTTACGATGCCCTCGCCGGTCATCTTTTCTTTCAGCGCGGCATAGGACTTTTTCTTGTTCACAGTGCCGTCAATGTTAAAGAATACCCACTCTGCGGCGTCCACAAACTTATAGCCCAAGAAAGCGGCCATCAGCTTGGCGGAGAAGTACTCACCACGGCTGGCCATTTCGTCCTGGGTGACCTGCTTGGTATCCAGGCGATTTTTCAGCGCTTCAAAGTCAGATTCCAGATCTACTTCAATACCCAGCTTTTCCCGGATCTCTAAGTAGCGGGATGTAATCAGCTCGTAGACGGGATCGCAGGGAACACCGTACTGGGTGTGAGCGTGGCACAGATACAGAAGATCGGTGATCTTGTGGTCCTTGCTGTGGCGCTTGCCGGCAGCGGAAACAACCACTACCTTACGTTCTGGGTCGGACAGGATAATATCCCGTACCTTCCGGTACTGGCCGGCGTCAGCCATAGAGGAGCCGCCGAATTTGGTTACTTTCAGCATAAAAATCTTTCCTTTCGGGATGAATCAGTTTTCAACAAAAGCGGCGATAAAGGCCTCGGGGTTATTTTTGCGCCAAGCGTGCATTTCCTCCACGGAAACGGGCTTTGTGATGATGGCATCACCCCAGGTTTCCTGGGTGTTATCTTTCAGCCAGTTATCAGTAGCACCGCTGACATAGTAGGAAAGCGCATCAGTGTTCTTAGCGGCAACCTTTTCACCGTAGGGGCTGTAGAAGCCCTTGCCAGCCAATACATCAGCACAGTCCTGCACTACATTGTATGCAGTGGGGTAGCGTCCTGCGCCCTGGCCGTAGAAACTCATCCGGCCGGAGGCAGAGCCGACCAGGGTGATCAGATTGTAGTTAGCCGGAACTGCGGACTCGGGCTCACCCTGCTTTACCAAAGTGGGCTGCACGTAGGCGCTGACCTTACCGCCATCACACTTACCGGTGGAGATCAGTTTACATACCAATCCGTGGGCGGTGAAGTTCTCCACATCGGCGGCCCTAATCTTGCTGATACCTGCTACAGGTACGGTGTCGGTGTCCAGGCTGATACCGAAGGCAATGTTGGAAGAAAGAATCACCTTGTGCCAGGTATCGATGCCCTCCACGTCGGTGGTGGGGTTGGCCTCTGCATAGCCCAAAGCCTGTGCCTGGGACAGCGCATCGGCATAGCCAAGACCCAAACGGGTCATGGAATCGAGAATGTAGTTGCAGGTGCCGTTCATAATGCCGCCCACCTTTTCAATGGTCTGCATACGACGGGCCCGCTCCAGCTCGGACAGCCAGCCAATACCGCCGCCCACAGCAGCGGTGCAGCGGAAGCAGACGCCCTTCTCCTTAGCCAGGGGGATCAGTTCATCATAGAAGCTGGCAACCAAAGCCTTGTTGGAGGTGACGATATGCTTGCCGGCCTCAATGGCAGCCCGGACAAACTCATAAGCCGGGTGCAGGCCACCCATAGCCTCCACCACAGTATCGATGGTGTCATCGTTGAGCACATCCTGGAAATCCTTTGTCACTTCGGCGTCGGGGAGGGTCACATTCTCCAGACATACAACCTTAGCAACCTTCATATCATCCCGGGTGGCGGTCAGATCGTAAACGCCTCTGCCAACCACACCAAAACCAAGCAAACCGATTTTCATTGTCTATCTCTCCTTATCCGTTTTTTTTTTCTGTAACCCGTGAAAGCTTTTGTAAATAATAACACTTGCAATTTGATAAATTAGAGTATATCATATACCTTAAATAAATGCAATAACCTTAGAAAACAATAATTCTGCAAATTCCCTGTTGTTTTTGTGCAGATAGCGCAAAAGGGAAAGAGATAAGAGGAGGATCCTTATGTTATACCATTCTACAAGAAATCACCAAGCTACAGTTGACAGCGCCCGGGCGGTGCTCTCCGGCCTTGCTCCCGATGGCGGTCTGTATGTACCTGCCCAGCTTCCCAAGATCGATGTGGAGGCTACCTTGCAGGAAAATACCATGGCCATGGCTGCCCGGATCATCGGCGCAATGCTGCCGGATATCCCCAATATGGAAACCTTGGTTGACAGAGCTTACCGGGGCAAATTCCAGACCGAGGAGCTGACCCCCACCGTGGACACCGGCAAGTTTACTGTGCTGGAGCTGTTTCGTGGCCCTACCTCTGCATTTAAGGATGTGGCGCTGTGTATGCTGCCCCAGCTGCTGACCGCCGCTAAGACCGAGAAGGGCATGGATGAGGATATTTTGATTCTTACTGCAACCTCCGGTGATACCGGAAAGGCTGCCCTGGCCGGCTTTGCGGATGTGCCCGGTGTGAAGATCTGCGTATTCTATCCCGACGGCGGTGTTTCCGCTGTCCAGAGAGCCCAGATGGTGACCCAGGAAGGTAACAACGTGGCCGTGTGCGCTGTCAAGGGCAATTTCGACGATGCACAGACCGGCGTGAAGAATATCTTTGCATCTGCAATCGACGGCCGCCTGAGAGCCGGCAACAAGCTCCGCCTGTCCACCGCCAACTCCATCAATATCGGCCGTTTGGCCCCTCAGATCACCTATTATTTCAAGGCCTATGCCGATCTGCTCCGTCGCGGTCAGATCAAGATGGGCGACCAGGTGAACTTCTGCGTTCCCACCGGCAATTTCGGTGACATTTTGGCCGGTTGGCTGGCAAAGAAACTGGGTCTGCCTGTTGGCAAGCTGATCTGCGCTTCCAATGCCAACAATGTCCTCACCGACTTTATCCAGACCGGTACCTATGACCGCCGCCGCCCCCTACATAAGACCGAATCTCCCTCTATGGATATTCTGGTTTCCTCCAATTTGGAGCGACTGCTGTACTTCCTTTCCGGTGATACCGCCTTGGTTGCAGACCTTATGAAGCAGCTGAATACGGAAGGTGTATACACCGTTCCCGAAAGTCTGAAAGAAGCCATCTTGTCCGAGTTCTGGGCAGGCTTCTGCGATGATGAAAAGGCTCTGGCTACCATCAAGAATGTATTTGAAAAGCAGAACTACCTCTGCGATACCCACACCGCTACCGGCTGGGCTGTGGCAGAAGATTATGTAAACCAAACCGGTGACAACCGTCCTATGGTGGTCCTGTCAACCGCCTCTGCCTACAAGTTCCCGGCAGCAGTGCTGTCTGCTTTGGAAAAAGTAGAGGAAATGGACGAGTTTGCCCAGATGGAATATCTGGAGAAGCGTACCGGCTGGGAGATTCCTAAGAATCTGGCTGGTCTGCAGCAGAAGAAAGAGCTCCACACCGGTGTTATTGAGAAGACTGCTATGCTTAGCTTCGTAATGGGGTTGTAATATGGGTGCTGTAACGATTCGTGTCCCGGCCACCACTGCCAATATGGGCCCGGGCTTTGACGCTTTCGGCTGCGCCTTGCAGCTTTATACCGATGTGACCTTTGAGGAAACAGAGTGCGGTTTGGAAATCACCGGTTGCGATGAGGAATTTACCGGACCGGACAATTTGGCCTATGTGTCCTACTGCGCTGTTTTGTCTTCTCTCAGTGAGGAGATCCGGGGTGTAAAGATCCATATTGATGCCAATATTCCTATCTGCCGGGGATTGGGTTCCTCTGCCGCTTTGCTGGTGGCAGGGGCAATGGGCGCCAATGTGCTGCGGGGTAACCGCTTGTCCACCCAGGGCTTGCTGAATATCACCAATGCTATGGAGGGCCACCCGGATAACTTAGCACCCGCTTTCTTTGGCGGGCTGACTGCTGCCATGGTGGATGGTGGACTGCCTGTAGCGGTGAGCTTTCCTCTCCATCCGGAATGGGAGATTTTGGCATTGATTCCCGATTTTACCCTGCCTACGGTGAAGGCAAGAGCGGTTTTGCCGGAGCAGGTGAGCCGTGCCGATGCCATTTATAATATCTCCCACGGCGCTATGGTGCTGAAAGCCCTGGAATTGGGTGACGAGAAACTTCTGCACAATGCTATGCGGGACAAGCTCCACCAGCCCTACCGCAAGAGCCTGGTTGCCGACTATGAAGCCATTGAGAGTCTGGCCCGCACCTATGGTGTTGGATTCTGCCTCAGTGGCGCAGGCCCGACCCTGCTGTGTATCACCCGGAATAAGGCAATCCGGGAAAAGCTGGAAGCCAAGCTGCCTACTGTCACCACCCACGATTGGACCATTATGCCCCTGCATATCGACTTTGAGGGCGCAAGAGTGGTATAAATCCCTTAAAATAGGAAGAAAAAGGGTGAAAAAGTCCTTGACTTTTAGAAAAACCTCTGCTAAAATAGTCAAGCCGCATTGAAGAGGCTTAAGTTGGTGCGCCCAAAATGCAATATTACGGGGTCATTGCGAACCAGTCCGCAGACTGGTGTGGCAATCTCCGTTGCATACTTTAGATTCCCACGCCAGTGTGAGCACTGGCTCGGAATGACAAAGGGGTCTGCACCCGCCTTTAGAGCGAGTCTGCAAATAATAAAGTAGGTGAAAAAGAAATGAAAGCTGTTATCGTGACCGGTGGCAAGCAGTATACCGTGGCTGAGGGCGATGTCCTGTACATCGAGAAGCTGGAGGTTGAGGCTGAGTCCACTGTGAAGTTCGACCAGGTTCTGGCTATTCTGGACGGCGAAAACTCCAAGATCGGCGCTCCCGTTGTTGAG
>JAFZDL010000111.1 GCA_017561205.1 Oscillospiraceae bacterium | reverse complement strand
GTGCATCTGTAAATACCTTTTCATCGCTGTTTATAACAGCGCATAATATGTTGTTTTGTTCAACTGTTTGGATGGTCATTTGTCTTACCTCGTCAAATTCAAGTTTGTCTAACAGTATTATAAAATAGAATTGTTACGATTTCTACCATTTTTTCAAAATACTTGCTGGTTCGGCAACAAGCAAAATACCGCCCGCAGGATTATTCCTGCGAGCGGCAATTATCAAACAGATCCCTTCATGCCTTTTTCTTTGGCATTCTTACTGTAGGTTTTCCGGCGCTCTGCGCTATACGGTGCGGTCAGCCGGAAACTCAACCGGCCTTTTTCGATTTCAAAGGTAAGACCTCCTTGCTCATCGTCATCGGTCTGGCGGCAATGATCAGGGTACATGACAGCGAACTTGCTAAGCCGCTTTTTTAGATCTGTATTATGGGTCTGCACCTCAATCAGATTGCTGTATTCATCAAAGTATATGGCAGTTGTTTTCTGCCGTTTGTTAAGTCCTGTTTTCATGAAATACCTCCTAAAATGTGGAATTTTTCCCGGCTCTTGAGCCGGGAAAGTGGGTGAATTTTCCGATGGAAAGTGCCCAAACGATATAGGCATCGTTTGAAACACTCCCATCGGATTTTTAGCATTTTTCCCGGCTCTTGATGTTATCGCTCGTAATCCTTGTTTTTGGATCGCTTTTGAGGCAGCGGCTTGTCTGCGGGGATGGGATCATACATGATGTCCTTTTCCTGCTTCTTGAATTTTACAAGGATACCATCGATGAATTCCTTGACCGCTTTCGGCGCAGCCTTCAACGCATCCAGGTACGGCTGGCATTTTTCTTTCAGTTCGGCCAATGCCGATTTGAGCCGGGATACTTCCGATTCCAGCGACCATATCCGGCTGGATAGCCGTCTGTTTTCGTCCTTGAGCTTTTTTGCTTCGGCAACAGCGGAATAACTTTGCTTCGCCAGGGTGGTCAGCTTTTCGTAGTCCTCTGCGGATACGGTGTATTTGCCGACGATGTTCTTTTTGCCGGAGCTATCAATCTCACCAAAGGTCATAAATGCTTTGTGATTGTCGGTGTAAGCAACCTGTTCTCCGGCGATTTTCTCTTGCAGATCGGACAGGCGCTTTTCATCTTTCTTGACCTTGTATTCAAGGGAAGATAGATGTTCGGCTGTGCTGCCGCGTTCTCCGCGGCTAAAGCCATTGAATCCGGCGCCGGACATATGCTCAAAGAATTTGTCTTGAAGAACGCTGTAGGAAGCGTGGTAGACTTGCTTTCCTTTGTTGTTGAGGATGGGGTTGCCTTCTTCGTCCACGGCTTTTTCAGACTTCCATTTCTTTGAATGGCTGACTTGGTGGATGACCTCTTTGACCTTGCCGACAAGTTCGGGATCTTTGCAGCGCTTCGTCCAGCGCACTTCCTTATCCACCACCGGCAATGCCATGATATGCAGGTGGTAGTGATAGATCGGTCTGCCGTACTTTTCGGTCATGGCAATGTTCAGCTCGTCTGCGTGCATGACAGCGGAGATGAT
>JAFZDL010000017.1 GCA_017561205.1 Oscillospiraceae bacterium | reverse complement strand
GGCGCAAATCATGCCCGATTCCCCTTGACAAGAGGGGGATAATTCATTATAATAGTTGGGCTATCGGGGTGTGGCGAAGCTTGGTATCGCGCTTGGTTCGGGTCCAAGAGGCCGCGGGTTCGAATCCCGCCACTCCGACCAAAAATCCGGTGACCACATCTGTGGTCGCCGGATTTTTAATCGTGGCGGGATTCGAAAGGCCGTTAAGAAAACACGCCGGGGGCGTGTTTTTAGGCCGTGGGAGAATCCATCGTTTTCTGAACGCACCCGGTACGGGTGTGGGCAGAAAGCGATCATGGTCGCAGTAAGGTGAGATGGTCGAAATATCTACCGTGTCTAATTCACACATCGCCCTATGGAATCATGGATCCATGGTTCCTTAGGGCGTTTTTATTATAACGAAAAATCAGCCACCGATTTGTAAAAACGGTGGCTGATTTCACTTATTCATCAAAGTCTTCTAACTTCAAAAATGGCAGTAATTGATTGGGGTCGGTTTCAAAAGCCCGTACCTTTTTCCAAGTTTTATTATGCCAATCAATGAACGCTTCCTTCGATCCGTGTTGGTGCCATATGTTCCATGCAGCCTGGTTATCAGGATTTCCATCGGGGATAATCAGGACTGTAATGTCCAGCATCTTGCGGGGATTTCCGTGGGGAACAAAGGAAATTTTACGCATCCGTTCCTGTTCCAGCTGATAGCGCTTCTCGGGTTTCATTCTTCCCCGAACTCCTGGCGGCATCAAAATATCAGGAATGTGGCTGTAGTATGCCCATTGCCCGTCCGAAAGCTGGATTTTCTTTAGTTCCAGATCTCTGATCGGCTCTCGAAGATATCCAAGCCTTATATCAGAAAAAGTAATCCCTTCATGCTCAACAAATGGACCCAGAAAATAGACCGACAGACCACAGAATTCACTGCCATCATTCAGAAACGATACTGAGTTTTCCTTTCCGTCAAAACATGGTACTGCGTAGCGCATATAGCATATTTGTATATTAGGCCCTGCACTGCGGCTTTCTTCTGCCTTACGAAAATACAAAAGGAATGCATCCTGCTGAAACGAGGTATCCTTCAAATAGTCCAATGATATGCCGCCTTGCTCCGCCGGCAATCCCAAGCAACGCTCTGTTACCGCTAGGAACCCGTCCGCGCAGATATATGCACTTTTGACGGCAGCAGAAAAAGCCGGATAATCTGCAACTTTCTTTTTCCATGCGGTCACATTATTACGGCGCGTGATCCCGAGTTCTTTGCCTGCACCAATACCGATCCACGCATCAACACTTTCAGCCGCATTGATCAGATTCAAGTAAAGATAGTCACTATCAAAGCAGGCTATACCCATAACATCTGTATGCAATTGAGCTGACAATGGCGCAGCAATATCTTTGCAAGAATCCGGGTCATCATGGGCAAATGCTTGGGAGCAAACCGAGATCCAATTGCTATTGCTTGCCATATAAACAGCTACCACAAAATCTGTATCCTCGGCGCACTCAACCTGAGTGCATTTTTTCTCAGCTAAAGTATCTCTGATACAGTTACACACACTTTCTCTTGTGATTTCTTCCGTTTTTCGAATATGCAGATTAGAAAACCAACTTCCCATAATGACACCTCCCTTGTGTTCAGCATATCATATAGGAAGCAAATAGGCAAGGTTACAATTAACAGTGCAGGGAGAGAATGCGATCATGGTCGCAGTAAGGTGAGATGGTCGAAATATCTATCGTGTCTAAATCATACATCTCCCTATGGAATCATGGATCCATGATTCCGTAGGGATTTTTGTTTTTTGGATAGAAAAGTGGATTCTTTTGTGGTATCATTCTGTCAGACAAACTTGAATTTGTCTAACTGATAAAAACTAATTTCAGTATAATTAGAGGTGAGCAAAATGTTCAATATTGATTGGGAGCCTTTCAACGGTATGGCACATAGGCCTTGGCTTATGTTTTTGGGACTGATTTTTTGCATTATTGCATGGGCTGCTGGGCTTTTCTTGTGTATCTTCTTTGGCTACAATGTCACCTCTGAAAATGAAACCACACTCGTTGAAACCAGTTTCGTCGCTTACGAAACAAGTAAAGATGAACTGCATCTTTCTGCACCTACTGGCGAAATCTATATTATTGATTCCTATACTTATTACAATGGCAACTTCGATAATCCTACATTTTTATGCAATGGTGAAACCTACTGCATACGGGTATCGAATGCAGGATATATTTATTCAATGACCAATTCAACAGGTAACCATCTTATCACTTTTGAATCTGAGCGTGAGGCTTATCGCGACAGCCAGAGAGTAGCAGATGTGTTAATGGCGGTTATGCTATTGCTGACTATTGCGCATTTCGTGTTGGCATTTGTTGTAAGCAAAAACTCAGAGTGGTATCCTACTTGGTTAGTCAAAATACTATTCGCAAATGCATCCGAGTTTTGGTCGTAGTACCGTATAGAACTGTTAGACAAATTCCAATTTGTCAGACTGTCTTATGGTAGCGTCGTAGGGGCGATTCACGAATCGCCCGTGTGTGCGGCGTGATCTTCGGGCGAATCGTGATTCGCCCCCCACAAGGGCACATAGCCAAATTTCAATATGTCTAACGGTTACCCCAAGGAACGTAAAAATTCCTTGGGGTACATTGATACCCATACGGAGTTTTCATTTTTGGGATAGCCAACCACATCCGATTGTGTTATAATCCGGTGAGATAAGCTTGATTCAGGCGGAGATTGCATAAAGGAGAGATAGAACTTGCGTAAAATCAAAGAATTTCTGAAAAAAGAAACGGTCTTGTGCATCGCGGCGCTGTGTGCGGCTGCCACCATGCTGCTGGTGCCGCCGGACAGAGAGTACCTGCATTACATCGACTGGCGGGTGCTGTGCCTGCTGCTGTGTCTGATGGCGGTGGTGGCGGGCTTCAAGAGCCTGGGTGCCTTCGACTGGCTGACCTACCAGCTCCTGCGGCGGATCAAAAGCGGGCGGGTGCTGGGTGTGACGCTGGTGTTGCTGCCCTTTTTCTGCTCCATGCTGGTGACCAATGACGTGGCGCTGATCGTGTTTGTGCCCTTTACCCTGGCGCTGCTGGAGAGCTTGGGCTGCGCGGGCTCCATGATCCCGGTGATCGTGCTGCAGACCGTGGCGGCGAACCTGGGCAGCATGGCGACCCCCGTGGGCAATCCCCAGAATCTGTATCTCTATGCCGCCTATTCTCTGGAGGCGGGGGAGTTCTTCTCCGTGGTGCTGCCCCTGACTCTGGTGAGCCTGGCCGGACTGACCGTCGCATCGCTGCCCGTCCTGCCCCGGGCGCTTCCGGAGCAGAAGCTGGAGGAGGCGCGGATCCTCAGCGCCCGGCGCATGGGCATTTATGCCGGGCTGTTCGTCCTTTGTCTGCTGACGGTGTTCCGCATCGTGCCCTATCCCGTCACCACGGCGGTGGTGGTGGCGGCGCTGTTCCTGGCGGATAAAAAGCTGCTGAAGGAGATCGACTTCATGCTGCTGCTGACCTTTGTCTGCTTCTTCGTGGTGTCGGAGAATCTGGGCCGGGTGGAGGCGGTGCGGGAGTTCCTCCAGAGCCTTCTGGAAAAGAGCACCCTGCTGACCGCCGTGGGTGCCAGCCAGGTCATCAGCAATGTCCCCGCGGCGGTGCTGCTGTCCGCCTTTACGGAGCAGTGGCGGGAGCTGCTGGCGGGCGTCAACATCGGCGGATTGGGTACACCCATCGCGTCCCTGGCGAGCCTGATCACCATGAAGCTCTACCTGCGCTGGCCGGGGGCGAAGATCGGCAAGTTCCTGCTGGTCTTCACCGCTGCCAATGTGGCGGGACTGGTGATCCTGCTGCTGTTCTCCATGCTGTAAGTGCCGGAATCCATAAAGAAAAGACCTGCTGCAGGACAATTGCCTCGCAGCAGGTCTTATTTTCGGTTACAGTGGGATCAGTCTTTCGTGGCCTCTTCCTGGATATACCGGTGCATCTCCTCGGCCACGATCTTGGAGTGCGCCACGGCCTCAACAACGGTGCGGGCGCCCTGAACCACGTCGCCGGAGGCGAAGATGCCGGGGCGGCTGGTGCGACCCAGCTCGTCGGCCACCAGGAGTCCGCGCTTGTTGGCGTCC
>JAFZDL010000110.1 GCA_017561205.1 Oscillospiraceae bacterium | reverse complement strand
GGCAGACCGGATGCTGGATATGGGCTTTTTCAAGGATGTGACCAAAATCATTGAGAAGGTGAAAAACCGCCGCAACTTAGGCCTGTTCTCTGCAACCATTTCCCAGGAGGTTATGACCGTTTCCTGGATGTACCAGCGGGACGAGGTAGAGATCACTGTCCAGCCCAAGCAGGAAGACCGGCCGGATATTGATCAGTATTCCATCACCGTTACGCCCCTGGAAAAGGCAGAAACCACCCTGCGGCTGATCCGCACACAGGGCTATGAGCGGGTGATGATCTTCTGCAATACCAAGCATATGTGCCAGCGTTTGTCCGATGATTTCCAGCGGGCCGGTGCGGATTGCGACTGTATCCACGGCGATATTCGCCAAAGCCAGCGGGAAAAGACTATGCAGCGCTACCGGGATGGCAAACTTGCCATTTTGATTGCCACAGATGTAGCCTCCCGCGGTATTGATGTGGACGATGTGGACTGCGTTATTAACTTTGATGTACCTGAGGAAAACGAGTACTATGTCCACCGTATTGGCAGAACCGGCCGGGCAAAGCGCAAGGGTGTTGCATGGTCCATCATCGGTAACTTCCCGGAGAAAGCCAAGCTGGACGAGATCGCAAAATTCTCTAACTATACCATCCGCCCTATGCAGTTGGATGCGGAAGGTAATTTGACCGAAGAAGAGGTCAAGGCTGCGCCTCAGCCCAAGCGGAGGTTTCGCTGAATGACCGGGGCCGAGTATGGCTTTTTACTGCTGACATCCAAATTGGGAAACCCGGACAGAAAACCCCTTACCGTGGCGCAATTCCGGGAACTGTTTGTCCGCTCTGAACAGCTGGAACGAAAAGAAGGAACCCGGAATGTGACAGCAGAGGACCTTGTGCCCATGGGCTATGGACCGCAGATGGCGGCACATATCGTGGAGCTGCTTGGGGAAGAAATGCTTTTGCAGCGCTACCTCCAAAGGGCAAAGAAGGCTGGCTGTGTTCCCATCACCCGGGCAACGGAATGCTATCCGGTTGCTCTGCGCAATCGTCTTGGGCTGGACAGCCCCGGTGTTCTGTGGGCAAAGGGTGATTTGGATTTGCTGGGTGAGCCTGCCATCGCATTGGTGGGTAGCCGGGCTTTGCGCTCTGCCAACCGGGAATTTGCCAAAGAAGTTGGGCGACAAGTGGCGAAGCAGGGATTGACCCTTGTATCCGGAAATGCCCGGGGCGCAGACCAAACCGCCCAGGATGCCTGTTTGGAAGCGGGGGGTAAGGTCATCTCCGTGGTGGCGGACTCTTTGGAAGAGCACAGTGCAAAAGAGAATGTTCTCTATCTCAGCGAGGATGTTTTTGACGGAGAGTTTTCTGCACAACGGGCGTTGAGCCGCAACCGGGTGATCCATTGCCTTGGTATCAAAACTTTTGTGGCCCAATCCAATTTGGAAAAAGGCGGCACTTGGGACGGCACCGCCAAAAATCTGCAAAGAAACTGGAGCTCGGTGTTCTGCTATGATGATAGAAGCAGCGCGGCCATAGAACTGCATCACCTTGGCGCCAAGCTGATTGACATCTCCCAGCTTGCGGATATTACAGGGCTTCAGCCTGACGCCCAATCTTTCTTATAAAAAAGCCCCCCGGAATTCATTGAATTCCGGGGTTTCCTATTAGGGTGAATTATACTATCAAGTGTTGCGCTTGATAGTATAATTCACCATATAAAAAAGCAGTGCGCTAATCTTACAGATTAACACACTGCTTTTGGCACACCAGAAGGGATTCGGACCCCCGACCTTCCGCTTAGGAGGCGGACGCTCTATCCAACTGAGCTACTGGTGCATATACTAGAATATTGTAGCGGAAAAAGGCGCTGATGTCAACCTGCGAAACTTTTATACAGGGTAATAAATTGTGACAGTTTTTTTGTTCCCGGAGCCATATACTGTAACCTTGGCAAAGAAAGGAGGGACCCCAATGATATGGCGTAACGGCTTTTGTGCAGATCTGGATGATCTCATTTTCGATAAGGACGACGGCGGCCCCAGCGAAAGGTAGCAAAAACCGGGTGGTTTCACCCGGTTTTCTTGATTTATCCAATTTTCCTCTTTACAGAATGACCATTTGCGGGTATAATATGTGGGCTAAGAAACTTATGAAATGAAGGTACTGTGTAATGAACATCGAGTTCGACAGCTACAAACAAAAATTAAATGATATTAAGCCTGCGCTGGATGGTCTTTCTGATTCTTTGAATATTGAGGGCTTGAAGGTGGAACTGGAGCGTCTGCACGCAATGCAGGAGGCACCCGGTTTTTGGGATAATCCCGACAAGAGCCAGCAGATCGTGATGAAGACCAAAAGCTGTGAAACCAAGCTTGAAAAATATAAGCAGATGACTTCCATCTGGGACGACTTAATGACCATCTGCGAGATGGCTGAGGAGTTGGATGACGACTCTATGCTCGAGGAACTGAAGGACGGTTTTCAGAAGCTCACCGACGATATGGAAAGCTGCCGTTTGCAGACGCTGCTCACCGGTAACTATGACCGGAACAACGCATTGGTCAGTTTCCAGGCCGGCGCCGGTGGCACCGAGGCCCAGGACTGGTGCCAGATGCTCTACCGTATGTATACCCGCTGGGCTGAGCGTCACGGCTTCACTTATCAGATTATGGACTACCAGGAAGGCGAAGAGGCAGGCCTGAAATCCGCCGACATCGTCATCCAGGGTGAGAATGCCTATGGCTTCTTAAAGGGCGAAAACGGTGTCCACCGCTTGGTTCGCGTATCTCCCTTTGATGCCAATGCCCGTCGGCAGACCTCCTTTGCTGCAATCGAAGTTATCCCCGAAATCGAAGATGACAGCGAGGACTTTGAGATCAAGGCCGAGGATTATGAAATGCAGGTATTCCGTTCCTCCGGTGCCGGCGGTCAGCATATCAATAAGACAAGCTCGGCTGTCCGTCTGATCCACAAATCCGGTATTGTTGTGTCCTGCCAGACTGAGCGTAGCCAGTTCCAGAACAAGGAAACCTGTCTGAGAATGCTGCGCAGTAAGTTGGTAGAGATCCGGGAGCGGGAGCATTTGGAGAAGATCTCCGACATCAAGGGTGTGCAGAAGAAGATCGAATGGGGCAGCCAGATCCGCAACTATGTCTTTATGCCCTATACCTTGGTGAAGGATACCCGCACCGGCTGCGAAACCTCCAATGTGAACGGCGTCATGGACGGTGCATTGGATCCCTTTATCAATGCATATCTCAACTGCCTGGCCACAGGAAATTGGGTAACAAAGTAAAAAAATCGGAAAAACCCCTTGCATTTCTGATTTTCTTGTGATATACTTGCTGAGATTGAAATAAAATCGGGAGTTTCCGGTGTACACATACAACCCGCATTGTGGGTGACACAAGCGGAGGGAGGTAACAAAGATGACTATTGCACTTACTATTTTGGAAGTAATCGCCAGCATTATCCTGATCGTGTTGGTTCTGATGCAGACCGGTAAAGAAGGCCTGTCCAGCGCTGTTGCAGGCAATGCCAATTCCTTTATGAATCAGGGCAAGTCTGCCACAAAGGAAAAGAAACTGGCCAAGTTCACCAAGTGGACTGCTTTGGTTTGGATTGTTCTGACCTTGGTCCTGAGCCTGATCTAATGAGAAATGTAAAAGAAGGTGTCTGATGACACCTTCTTTTATTTTTTGTCTTTGCGTTCTAATTTTTCCTTAGAGCCGTCAGGGCGGACAATGTAAGTGTTGTCCAGATGCCCGGTAAGACTTGCCTTTACGGAGTCAATATAAATTCTGCGCAGCTTGTCCCGCTCAGCCAGTTCTTCGGCGGTTAGGCTTTCTTTTTTTGCCTTGGCGGCCAATTCGTTGATCCGTGCGATCACAGCGTTCATATCCATATTTTTCACCTCAAACATAGCGGTGGATCACCACTGAAATGCGGCCCTTTTTCGTCTGGCCGTTGACGGAGTATAATTTGATTTTCCCCAAGCCCCGGACGGAGATGGTTGCTCCTTCAGCGACAGTTCTGTCCGGCTTTTCACAGGGCAAACCGTTGATAGCTGCCTTTCCGGCAGTTACATATTCGCAGGCTCCGCTGCGCCCAATGCGGAACCCTGCAGAAATCACACTGTCTAAGCGCAGCGATGCTAATGTGTCTTTGATTTCTTTTGTTTCCGGCTCCGGAACAGAAACCTGCTCCAAGCTGATTTGTTCCAAACGGAGCTTCGTGCGCCCGGCAGATAAGAAATTTTGCTCTACATAGGGAGCAATCTCAGATGTCACAAAAAAGTCGCAGCTACCGTTTCCTACGCAGATATCGCCTACGGTTTCCCGGCCGATGCCAGCGCCCATCAAAGCGCCCAGGAAATCACGATGGGTGGGGGAGTCACCCTCATAAAAAGTGGCCCGCAGACAGGTAAGCGGAGCGTCTTCCTCCCGAAAATAACTTTCGTCCAAATAGTCCGGCAGATACACAAGCATCTTCCGCTCCGCATCTGCATAACCGCCAAAGGCAGTCAGCCCGTCCAGTTGTCCGAAAAGATACCGGCACAATTCTTGCTCTCGCTGGGACAGGAAACAGGTGTTTGCAGGGATGTTCTTCCGCAACCCAGTGTTGATCTTGTCCCAGACTTTGGCGAGGAGTACCCGGTCTTCCGGTGTTTTTGCAATTTTCTCGATATTGCTCCGGTCCATAGACTCACCCTTCTTGGCGTTTGTAGGTATTATACCACACCTTTTTTAGTTTGCAAGAAAGTTTTCCTTGTTTCCGGACGGAAAATTTACTATAATAGGGGAGAAAGTAGGTGAAACTATGGTAATTGGCATTATTGGCGCCGGTGCTTCCGGTATGGCGGCAGCTTTGGCAGCAGCGGAGAATCCCGCAGTGAGCGTGATTTTGATGGAGCGGCAGGCTCGTGTTGGCCGTAAGCTCCAGGCAACTGGCAACGGCCGCTGCAATCTTTCCAATATGCGCGCAGACCGGGGTGGCTATAACGGCACGAACCCGGAATTTGTGCAAAGTGCAATCTCCGCCTTTGGTCCCCGGGCGACCCTTAACTGGTTTGCAGAGTTGGGCCTTTATACCGTCACGAAAGACAGCGGTAAGGTCTACCCCTATTCCGACCAGGCCAATTCTGTAGTGGATGTGCTACGGCTGAATCTCAATAAGCCCAATATCACCTTGAAGCTGGGCTTTGATGCAGAAAAAGTGCAGAAAACACCCGCAGGTTTTGTGGTGACCAGCAGTGAGGAGACCGTTGACTGCGATAAGCTGATCATTGCCTGCGGCGGTCTGGCCGGCAGTAAGCTGGGCGGTACCATGTCCGGCTATAAGCTGCTAAGCAAATTAGGCCATAAATCCACCCGCCTGCGCCCCTCCCTGGTGCAGATCAAAGCGGATTGGAGCGGTTGCGCTGCCCTTAAGGGTGTGCGTGCTAACTGCCATATCGAGATATTAAAAGACGGACAATTATTTAGTCAAAGCAGCGGTGAACTGCAATTGACAGAAATGGGTATTTCCGGCCCTGTTGCGTTTGAGATTTCCCGGGATGTGTGCTATGGCCCGGGAGAGTGGACAGCCCGGATGGATTTCCTCCCGGATTGGACGGAGGATGAACTGAAAAATGCGTTACAAAAACGCAGAGAAAGTGACCTGCCTATGGAGGATTTGCTCACAGGTATTCTTCATAACCGGCTGGGTCGCGTGCTGACCAAAACTGCCGGTGTCCGTGGCAAAAATCTTGCAAAGGAACTGAGCAATGCAGAGCTTGAAGCTGTCTGCGAAGCTGTGAAGAATTTGGAAATTCTATTAACAGAACCCCTTGGAATGGACAGCGCCCAGGTCACAGCCGGCGGTGTGCTGACCGACCAGTTTGATGAAAATACAATGGAAAGCCGACTGGTGCCCGGTCTGTATGCTTGCGGCGAAGTGCTGGATATCGACGGCGATTGCGGCGGCTATAACCTGCAATGGGCCTGGAGTTCCGGGCGATGCGCAGGTCTGCATGCCGGAAAGGAAACAAAATGATACGAATTCGGGAAATATCCCTGCCCCCGGAGCATAACCCGGCTCAACTGCCCTTTGAGGCGGCCCAGGCCCTGCGTATACCCCAATCCAAAATCTACAAGCTCTCCATCGTCCGTCGGTCGGTGGATGCCCGGAAAAAGCCGGATGTGCGGATTGTGTACACGGTGGATGTGGCAGTGGCCGGCAATGAAAATAAAATACTGAAAAACTCCCGTTGTAAGCGGGCAAGTATGGTTGCGGATAAGTACTATAAAGTACCCAAATGCGATAAAGTTCCCCAAAACCGCCCGGTAGTGGTGGGATTTGGTCCTGCGGGTATGTTTGCGGCCCTGGTGCTGTCATTGGCAGGCCTCAAGCCCGTTGTTTTGGAGCGGGGAGAGGATGCGGTGACCCGGCATCAAAAGGTGCAGAAATTCTGGGAAACCGGTGAACTGGACGTAAAGAGCAATGTGCAGTTCGGTGAGGGCGGCGCCGGTACTTTTTCCGACGGTAAGCTGAATACCGGCGTGAATAACCCCCGTATTGGCTGGATTTTGGAACAGTTTGTCAAAGCCGGCGCCCGGGAGGATATCCTCTTTGATGCCAAGCCCCATATCGGTACGGACGTGCTTTTGGAAGTGGTGCAAAACTTAAGAAAACGCATCATCAGCCTGGGCGGCGAAGTGCAATTTAACGCCCAGGTTACAGGCATTGTGCAAAAAGAGGGGAAGATTGCCGGGTTGGAGATTAACGGTGCAGAAACCCTTGCTTGTGACAATGTAATCTTTGCCATCGGTCACAGCGCCCGGGATACTTTCTCCTATCTTTATGAACAGGGCATTCCCATGGAGGCTAAGCCATTTGCCATGGGTGTGCGTATTGAGCATCCCCAGAGCCTTCTGGATGCAGCCCAGTACGGTATGGTTAATCCGGTTTTGCCCCCGGCTGACTATAAGTTAGTAAAGCACCTGGATAACGAAACGGTCTATACCTTCTGTATGTGCCCCGGCGGCTATGTGGTAGCTGCTGCCTCGGAAGAGGGAGGTGTTGTCACCAATGGAATGAGCTATGCCGACCGGGATGGGGAAAATGCCAATGCAGCGCTTTTGGTAACCCTAAACCCCAAAGACTTCCCCACAGATCACCCGCTTTCCGGTATGTACTGGCAGCGGGAGATCGAAGAAAAAGCATTTGCTGCCGGTGGCGGGAATTATAAAGCACCGGCCCAGCTGGTGGGAGATTTTCTTGATACGAAAACCTCTGTAGCAGCCGGGTCAGTGCAGCCTACCTATAAGCCCGGTGTTGTGTGGTGTGATCTGCACGATGTCCTGCCGGAGAAAATCACCACGGCACTCAAAACTGCGTTACCGCAGTTGGATGGAAATCTCAAAGGCTTCGCTATGGCGGATAGCGTACTTACTGCCCCGGAAACGAGAAGTTCTTCTCCCGTGCGGATCAACCGGGATGAATCCGGTCAGTCCACAGGCATGCGGGGTCTTTACCCGGCGGGAGAGGGCGCGGGCTATGCAGGTGGTATCATGTCTGCAGCCATTGATGGTATCGTATCTGCAGAGAAACTAATGGAGGGATTATAATGACACATTCTGAAAAAGCGGCTGAACTGTTTATGCAGGGCTATAACTGCGCCCAGGCTGTGGCGGTAGCCTTTTGCGATGTAACCGGTTTGGAGCCGGAATATACGGCAAAAATTTCTTCAGGCTTTGGAGGCGGAATGGGCAGACTCCGAGAGGTCTGCGGCGCAGTAAGCGGTATGTTTATGGTGCTGAGCCACCTGTATGGCTATGACGATCCTAATGCAGATAAGGAAAAGAAACTGCTTTACGCCCGGGTTCAGGAATTGGGAAATAAGTTCCGGGACATAAACGGCAGCATTATCTGCCGGGAACTGCTGGATAACCCGCCTACAGATCCAAACCCATCTCCCAGAACGGCCCAGTACTATGCCCAGCGCCCCTGCGTGCGAATGGTGATGACCGCCGCCGACCTGATGGATGCGTTTATTGCAGAGAATCCAATTTGACAATAATATACCAAAAAAACACGTCATTGCGAGGAGCGAAGCGACGTGGCAATCCGTATCTCTGATGGCTTTAGAAACGGATTCCCACGCCTGCAGACGCAGGCTCGGAATGACGTGTTTTTGTTATTTTTGCATATATAAAGCGGTTGCCGATATTTGCGCAATCAAAATCACCGGAAGTCCTATGGCAAATTTCGGCTTTCTTGTCTTGTGCCTGGCAGAGTACATACCTAAAATACATCCTAAACTGCCGCCGATGACCGCAATGCCCAGGAGGGTCTTCTCCGGGATGCGCCACATATTATTTTTTGCCAGATACTTGTCGTAATGCATAATGATTAGCCCCAATGCATTTACTGCTAACAGGTAGATATGCATAGTCAAAATCCTTTCTGGAGGGGTCAGTATGAAAAAACTTTGGGTGATACCCATACTTGCATTGCTGCTTGCCGGCTGTGGTGGGGAAAAAACTCTGGAAACTGTGGGTGATGTGGAGGAAACGCCTGTAATTGCAACAATGCAACGGGTGCTGCTGCAGCTGCCTGAGGAGCTTTCCGCACCTGTGCTGCAGAGCGAAAAGACAGGAACACTGTACATTTGCGACGATTATTCCGTTACCGTACAGACAGTGGCTTCTGGAGATCTCAATAAAACAATCCGTAATGTTACGGGAATGGACCGGGCAGACCTGCAAATTATGCAGACTGAGGAAAAGGGCGTGAAGCGCTACCGTTGGGTTTGGGCAACCGGTGGAGAGAACGGTGTGCAGGTTGGCCGGGGCTGTGTCCTGGACGATGGTCACTACCACTATGTTCTCACCGCTTTGGCGGATGAAAAAGCAGCCAGCCGGGTGCAGCCTGCATGGAAAGAGATCTTCGGATCGTTCCGTTTGGCCCAGGAGCGGGAGGAAATCAGTACTGGCTCATAGCCTCCTGGCAAAGATCACGCAGCTGATCCACAACGCTTTGGGGATAGAGAATCTTGGCCTTGCTGCCAAAACCCATCACCCAGCTTAAAAACATCGGTGATACCGCAACATTTACTGTAAAGTTAAAATGTTCCTCACCGTCGGGGATCAGCATGGTGTCCTTGCCGAATCGGTCAATAACCACATTGATAAGACTTCTGTGAAAACGCATTTTCACATTGGTCTGGCTGCCGGAATACATTTGGAAAAGCCGATTGGCGTGCTCGGTAAGGGCAGCACCGGTCAGCTCTGGACAGGGAGTGCGCTTGGTATCCAGTAGCTTTATGTCCATCATTCTGTCCACCCGGTAAGAAGTAATGCCGTGCCGTTCAGACGATGCCAAAAGATAGCAATTCTCGTTATCCTGGCACAGCCCGTAGGGGCTGGCAACATAGGACTTGTCCCGGAACTTCCGCTTGCCACCCAAGTCCCAGTCGAAATAGGAGAAAGTAATTTGCCTGTTTTGGGTAATGGCATTCTGAATGGTGTCCACGCTGTAATAGATGGTCTCATTCATACTCTTGACCCGGCCGGAAACCAGCACATTGCGCTTCATTAGACTGGCATCCTGTTCGTTGCATTGGGTCAGTAGCTTTTCGATGAGTTCTTTGGACTTTTTCTCTGTTAAGTAGCGGCTGGATTGCACTGCATCGATAAGTAATTTGAGTTCCGGTAATTCAAAATTCCGGGATGCGATATAATAACCGCCGTTCTTGCCGGGTACAGAAACGATATCCACACCGTATTCCTGCAAGGCAGCAATATCGGAATAGACCGTCTTTCGGTCACAGGAGATGTTGTGCTGCCTGTCCAGCATAGCAATCAGATCCGAAGCTCTCACGAGGCCTCCCTCGTGGGAGTTTCTTTGCAGATAGTCCAGTATATAAAAGATCTTCAATTTTTGATTATCAGATTTCGGCATAAGGCCCACCTCCTGTTTCTTACAGTATAGCACAGTTTTCTTCTTAGGGAAATGAAAATTTTATTTTATTGCAAAATGGGGAAAATGTGGTATGATGACAATAATAACAGTAACGGAGGCTTGCCATGCTGGATTATATCAGAATCGGCTGTGCCGTACCTGCGGTGCGGGTAGGGGATGCGGAGCAAAATGCCCGGGATATTTGCGATAAAATTGCCGAAGCGGAAAATGCCGGCTGTGACTTGGTGGTATTTCCCGAATTGGCACTCACCGGCTATACCTGTGGAGATTTGTTCTTCCAGGAGACCCTGTTGAATGCTGCCGTTGCAGGCTTGAACGAAATTTGTAAGTATACTGAGAAATTTCCGGCACTGCATGTGGCGGTGGGTCTGCCCTTGGTGATCGGGGGACAGATGTATAACTGCGGTGCGCTGCTGTCCGGCGGCAAGGTCCACGGCATCGTACCCAAGACCTACCTGCCTAATTATAAGGAATTCTATGAGCGCCGTTGGTTCTCATCCTCGGAAGATCTGCACCAAAAGCAAGTAAGCGCCCGGGAATTAGGCATTGCCGGCGACTATGAGATTCCCGTTGGTAGTGATTTGATATTCAAGCTGGGCGATGGTGCCCGGATTGGTATGGAAATTTGCGAAGACCTGTGGACACCGATGCCTCCGTCTACTTTATTGGCGTTGGGCGGTGCGGAGGTGATCGTGAACCTGTCCGCATCTCCCGAAACTGTGGGTAAGCGGGCTGACCGCCGGAATTTGGTAAGACATCAATCCGCCATCTGTAACTGTATCTATGCCTATACATCTTCCGGCTACACCGAGTCCACCCAGGATATGGTGTTCTCCGGCCATAGCATTATTGCAGAGACCGGCGCTGTGCTGACGGAGAATTCTCAGGAATTGCAGACTGATTACCTGCTGGTGCAGGATGCGGACCTGGGCTGTGTCCGCAGTGAGCGGCGACTCAACAAGAGCGTGCGGGATGCAGTTTCATTCTATGGCAAAATAGAATCTGCCCGCATAGTGGATTGCGGCAGCAAACCCCTCCGTTCCGACGGAAGCTTGTACAAGCTTAATAAGCTGCCCTTCATTCCCCAGACCAAGCAGGCGCGGACAGAACATTGCAATTCTGTTTTTAATCTACAAGTGACCGGCCTTGCCCAGCGGCTGAAGACTATTGGAGCGAAGGCGGTGATTGGTATCTCCGGTGGCTTGGACTCCACCCTTGCTCTGTTGGTGGCGGTGGAGGCTATGCGCCGGCTGGGCCGTCCTATGAGCGATGTGTGCGGCATTACCATGCCTTGCTTCGGTACTTCCGACCGCACCTACCGCAATTCCTGGGCTTTGATGGAAAAACTGGGTATCACCTGTAAGGAAATTTCCATCAAAGATGCTGTGAATACCCACTTCCGGGATATTGAACACGATCCCAACGCATTTGATACCACCTATGAAAATGCCCAGGCTAGAGAGCGTACGCAAATTCTTATGGACTATGCGGGCCAGGTGGGCGGTATCGTGGTGGGTACCGGCGATCTGAGTGAACTGGCCTTGGGCTGGTGTACCTATAACGGCGACCATATGAGTATGTACGGCGTGAACGCATCCGTTCCCAAAACCTTGATCCGCTGGATGATTGCCGCCATTGCGGAGATACCGCAATTTGCTGCGGCAAAGGATGTGTTGCTGGATATTTTGGATACGCCTATTAGCCCGGAACTTTTGCCCCCGGATGAGACCGGTAAGATATCCCAGCAGACGGAAGACTTGGTTGGTCCCTACGCCCTCCACGATTTCTTCCTGTATTATACCTTGCGGTATGCCTATACTCCCGCAAAGATCTATGTTTTGGCCTGCCGGGCTTTTCGGGATGACTTCGACGGTGAAACCATCAAAAAATGGCTGAAGGTGTTCTACCGCCGTTTCTTTACCCAACAGTTTAAGCGCAGTTGCATGCCCGATGGCGCAAAGGTGGGGGATATTTCCCTCAGTCCCCGCGGAGACCTGAGGATGCCCAGCGATGCCACCGGCCGCATCTGGCTGAACGAAGTGGAAAAACTATAATTTGAAAATACCGGGTCGGCATTTGCTGACCCGGTTTTGTTTATAGGATAATCGGCTGTATTTGTTTTCCTTCCAAGGCCAAAGTCAAAGTATCCGGGATCTTGGTGAAATCCGCTACCATACTGGTGGGCTTTTTCTCCGGGCTATCCTGTCCAAAGGGCACAAAATAATAATGCTTTCGCCCCAGGAGCGTGCCGATATTCTCCGCAGCGCCTGCCAGGGCATCATTGGTGGATACAGCTACAATTACAGGTCGCCCATTCCGCAAGTGGCTTTTTGCGGCCATAGTCACAGGGCCGTCCGCAATGCTGTGAGCCAGCTTTGCCAGGGTGTTTCCCGTACAGGGGGCTATGACCAAAGCGTCCAACAGCCCTTTGGGGCCGATGGGTTCTACCTGGGGGATCGTGTGCAAAACTTCGTGACCGCAGATTTGCTCCGCTCTGTCGATATGGTCTTTATGTGTGCCGAAACGGCTATCGGTGGTATAGGAAACGTCTGAAAAAATGGGAATAACAGTGTGCTCTGCTGCCAATGCTTCCATCACAGGGAAAACCTGCTGATAGGTGCAGAAGGAGCCGCACACAGCAAAGCCGATATTCATACTTACTCCTTTCTCAGTATAGGAATCAGTGTTTTGGCAATGAGCTTGCCGGAACTTTCCGGAGCGTCCTTGCCGGGCAAGCCTCTGGCCCAGATCACATCCGGGCTTCCCAATCCCAGCTTGGAGGCCAGATCGATTTTTAAGGCACTACCCGGACAAGTGGGGAAAATCATCGTGGGAACTGTATTATATACCACTTTGTAGGCGGATAAGTCCACTTCATGAAAATCTACCGCATCATATCCCATCGCAGAAAGAATACTGCGATCCTTTGCTTTTCTGGCGCAGACAGTTACATCAGCGCCCATTTGCCTAAGCAGCCGGGACAGGCATTTTCCGATCCGCCCCCAGCCGATTACCAGCACCGGACATTCCTCCAAAATCACCGACAATTGATTCAGCACAACTTTGATGGCGCAATAAGCGGTGATGTTGGCATTGGCTGTAAGGTAGCTCTCGTCCTGCAGCAGATCCACCGTTGCATAACCCACCAGCTCTGGACAGTCCAAATTTCCGCCAATAACAGTGATGTTGCCCGGCAGCAAGGTCAGCAGCGTTCGCAAATTGCCACCACCTACAATGCTCCCGTCCGGTGTGAAGCTGGGAACTGGCAGCAACAGGTGAGTTGCCTCCATGCTGGGCTGGTCGAGTAATGTAAAGCCTGCCTTTTTCAAAATTTGTACGCAATAACTCATAGCGGGGGAGTACCCGGCGGTATAAATAATACAGTCATCCATAACGATTCACCCTTTCGTGACAGATTATGCCGTTGCAGTCTCTGTTGTGCTTGATTTTTTTCGGCAGTCCTGTATAATAAATGTAGAGGTGATGATTATGAAGCGATTGGGATTCATCCACGATATGATGGATGTGAAGGTTTTGATTCTGTTTGTGGCAGCCCGGGTCCAGTATCCTATGACCGCGCAGGAGGTCTATGAACTGTGCTACCAGGACGAGTGCCTGAGCTATTTTGATGTATGTACTGCGCTGCCCGAGATGGTGGCCACCGGTCATATGATCCAGTCCGAGGATGAACGGTACGCCATTACTGAGAAGGGTAGGGAAGACGGCAGACTGACAGAGGACTCCTTGGCGTTTAGCGTAAGACAGCGGGCTGAAAATGCCATTGATAAATTTAACCGCCAGCTTCGCCGACAGAGCTTTGTGAAATCCAAGGTGGTTCCCCGTGAAAGCGGTGAGTATTCTGTGGTGATGACCCTGGATGACGAAATGGGTAATCTGATGACCCTGGAGCTGATGGCCCCCAATCAGCGCCAAGCCCTTCGCTTGGGTAAGCTTTTTGAAGAAAAGGCCGAGCTGACCTACAATTTAATAATGACACAGCTTCTGGATACGGAGGAATATGACGACTGACCTTGTCGGAATAGGGAAATCGTGGTATAGTTATAGTACACCGAAGTGTCGGTGAAATGAAAGGAGCGACCGCATATGAAATTTCAGTTCAGTGAAAAGAAAGTGAAACTGCCCGGCAATGTTCATGCCTACGCCGAGAAGAAAGTAATGAAGCTTTCCCGGTACTTTGAGGAGGATGCGGAAGCCCTGATTGTATTTTCTGTGGAGAAGAACCGTAACAAAGTAGAGCTTACGGTTCACGGCGCCGGAACTTGGTTCCGCGCCAGCGAAGGCACTTCGGATATGTTCGCATCCATCGATGCTGCTGTAGGCACTATTGAAGGACAGATCCGCAAGAACAAGACCCGCCTGGCCCGCCGTTTGCGGCAGGATGCCTTCACCCGCACTGTTGAGGAAACTTCCTTTGCGGCAGATGAGCCGGAAGAGGATCTAAAACTGGTCCGTACCAAGCAGTTCTATTTCAAACCCATGACCCGTGAAGAGGCAATTCTGCAGATGAACCTGCTGGAGCATAGCTTCTTCGCCTTCCGGGATGAGGATAACGGCGGCTCCTTCGCGGTGGTCTACCGCAGAAACGATGGGGGCTATGGCTTGATAGATGACGCCAATTGATAATATTGCATAAAAAATTGCCATCTCTTATGAGATGGCAATTTTTATTGTTTGTGTTAAGCCTCGAAATCTTCCTCGTCGGTTACATCGTCACAGAATTCCTCATCGAAATCCTCATCATCGTTGTAACAGTAATCAATCTTAGCTCGCAGAGTTTCCAGAAGATTTCTTGCCCAAGCAACGATCCGTTCGCCGTAAGCAGCGATGGTATAAATGATGCCGGCAACAGCGGCCAAAGCCAGGAAAACCTTCAGAATTTTGTTAAATGCTTTCATAATCATAACCTCCCATAAAAGATATGTTTCAGGGTGTGTTCTCTAAGGATATTATAACCAATAGGCATATAAAATGCAAGAAAAATTTATACATATCCATACATACCCCGGATGCTGACTTCCCCGGAACTGACAACCTTTTCCGTTCCGTCTGAGAAACGAACCAGCAGTCCGCCGTCCTCGTCCAAATCCAAGGCTTCTCCGTAGGCGGATTCTTCGCCCCGCACCATGAGAATTTGTTTTCCAAGGGTCACGCAATGGCGGCGATAGATGTCCATAAGCTGCTGTTTTTGCGATAGAAGAATCTTATCCATTTCGTAAAGAGATTCGGTTAGACAAGCGGCCAACAGGGCAGGATGACAGGCTTTTCCGGTCTGTAAGAGCAGGGAAGTGGCCATGTTTTGCAATTCGGTTGGAAAATCTGTCTTTTTTTGACAGCAATTTATGCCGATGCCCACAACTGCCCAATCCACAAAACCGTCACTGTTTACAGACATTTCCGTTAGGATGCCGCCTAACTTTTCTTTTCCGCAAACCAAATCGTTGATCCATTTTATGCCAGGAACGATACCACTTGCTTTTTCTGCAGCTTCGCAGGCGGCAACAGCGGTAGCACAGGTCAAATGCATAAGCTGATTCCCTTTACAACCGGGACGGAGTATCACGGACAGATATACACCCATTCCGGCAGGGGAGGAAAAACTGCGCCCTAAGCGCCCCCGACCACCGGTTTGGTTGCCTGCGATCAATACAGTTCCCGCAGGAGCACCTTCTTTGGCAAGGGCTTTCGCCCGGGTGTTGGTGGAATCGATGGTATCATACCAATACAGAGTGTCCCGCCAGGGACACTCTGTAGTAAATTGAGATAAAATTTGTTCTTTCATAATTTAGTCAACATCCTGCTTAACTTCTTCCACAGGCGTTTCCAGGATTTCCGGACGGAGGAGCAAATGCTTGTAGTGCTTGAAGAAGGTGGCGTAGTAGAAACCATCCACGGTTCTTTCGTCGGTGGAGATCTTAATATCCACATATTTCCGTTGCACAACAGAGCCGTCTTCCTGCACTTCCAAAGCCCGGCGCTTACAGCCGAAAGATACGAATACGGGCAGATTACCGAAATCGTACAGATGATGGAAGATGGGAGGAATACCTAAGCTACCCATAGAGGTGAAGAACACACTTCCGTGGAAGGGACTTACTTCCAACAGGAACTTGGGGAGCAGTCCGAAATAATCCAACACCCGCAACAGCCAAACAACGAATTTTAGAAATACACCGGGAATCATGGTCAGCAGGTTGGCGGTGTTGTCAAGATTGGAATCCAAAGGCGTATTCTTGACATTTTCTACTTCTTTGTTGATCTTGTTGTAAACATCCTCAGGGGTGTCGGTGGGGGTCAAGTGTACTTTGATAACAGTATCGGGGGAGCTGGTGGTCATATCCTTCTTTACGGTCAGGCAGAACTGAATGTCGTTGCCGTGGGTATAGAGCTTTTGACCGGAGATAAAACGGTTAATACCGGGGTACTTGCACAGTGCGCGGCAGTAGGCAGCCAACATCACATGCATCATACCGAAAGAAGTCAAACCCTCCCGGCGCTTTTGCCGGATGTAGCGCTCGGCATTGCTGATCTCAATGGCATCAGCGAATAGATTCATAGAGGCGCAACGAGTCCACATCAGGTAAGGTCCGATTTGATTGATAGGAGGCTCTGTGCGAATTCGACGGCCGTCGATACGGTCGCCCCAGGTGGGATGGTATTCACCGGCAGGATGCACACGCAGGGCAAATACGACCAGCACCAGCCCCAAAGTCAGCAAAGCATCAGCCAACAGGGCAGGATTCTGCCAATTGTCCCGCTCCAGGTACAGAAGAGCGCCAAAGGGCGCTAAAGCCAGCAATATAATTAGCGAGCTTGCGGGGATTTTGCCGCAGGTTACCTGGGTGTATATAACAGCGATGAAGAACATAGCGATGGCGTACAGTACATCAATCATCTTGTCATAGTCGCCGAAATTGTACCCGGTAAAGACGAAACTGTAATAAATGCAAATCATCCAGAAGGGGATAGCGGTCTTATAGAACCGCTCCTTGCCGCTGAACAGGCAGATTGCCCCATAAAGCAGGACTGCTGCGATTGGCAGAACGATTTGGCTCCACACATCGATGCCTTTCTCACCGAACAAAACGCGGGCCACTGCCGAGCAGACCATGCAAAGGACTACCAGCCAGGTCAATCCGTTTTTTGGACTGACGTAGAAACTCTTTCTCTTTTCCATAACACGGTTATTATAACAAAAACAACCCTTTTTGGCAATAAAAAAATCTTACAGGCAGTAAAAATGGCGCAGGTGTTGCCCATCATTGCAATAAGCACACCGATTTGTGTAAAATATGGAAAGAAAGCCTTGCAATTTTTCGTTTTTTTCAGTATAATAAACTGATTAAATTTAACTTTTTGGCAAGAGGTTTTTGCGATGTATTTGAAATCTTTGGAGGTGCAGGGCTTTAAGTCCTTCCCCGATAAAACACTGATCCGCTTCGGCGACGATATTACTGCCATCGTTGGCCCCAACGGCTCCGGTAAATCCAATATTTCCGATGCCATTTTGTGGGTTATGGGCGAGCAAAGCTCCAAGACTCTCCGTGGCGCAAAAATGGAGGATGTGATCTTCGGCGGCACGCAGAAAAGAGCGGCTGTTGGCTTTGCCGAGGCAACCTTGATTCTGGACAATTCCGACCGCGCGCTGCCCTACGATTCCGACGAGGTTATGATCACCCGCCGGTATTATCGCAGCGGCGACAGTGAATACTATATCAACCGCCAATCTGCCCGTCTTCGTGACATTAATGAGATGTTTATGGACACCGGCCTGGGTAAAGAGGGCTATTCCAATATCGGCCAGGGCAGAATTGACGAAATTTTGTCGCTCAAGAGTGCTGACCGCCGTGAGATTTTTGAAGAGGCTGCCGGTATTTCCAAGTACCGCCACCGCAAAGAAGAGACCGAGCGGAAATTAGCCCATACGGAAGATAATCTGATGCGTATTGGCGACAAGGTTTCCGAACTGGAGCTGCAGTTGGAGCCTTTGCGCGTGCAGTCCGAGAAGGCAACCAAGTATTTGGAGCTGCGTGACGAATTGCAGGGTATTGAGGTTGCTGTGTGGCTGGATAAGCTGGACAAGCTTTCTGCCGAGGCCAAGAAGGCAGAGGAGGACTATACTTCTGCTTCCTTTGTGCTGCAGCAGGCTCACGATGATTTGGAAAAGATGTACCTGTCTGCCGAGCAGATGGGCGCCCAGTTGCGCCATCAGAACGGCGCTGTGGATACCCTTCGTGACCAGGTCTCCTTGTTGGAGGGTACCCATCAGCAGATCGAAGGACAGATTGCCGTTCTGGAAAGTACTGTTAAGCATAACGAAGAAACCATTGCCCGTAGTAAGGAAGATTTGCAGGGTCAGGAGGACCGCAGTAGCGGTTTGACAGTCCAGATGGAGCAGGCCACAGCCCGTGTTGCTGAGATTGATACGATCGTAGCCCAAAAGGCGGCTGAGTTGGAAGTGCTGCAAAAGCAGCTGATGGCTATGACCGCCGATGCCCAGGGCCTCACCCGGCAGTTTATGGAACTGCGTACCCGTGAAGTGAATCTGACTGCCGACTTAGCTGCCCGAGAAGCAGATGAAAAGGCGCTGGAGGCCAATATGGCCGGCAGCACTGCAAGAGCGGAGGAGCTTCGCGCAGACCTGCAATCCGGTGAGGCCAAGGAGCAGGATGCCCGGGAGCAGATGGCTGCTTGCCAAAAGGAACTGAAAAAGGCCCAGGAAGAAGTTACTGCAAACCAAAATGCCATTGCCGGCTATACCCTTCGTCAGACCACTCGCGTAAAGCGCCGTGACGAACTGGCTGAGCAGGTGCAGAAGCTACGAAACCAGTTGGACGAGGTTTCAGCCAAGGCTCGTGCGTTCCGGGCGATGGAGCAGGATTTTGAGGGCTATCAAAAGTCCGTCCGCCAGGTGATGCAGGCGGCCAAGGGCGGCTCTCTGGGTCATATCCACGGCCCTATCTCTCAGCTAATCCGTGCCGAGGATCAGTACACCGTGGCTGTTGAGATCGCCTTGGGTGGCGCTATGCAGCAGATCGTTGTGGATTCCGAGCAGGACGCCAAAGCGGCCATTGCCTACTTAAAGCGCACAAACGGCGGCCGTACTACCTTCTGGCCATTGTCTTCCATTCGTGGCAGAGTGTTGAAGGAAACGGGTCTTGAGAAATGCCGGGGCTATGTGGGCATTGCATCCAAGCTTATCAAGTTTGAAAAACGATATGAAAACCTGATGGAAGACCTGTTGGGCCGTATTGTGATCGTTGAAGATATTGATGCTGCCATTGCTATGGCAAAGCAGTATGGTAATCGTTTTAAGATCGTTACCCTGGACGGCCAGGTGGTGAACCCCGGCGGTTCTATGACCGGCGGTTCTGTGAATAGAGAGGCCGGCATCTTGAGCCGTGCCAACGAATTGGACAAACTGACAGCCCGGGAAAAGGAATTGTCCGCTAAGCTGGAAACTTTGGAAACGGAGTTCCAGGAGGCCCGCCGCGCTGCTGACCAGGTGGAGTTCCAGATGAATACCGCCCGGGAGCAGCTCCAGGAGGCCGAAAAGCAGGTGCTGACCCAGGAGGGTTATGTCCGCCAGCGGGAAACCTGGCTGCAGGCTATCTGCGATGCCAAGGATGCCGCTGCCCGCGAACTGGAAAATCTGGAAAAGCGTGATGCTGCCGATCGTGAGCAGCTGGCTGCTATCCGGGCTCAGGTGGGCGTATTCACCGAGCAACTACACCAAACTCGTCAGCAGATCAGCGCTTTGGAAGGAACTCAGTCCGAGGCGGATAAGGCAACTTCTGTAATTACCGATCAGATGAATGCCCTGCGTACCGATTCGGCCGCATTGGAGGCAGAGCGTACTACTGCCAATGCCCACATCGCTGACCTGCGGGTACTGCAAGCTGCCGCAGAGGGAGATAAGAGCAGAAAGCTGTCTGATATCGATGCCATTGCAGCGGAAAATGTCCGCCTGCAGGAGGAAATCCAGCGCCAGTTCAAGCGCCAGGAAGAAAATGCTGCAGAGATCGCCAGAGTCCGCCAGGGCATGAAGGATGCCCAGGGTGAGTATGCCCGCATAGAGGCAGAAAAGTCCAAGACCGAGGGCGATATCCAGGAGAAGAACAAGTCCATTCTCAATATGGAGCGGGCTTGCGCATTGCTTGAAAATAAGAAAGAAACCGCCCTTATTGAGGAGCGGAACACCGTGGATAAGCTGTGGGATACCTATGGTTTGACCCCCGGCACTGCTGTGGAAAAGAAAGCCGAGATCGAATCCGTGGCAGCAGCTTCTCGTCGGATCGCCGAGCTAAAGCGGAAGATTTCTTCCTTGGGTACGCCAAACCTGGGCGCCATCGAAGAGTTTGCCCGTGTCAACGAGCGGTATACCTACCTAACCGCTCAACGGGATGATGTGCTCAGCGCCAAGAAGGACTTAGAGGGCATCATCAAGGAAATCACCCAGCAAATGACGGAGATCTTCGTTACGGAGTTTGCAAAGATCAATGAGTACTTCGGTAAGGTCTTTGAAGAGATGTTCCAGGGCGGTAAGGGCCAGCTTCTGCTGGAGGACCCGGAAAATCCCTTGACTTGCGGCATTGAAATTCGTGTGCAGCCTCCCGGAAAGCAGGTCAAGACCATCACACTGCTGTCCGGTGGCGAGAAGGCCTTCGTGGCAATTGCCCTGTACTTTGCTATTTTGAAGGTGCGGCCCACGCCCTTCTGTATGCTTGACGAGATCGACGCAGCTTTGGACGACCGGAACGTGGAGCGCTTCTCCTCTTATCTGCGGAATCTTAGCACCAAGACCCAGTTTATCGTCATCACTCACCGCCGTGGTACCATGGAAGCTTCTGATGTGCTGTACGGTGTGACCATGCAGGAGCAGGGTATCAGTAAGCTGCTGCGCCTGGATCTAAACCAGATGGAAGAGTACCTGGGAATTGTGGAATAAAGGAGTTATTTATGGGCTTTTTTGATAAAATCAAAGCAGGTCTAACCAAGACAAGAGATGCCCTGTCCAATACCTTGGACAATGTGTTCTCCGGCTTTTCCGAGATCGATGACGATTTCTATGACGAGCTGGAAGAAAGCTTAATCATTGCTGACCTGGGTGTAGATACTGCTGTGAAGGCTACTGATAGCCTTCGAAAAACCATCAAGGAACAACACCTGAAAACCACAGAAGAAGCCAAGACAGCTTTGAAAGAGATTCTGGTTGAGATGTTGAATGTGGGCGACACGGCATTAAATCTGTCCACCAAGCCCTCTGTGATTTTGGTGATTGGCGTTAACGGCGTAGGTAAAACTACCACCATCGGTAAGATCGCCACCCAGCTGAAAAGCCAAGGTAAAAATGTCCTCTTGGTTGCAGGCGATACTTTCCGCGCTGCAGCGGCAGACCAGTTGGAAATCTGGGCTGAGCGTTCCGGCAGCGGCATTGTCCGTCAGAGTGAGGGTGCAGATCCTGCATCTGTGGTGTATGATGGTATCCAGTCTGCCAAGGCCAAGGGTGCAGATGTGATCATCATTGACACCGCCGGCCGTCTGCATAATAAGACCAATTTGATGAACGAACTGAATAAGATTAGCCGTATTGTGGAGCGGGAATTGCCGAATAGTGCCAAAGAAGTGCTGTTGGTGCTGGACGGCACTACCGGTCAAAACGGCCTTATCCAGGCCAAGCAGTTCAAGGAAATCGCCGGCGTTACCGCCATTGCCTTGACCAAGTTAGACGGTACTGCCAAGGGCGGTATTGTGATCGCTGTGGCGGATAGCCTGCAGATTCCTGTGAAATTCGTGGGTGTGGGCGAGAAGGCTGACGACCTGATGCCCTTTGAAGCCAAAGATTTTGTGGAGGCACTGTTGCAATGAAAGTAGTTCTTGCAAGTAAAAATAAGCACAAGCTGGTGGAGATCAGCAAAATCACCCAGCAATTTGATATAGAATTGGTGCTCCAGTCCGAGTTGGGCATGGATATCGATGTGGAAGAAACCGGCACCACCTTCGAGGAAAATTCTCTTCTGAAGGCCAAGGCTGTGATGGAGGCCACCGGCCTTCCTGCTCTGGCAGACGATTCCGGTATTGCGGTGGATGCGCTGAACGGCGAGCCGGGCGTTTACTCCGCTCGCTATGGCTTTGACGATTCTTTGGACGATTGGGGAAGACTTCTTCTGTTGCTGAAGAACACGGAACATGTTCCCGACGGCCAGCGCCAGGCACAATTTGTCTGCGTGATCACTATGGTCACCCCCGACGGTAAAGCAATCCAGGCCCGGGGTGAGATCCACGGTGAGCTGCTTCGTGAGCCGCGGGGAGAGAATGGCTTCGGCTACGACCCCATTTTCTACTATCCCCCTGCAGGCAAATCCACGGCGGAAATGTCCCCGGAGGACAAAAATCAAGTATCCCACCGGGCAAACGCATTGAAACTGTTTTATGAGAAACTGAAGGAGGCAGGCTATGCTGACAAGTAAAGAACGGGCAGAGCTGCGAAGCCAGGCCACAACCATAGATACCACCTTGATGGTGGGTAAAGGCGGCGTTACCGATGCGGTGATCGCCGAAGCAGAGAACCAGCTGAATGCCCGGGAATTGGTAAAGGGCAAAGTGCTGGAGGGCGCAATGATGTCCCCCCCGGGAGGTCTGCGACGAGATTTGCCAATATACCGGCGCTGAGGGTGTTGCTGTGATCGGCACGAAGTTTGTGATCTACCGGTTCAGCCAGCAGCTCCAGGACCAGCGGAATCAGTCCGGCCGCGCCAAGCGGAAAGAAACCCCATCCGGCAAGAAAAACCCTGTCCGCAAGGGCGCCCAGGCTCGCCGCCAAGCGGCAAGAAAAGTCCGGGAGCAGCGGAATGAATACTTCCGCCAAATGGCCATTGATAAAGCCATTGAGCGTGACAGAGAGCGACAGCTGAAAAACCAAGACTAACTACAGAGGGGGTAATGCAATGAAGCGGATCGGCATTTACGGCGGTACCTTTAACCCGCCCCATGCAGGCCATATCCGGGGGGCGAGCTATGCCATTGCGGCCCTGGAGTTGGAGCGCCTTTTGCTGATACCCTCTTGCATTTCTCCTCATAAAACCATACCTTCCCATTCTCCCACCCCGGAGCAAAGAGCGCAGATGCTGAAGCTTGCTGCCGGTGAGAGTATGGAGGTCAGCGATATTGAATTGTGCCGTGGCGGCACCAGCTATACCTATGAAACCGTGGAAGCCATCGCAGCCCAGTACCCGGACAAAGAACTCGTCTTGCTGATAGGCACAGATATGTTCCTTTCTTTCCTTAGCTGGAAAGAACCTGCGCGGATTCTGCAAAAGGCAGCTTTGGGTGTCCTCTACAGGGGGGATAAGGGCGAACTGGAACAGATCGAGGAACAAAAGAAAACCTTAGAAGCCCAAGGGGCTAAAGTGTATCTGGTGAAAAATCCTGTAACGGCCATTTCTTCCACCCAACTGCGACGAATGCTGATCTTCCGTTGCGCAGATTCTTTCCTGCCGGAGAGCGTGGGAAACTATATTCGTCAGCAAGGTTTTTACGGCATTGCCAAAGATTACCGAAACTTACCCATAGAGGAATTGGAGCAAGTGGCGGTGAGTCTGGTGAAACCCAGCCGGGTGGCCCATATTTTAGACTGCCGGGATACGGCAGCGGAATTGGCCCGACGCTGGGGCGCTGACGAGCTTGACGCGGCAAGAGCCGGACTTCTCCACGATATCACGAAAGCCCTGGATGGCCCCTTGCAATTGACATTGAGCCGGGAGTATGGTATGATGTTGGATACTTTTCACGAGAAAAATCCTAAAACCCTCCACGCATTGACCGGCAGCCTGGTTGCCGACCGGATATTTGGGGAGAATAGGGAAGTGGTAGCTGCTATTCGCAGCCATACCACCGGAAAAGCGAATATGAATACTTTGGAAAAAATTCTGTATGTGGCAGACTATATGGAGCCGAACCGGAACTTCCCCGGGGTGGAAAAACTCCGAGAGTTGGCCTTTACGGATTTAGATAAAGCCCTGAAATTGGGACTTGAAATGACCCTTAAGCTGCTGAAGCAGCAGGGAAGAGAGATTTCTCCGGAATCTGCGGAGGCCTTGGCCTTCTTGGAGCGTTCCGGTGTATAAGAATGAGAGGATGAAACTATGTTAAGTGCAAAAGAAGTTGCTATCGCAGTCACCAAGGCATTGGATGAAAAGAAGGGCCTGGATATTAAGCTGCTGAAAATCGATAAGGTAAGCTCCCTGGCAGATTATTTTCTGATTTGCACTGGCACTTCCAATACCCATGTTAAGACCCTCTGTGATTACGCAGAGTACACTTTGGAGCAGTTGGGCGAGCCGATGCTGGGCCGTGAGGGCCACCGGGGCAACACCTGGGAACTGCTGGACTACGGCAGCCTGGTTGTCCATGTGTTTACTGAGGAAGCCAGAGAATTTTACTCCCTGGAGCGCCTGTGGGCAGATGCCGAGCAGGTGGACCTGCGGGATATCGTCATTGAAGAGTGAGAAAGAAGGATTGTTGCTATGAATTACGAGCATCAGAAAGTTGAAGCCAAATGGCAAAAATACTGGGAAGAGCATAATACCTTCCACACCGATGTGTGGGATTTCTCCAAGCCCAAGTACTATGTGCTGGATATGTTCCCTTATCCCTCCGGTGTTGGACTGCATGCCGGCCATCCCGAAGGCTATACCGCTACGGATATCATGTCCCGTATGAAGCGTATGCAGGGCTACAATGTTCTGCACCCCATGGGATATGACTCTTTTGGCCTGCCCGCTGAGCAGTATGCCGTGGACACTGGCAACCATCCCAATGGCTTTACCCAGAAGAACATCGAAACCTTCTCCAAGCAGCTGAAAGAATTGGGCTTTGACTATGACTGGGACAAGGTGATTGCTACTTCTGACCCCGAATTCTACAAGTGGACCCAGTGGATTTTTAAGAAGCTGTGGGAGGCTGGCTTCGCCAAGCGCATCGAAATGCCCGTAAACTGGTGTGAGGCCCTAGGTACAGTGCTTGCCAATGACGAGGTTATTGACGGCAAGTCCGAGCGTGGTGGCTATCCTGTTGAGAAGAAAATGATGATGCAGTGGGTCATTGACCAGCCTGCATTTGCAGAAAAGCTTTTGGAGGGCTTGGAGGAGATCGACTGGCCCGAATCCACCAAGGAGATCCAGCGCAACTGGATCGGCAAGTCTACCGGCGTTGAGGTGGACTTCAAGCTGGTGGGTGGCGGTAAGTTCTCCATCTATACCACCTGTATCGAAACCATTTACGGTATCACCTTTATGGTTCTTGCTCCCGACGGTAAAATCACCCAGAGCCTCTTAGACCGGGTGGAAAACCGGGAAGAGGTGGATGCTTACATCGCTGAGGCCGCCAAGAAAAGTGAGATCGACCGCACCGACGCCAGCAAGACCAAGACCGGCTGCTGCTTGAAGGGTGTTTATGCAATTAACCCTGTCAATGGCAAGGAAGTTCCTGTGTTTATCGGCGACTTCGTTCTGGGCAACTATGGTACTGGCGCTGTTATGGCTGTTCCCAGCCACGACCAGCGTGACTTTGAGTATGCCGTTGCCCATAAGATCCCTATGATCCAGGTCATTGAGGGCCGTGATGTAAGCGAATGCGCCTTTGAAAAGCAGGATTACCTGGGCAAGGGCTGCAAGCTGGTTAACTCTGAAGAGTTCACAGGTCTGACTGTAGAAGAGGCCAAGGAAGCCATCACCGAGAAGCTGGAAAAAGCCGGTGTTGCCAGAAGAAAGAACAACTACCACTTCCGTGAGTGGATTTTCGCCCGTCAGCGCTACTGGGGCGAGCCTGTTCCCTGCGTGTACACAGAAGAGGGCGAAACCGTGTTCCTGCCCGATAGTGAGCTGCCCCTGGTTCTGCCCGAGCTGGAAGACTACAAGGGCCGCGGCGGCAAGGCGCCTCTGGAAAATGCCGACGAGTGGAAGCGGTATGACCAGAACGGTGTGAAGGGCCTGCGGGAAACTTCCACAATGCCCGGATCTGCCGGCTCTTCCTGGTACTTTATGCGTTACATCGACCCCAAGAACGAGAATGCGTTCTGCGACCCCGAACTGCTGAAGCACTGGATGCCCGTTGACCTGTACATCGGCGGCCCTGAGCACGCTGTAGGCCACTTGATCTACTCCCGCATCTGGAATCGCTTCCTGTACGATAACGGCTTGGCACCCACCAAGGAGCCCTTCAAGAAGCTGGTCCACCAGGGTATGATCCTGGGTGAGAACGGCATCAAGATGGGTAAGCGTTTCCCGGAATTTGTTGTGAATCCCAGTGATGTGGTTCGTGAATATGGCGCAGATACCCTGCGGCTTTACGAAATGTTTATGGGCCCCCTGGAGGTCTCCAAGCCCTGGAGCACCACCGGTGTTGCCGGCGCTAAGAAGTTTATCAACCGTGTGTGGAACTTCTTTACAGAGCCTGCGAACATTGTGGACACCGACGATGGCAAGCTGACCAAGATTTACCATCAGACCGTTAAGAAGGTCACTTCCGACTTCGAGGTATTGGGCTTCAATACCGCTATTGCCCAAATGATGGTCTTTGTCAACGAGGTCTATAAGAACGGCACCTGCCCCAGAGAGTACGCTGAGGGCTTTATCAAGATGATCTCCTGCATCATTCCTCACGTGGGTGAGGAAGTTTGGCAGGCATTGGGTCATAATGATACCATCGCCTATGAGAGCTGGCCCACCTATGATGAGGCCAAGTGCAAAGATACCCAGGTCACCATCGCCGTTCAGGTCAACGGCAAGATGCGTGGCACTGTGGAGATGGAAGCCGATTTGGAAAACGATACTGTGGTTGCCAACGTGCTTGCCGACCAAAAGATCAAGAATTTCCTGGAAAAGAACGGCGGCAATATCATCAAGACCATCGTTGTTAAGAACAAGCTGGTCAACCTGATTGTGAAATAAGCCAAAGTTTCTAAAAAACTGTCAAAAAGGAAGAAATCCCGCTTGACAAAACTGAAAATTCAGCATATAATAGTCGAGCCGATATGGCCCTGAAAGTGTCCTGGATTGAGCCGGACACCATCGGAGGGAGGGAAAACAATGTCTGAAATTCGCGTTAAGGAAAACGAATCTCTGGAAAGCGCTCTGCGTCGTTTTAAGCGTAGCTGTGCTAAGGAGGGCGTTATCGCCGAAGTGAAGAAGCGTGAGCATTACGTCAGCCCCAGCCTGAAGCGTAAGCAGAAGTCTGAAGCTGCCCGTAAGAACAAGAGAAAGTTCTATTAATTTCTCCCTCTTAGCTTTATGCGCAATTACCCCGCAGACGAAGGTCTGCGGGGTTGTTTTTATCCCAACATTACATCCAAAAGCATCATTGTGGCAAAGCCCAAAACGATGCCCATTGTGGCAGCGTAAGGCTGCGTTCTTTGATTCCTCTGACATTCCGGGATGAGTTCATGGACAGCCACTAGGATCATGGCCCCGGCGGCAAAAGACAGGGCGTAGGGCAGAATCGTTTCCATAGAAACCACCAGTAATGCGCCCAGCACACCGGCAATCGGTTCTACCATACCCGATGCCTGCCCCAAGAAAAAGCTCTTTTTTCGGGAATAGCCCTCCCTTCGCAGTGGGACGGAAACCGCCGCGCCCTCGGGGAAGTTTTGCAGGCCAATGCCCACTGCTACGGAAATTGCCCCCATTAAACTTTCGTTGGTGAAGCCTTCCTGTAGCGCGCCAAAGGCAACGCCTACCGCCAATCCTTCCGGTATGTTGTGCAGAGTGATGGAGAGAATCAGCATAATAATGCGATGGAGCTGCTCTTTTCCTTGAACATGGTCTGCTCGCGATCTGGTAAAGGTGACTATCTTATCAGATACCCACATAAATACTGCGCCGCACAGAAAACCTGCTGTGGCTACGAGATACGCCGGTAGACCGCCTGCAGCTTCTGCCCGTTCGATTGCCGGTTGCAGCAGAGACCAAAAGCTGGCAGCAATCATAACACCGGAGGCGAAACCCAGCATAATATTTAAACCCTTTGGATTTGGAGATTTGAAAAATACAACCGTTGCCGCGCCTAAAGCGGTTACAAGCCAGGTGCCCAGCGTTGCGAGCAATGCCATTACGACAAAATTACCCATAATGCACCTCCTTATTTGCCATTATATTTGCAAATATGGTGTTTGGTGCGTAAAAAAACGCTATCTCAACGGATAGCGTTTTTAAGCTTATAGGGGGAGAAAAGCGGCGGCGATGGCGAAGATCACAGCAGGGAGCAAATTGGCAACCCGGACGGTCTTGCCCCATACCAAATTGATACCCACACAGAAGATCAGCACAGAGCCTACCATAGATAGATTCCAAAGGGCAGTTTCTGTCATCAGCGGTTGCAGAAGCCTGGCAAGGAGTGTTACACCGCCCTGTAAAATACCCACAGGAATGGCAGAAAAGATGCAGCCCCTGCCCATAGCGCAAGCCATAACCATAATGATAATCAAGTCCAAGATTGCCTTGGCACCGAGGATCGACCAGTTACCAAAAATGCCGTCTTCAATAGCGCCTACGATAGCCATTGCGCCGATACATACTGTAAACGAAGCAGTGACAAAGGCGTCTACAAAGCCACCGTCTTTGGCATTACCGGTCTTTTGCTTCAGCCAGTCGCCAAACCGTCCGAAAGCTGCCTCAATGTTCATAAGTTCACCCACCAGAGCGCCCAAAGCTAAGCAGCCAACCAAGAGCATTGTGCCGCTGCCGGTGAGGGCCGTATCTTCCGCAGAAAGCATTTTTTCCATTGCACCGGCAATACCAATGAATAGAACGCTGATGCCGCATGCTTTTGTCAGCCCGTCCTGGAGGCGTTTATTCAAAAATTTTCCGAAAAGCAATCCCAGTAGTCCGCCTGCAAGGATTGCGGTGCAGTTGATAATAGTTCCCAATCCAATCATACGATCCCTCTTTTCTGAGGGTATTTTAATCCCTAAGGGGATAATTTGTCAAGCAGCGGAATCTTGGGAAGTGCTTCCCAATAGCCCCAGTTGCCATCGGTCCAGTGAGACATCTGCTTGATCCGGTAAACTCTTGCGATGATGGGATCGGGTTCAGGCGGCTGACAGCAAAACCCATTTCGGTTTGCTTAATAATAGCTTTGTTTGCTATTTTGCCTAACTTCTGAATGTTTACATTTTACCCTGTAAAACAGGGTTTTTAAACTGAGTATAACATGCACAGAGGTGTGTTTCTGGAAAATCATACGATATATTTTAGCAAAACTTGATTATTATTTTGCGGTTCTGTGTATATGCCTTACGACACTAAAGACGATGTGGGACAGGGCAGTGGTGCAGATAATGCCCAATCCAATGGCACCGGCAGCGGTGATAGCTGAAGTGCCCCGAACCAGAAAAGTCTCCTTATCGCTGCGAACCAGCGCATCCATACAGTAGTACAGATCGCTACCGGGAATCAGCGGCACCAGAATCGGCACCAGGGAGATCAACACCGGTGCATGAATCACTCTTGCCAAAATTTCGCTGGACAGACCGGCGGTCATGGTGGCGAACATAAGCCCCACAAACATATTTGCGCCATTATGGACACATAGCAGATATACAGCCCAGGCCAATGCACCACCTAAAAAGAAGAAACCCAAGCGCTTACCCTTGGTGTTGAAAACAATTGCAAAACCCACCGAGCCGAGAGCGCCCATCAAAGTCTGAATCACATATTCCATCACAGGGCACCTCCCATCTGTGCCAGTACCAGTGCAAAGCCGATGGCAATAGCAATGGCTTTGATAGCAGCTTCACTGATGCCGATGAGGCCGGAAATGGTATCCCCGTTGATCATATCCCGCAGGGAAGTGGTAAAAGCGATGCCCGGAATCAGTAGCATAATATTACCGATGGTAATCTTGGCAGGGGAGTGGCCGATGCCCAACCGTACCAAAAGAACCACCGCCAGGGCGGTAAATGCACTGACCAAAAGGTTTTCCAGCAGATTGTTCATCCGTAGCCGACCGATCATTTGCTGAGCAAAGAATACCACAAGACCGGAAATGGCGGCGGCAAGGCCGTCCAGCCAGCTGCCACCAAAAAATACCGCAAATACGCAGGAAATCAGCGCATAACCCATAGCCATTACGGGCTTGGAATAGGTCTTTTCCTTGCGGATTTCCTCCAGCTTTTTCTGAAATTCGGCAACAGGAACAGGACTCATGCAAAGCTGCCGAGACAGGGCATTGACCTGCGTCACACATTGCAGATTTGTACCCCGAGTGACAATGCGACGGGTCTGGGTCAGAATTTTTCCATCTGGGCATTCTACCGTCAGTACAATGCTGGAGGTGATGCTGAATACATTGATTTTTTGAAAACCGTAAGCTGCGCAGAGCCGACTGAGGGTATCCTCCACCCGAAAGACCTCACCGCCGTTTGTAAGCAGCAATTCTCCCATATCCAAAATACAGGCCAAAACCGCATCCGGGGAGTTGGTGCTGAGTTGCACCAATTCTTCAGTAGACATGAAAAGTTCACGCTCCTTATAATAAGTGAGTTAAGTGTACCACGAAAAATGACATTCTTCAAGCGTTTAAATCATTACGAATCATTCCGGAATACCCCGCAGCACAAAATGGTTCTTTTGCGTGTCCAAAATGCCTTCCTTTTTAAGCTTGGAAAGCTCAGCAGACATAGCAGAGCGCTCTACAGACAGATAATCAGCCAGCTGCTGTCGATCGTAAGGAATGTCGAAGGCCAACTTGCCTTGGCGAATAGATTCAGAAGACAGATAGGAAAGAAGCTTTTCCCGGGTGCTGCGCTTGCTGATGTGGGTGATTTTGCTGTCCCATTGCAGCACTTTTCCCGCCAATACCGACACCAAATTCCGAATCAAGTGATTGTGATGGGTGCAGGCGTTTTGGCAAGTGGTCAGCAGATGATTCACATTCAGCATAAGAACTTCTGTATCCTCGTTGGCAACCACACTCACATTCAGCACGCTACCCGGTGTGGCGGCATAAGATTCACCAAAGAAATCGCCGGGAAGCACCTTGGCCAAAATATTCCGATGCCCCCACAGATCCTCCTGGATCACCAACACAGAGCCGCTCAGAACAAGGCCCATGGTCTCTGTGCTTTCTCCGGCCCGGAAAATATATGCATTTCGATCCATTTTCTTTACCTGGGCATCCATACAGTGGAGAATTGTCAGAATCTCCTGCTCGGTCATACCGCTAAAGAACGGACAGCCTTTGAGAATGAATAAATATTTTTCCAAAAAACCACCCCTTTGTTGGAAATCAAACATACTTGTTGGCATTATTATACTATACTATATTCAAGAAAGCAAGACCCTCGTTCACCGCGTCATTGCGAGGACCCCGAGCGAAGTCGAGGGGGACGTGGCAATCTCCAGAATTAGAGGGTGTGAAAGGAGAGATCACTATGACCTACACCGGTTGTCAAAGTAAATCCAAGGATATCACCATCAATGAGAAGGTGTGTCCCAAGTGCGGCAATATCATTGAACTGTTCTCTGTGGATACAGAGGTGGCCTGCGATAAATGTGGCTTTGTTGCCTATAATGATGCGTTAAGCTGTGTCCAGTGGTGCAAATATGCCAAGCAGTGCGTAGGTGAAGAAATGTATGAGGCAATGATGGCCATTGCCAAGCGGCAGAAGGAGGCGGGCTGATGTGAAAAGAAGAATCATCAAGATCGACGAATCTCTCTGTAACGGCTGCGGCCTTTGCGCCTCTGCCTGCCACGAGGGAGCTATCGGTATGGTGAACGGTAAAGCGAAACTTCTCCGGGAGGACTACTGCGACGGACTGGGCGATTGCTTGCCGGCTTGTCCGGTGAAAGCCATTACTTTTGAAGTAAGAGAAGCCCCGGCCTATAACGAAGCCGCAGTGCAAAAGATCAAGGCAGTGAAAGCTGCCGCGGATGCGCCGAATTGCCTGCAAAACTTTCCCGTGCAGATCAAGCTGACCCCGGTGAGCGCCCCTTACTTTGCTGATGCCGACCTGCTGATCGCCGCTGACTGTACCGCCTTTGCTTATGGTAATTTCCACCGGGATTTTATCAACGGCCGCGTTACTTTGGCGGGATGCCCTAAGTTGGACGGGGTAAACTATAGCGATAAGCTCACTGCAATTTTGCAAAATAACAATATCCGATCAGTTACCTTGACGCGTATGACAGTGCCTTGCTGCGGCGGCCTTTCCTATGCAGCCGAGACGGCCATTGCCCAATGCGGCAAAGATATTCCCTTGCAGATCGTAACCATCAGCCCCGACGGGCAAATCATAAAATAAAGGAGATGTTTTTATGGGTTATTTGAATGGAAAGACCGTTATCATTACCGGCGGCGGTAAGGCTACCTTAAAGGATGGCCGCTGCGGTTCTATCGGCTACGGCATTGCCACCGCTTTTGCCAAGGAAGGGGCAAACCTGGTCATCACCGGCCGCAATTTACAAAAGCTCTTGGATGCCAAGGAAGAATTGGAACAGCTCTACGGCGTAAAGGTACTGCCTGTGCAGGCGGATGTGAGCGCCGGCGCTGACAATGAAAAAGTGGTGCAGGAGGTTGTCCGCAAAGCGGTAGAAACCTTTGGAAATATCCACGTTCTTATCAACAACGCCCAGGCCTCGGCCTCCGGCGTGACCCTGGCAGACCATACCACCGAGCAGTTCGACCTGGCGCTGTATTCCGGCCTTTACGCAACCTTCTACTATATGAAAGCCTGCTATCCCTACTTGGCGAAAACCAAGGGCAGTGTGATCAACTTTGCATCTGGCGCGGGCCTGTCCGGTAATTTCGGACAAAGCGCCTATGCTGCCGCCAAAGAGGGCATCCGGGGTATGTCCCGGGTAGCTGCCACAGAATGGGGTAAGGATGGCATCAATGTGAATGTGATCTGCCCTCTGGCCTGGACAGCCCAGCTGGAGAATTGGGCCAATGCCTACCCGGAAGCCTTCAAGGCCAATGTGCATATGCCACCCATGGGTCACTTCGGCGATGTGGAGTTGGAGATCGGCAGAGCCTGCGTGGCGCTGACTTCCCCGGAGCTTAAGTATATGACCGGCGAGACCCTCACCTTAGAGGGCGGCCTGGGCCTTCGTCCCTAAATAAAATTGTGGCGGGTGCATCTGCACCCGCCATAAATTTTCCGTTGCAAAGCATAGGAAAAGATGGTATATTGGTGGCATAAAATACTGGAGGATTATTAATGAACTTTTACGAAATTGCACAGAACCGGCAGTCTTGCCGCGCATATGATTCTACCCGTCCGGTGGAAGAGGAAAAAATCAAAGCCATTTTGGAAACTGCCCGGATTGCGCCCTCTGCCTGTAACGGCCAACCCTACCACTTTACAGTGTGCTCCGGTGAAGCTGCCAAGCAGGTTGCCAAGGCAACACAGGGAATGGGTATGAACAAGTTTGCCTCTGATGCCCCTGTATTGCTGGTGATTTCTGAAATGCCCTATGTGAAGTCTGCCGCCCTGGGCGCTAAGGTCAAGGGCAACGATTACCGCTCTATTGATATCGGCATTGCAGCTGCCTATATTACCGCAGAGGCCTGTGCGCAGGGTCTGTCCACCTGTATTTTGGGCTGGTTGGACGATGAAAAGATTCGGGGAATTTGCGGCCTTAACGGCGCTGTGCGTCTGGTCATCACCATTGGATATGCCAAAGAAGGTGATAAGCTCCGGGAGAAAAAGCGGAAAACGCTTTCCGAGCTGGTTACCGAAATCTAAAGTTGCAAAGCTACAGAAATTGTGATAGAATATATTGGCCAAAAGGCAGAAAATACAAAAGTGAGGTAAAAATTATGGACGGCGACAGTAGTTGTAAACGAAATGCGGATAGGGTACGGCTGTCTATAATTTTTTGACCTGTTACCATTGTCCGCTTGATGAGCATTACTGCACCGGCAAATAAGGGTGTGCGATTTGCTGCAAGGGGGCAATGGTATTTTTGCGCCCGTTTTTGCCGAAAACTATTTATGTAAGGGGGCAAAGGGACAATGGTTAGGAAAAAGAAAGTTTTACAAGAGAATGTATTCAATCCCATAGGGGAAATAATTGTCGGTGGTCCGGAGCAGGAGATCGGCAGCAAAATGACAGAGAATTTTGTTGCTGTTTCGACCGGAACACCTGTGAAGCAGGCGATGCGAGAGCTTGTGAAGCAGGCAGCCGATAACGACAATATTTCCGTTATCTACGTGGTGGATGCGGATAATAGATTTGTAGGCACCATCAATTTGAAGGACCTGATTATCGCCAGGGAGAGTACCAGGCTGGAAGATATCACCGAAAGGAACTGTCCTTATGTGTATGCCAATGAGCTGATTGATGCATGTATGGAACGGCTCGTAGAAAGCAATGAGGATTCTGTCCCGGTACTGGATAACGAGAACCGTTTGGTAGGTGTTTTGCTTGCCCAGGATATCACCCGTTTGGTAGACGAAGCTATGGGCGATGATTATGCAAAGCTGGGTGGTTTGACATCTGAGGAAGATCTGCAAGAACCCCTAAAGCAAAGCATCCGAAAAAGACTGCCCTGGCTGGTGATACTGTTGGGCTTAGGCCTGCTGGTATCCGGTGTGGTGGGCTTGTTTGAGCAGGTAGTTGCAAGCCTTACAGTAGTCATTTGTTTTCAGTCATTGATTTTAGGAATGGCGGGAAATGTAGGTACGCAATCCCTGGCAGTTACAGTCCGCGTGCTGATGGATTCTCAACTGCGGGACAGAGAAAAATTCTCCCTTGTGGTCAAAGAGGCCAAGGTGGGTTTGTGTAATGGCCTGCTGCTGGGCGCAGTTTCTTTTGTCTTGGTCGGCTTGTACTTGATGGCAAAGGGAGAAACGGCGCAGATGGCGTTTTCGGTGTCTGTATGTACCGGCATTGCCTTGGTGATCTCGATGGGACTTTCCAGCATTTTTGGTACGGCTGTGCCGCTGCTGTTCAAGCAACTGAACATCGATCCGGCAGTAGCTTCCGGACCGCTGATTACCACCATAAACGATTTGGTGGCAGTGGTTGCCTATTATGGTCTTGCGTGGCTGCTTTTGGTGCAAAAAATGTGAAAAAATCGCAAAAATATCCCCCCACCGGGCTTGTGCCTGATGGGGGGAATCTTTATAATGAATGAAGGCGCCCCGGTATAGCTGGAACTACACCGGGGCGTGCCGACCAAAATCGTCAAATAAAGGCAGGCAAGGCAATTATAGCATAGCTTGCCAGAAAAAGAAAGAGGTATTGTATGAAAAAGATCCTTGCGTTACTCCTGGCTGTTGTTCTTTGCCTAAGCCTGTTTGCAGGCTGTTCCAAACAGACCACCGAGCCCGTGGACAAGACCCGCATCATCACCGATGTCAAAGGCAGAGAAGTGGAGATCCCCGAAGAGGTTAAATCCATCGTCTGCGTGGGTGTGGGTGCTCTGCGCTATACCTGCTATATGGGCGCGCAGGACTTGGTAGTCGCTGTGGAGGACTGTGAAAAAGAAGCTGTAATTTCCCGGCTTTATAACTATGTAAATATCGAGAAATTCAAAGACCTTCCTGTAATCGGCACCAACGGAAACCCCTTTGCCGAGGAAATCATCAAGGTATCTCCGGATGTCATTGTGATGAGCCAATCCGCCTCTGTGGAAGCCGACGACCTACAGAATAAGACCGGCACCCCCGTTGTGGTGATTCCCGGTAGCGATACAACCTTGGACGATGCGGCTTATGAAACCATCCGCATTTTAGGCGAGCTTTACGGCAAGGAATACCGGGCCACAGAGCTGAAAACTTACCTGGATGGCATTAAAAAAGATCTGACTGACAGAACCAAGGATATCCCCGATAGCGAAAAGCCCTTTGTTTATGTGGGAGGTGTGTCCTTCAAGGGCCACCACGGCTTTGAGGGAACTGAGGCCGGATACGGCCCCTTGGCGCTGATCGGCGCCAAGAACCTGGCAGACACCACCGGTAAATCTGGCGCATTCAATATTGACCTGGAAAAGGTACTTTCCTGGGATCCGGATATCATTCTGCTGGACTTTAACGGTATGAACCTAATCAATGAGGATTATATCAAGAACCCCGCCTATTACAACGCATTGAAGGCAGTGAAGGAAGGCAAGGTCTATTCACAAATTTCCTTCCGTTCCAATGCGTCAAATCTGGAAACCGCGCTGGCAGATGCCTATTATGCTGCTTGCGTTATCTACCCGGAACAGTTCAAAGATGTTGACCCTGTTGCAAAAGCAGGGGAAATCTTTGAAAAACTACTGGGGACAAACCCCTATGAAATGCTGAAGGAGGCCGGTTATGCATTCCGTCCCATCAAAATCGGAGAATAATGGAATAGATGCTCTCTACAGAAAAAACAGGGTAAAAAGCATTAGCTTTCTTGCTGCCTTAAGTGGTGTGTTGTTGCTGACCGTTCTTTTGAGCTTGCGGGCGGGTTCCTATGAAACCCCTATCGCAGAATTGATCAAGGGTATCTTTGGACAGTCTTCCGATAAAAAGATTAATCTGATTGTTCAAAATAATCGCTTACCCCGGATCATCACGGCCATTTTGGCTGGCGGCGGCTTGGGCTTGGCCGGTTGTATTCTCCAGGCTGTTCTTCGCAACCCGCTGGCATCTGCATCTACCTTGGGCGTATCACAGGGTGCAACTTTTGGCGCAGCCTTTGCAATTGTAGTGTTGGGCTTGGGTGTGACAGACCGCTTGGGAATACCACTGTGCGCCTTTTTAGGCTCTATTGCTGTGGCACTGGTGATTTTAGGTTTGTCCAAATTCCGCCGGGTGTCCCCGGAGGGGATTGTGCTGGCTGGTGTGGCGATCAGTTCTATGTTTACTGGAGCAACCACCCTCATTCAGTACTTTGCCGACGAGGTGCAGTTGTCTACCCTGGTGTTTTGGACTTTCGGTGAGCTGGGCAGTACCGGTTGGGAAGACCTGGGCGGTATGGCTGCGATTGTTGCAGTGCTTTGCTTGTACTGCACCATCCACCGTTGGGATTACAACGCCCTTTTAAGCGGTGAGGAGACTGCCATCAGTCTTGGCATCAATGTAAAACGCCTGATCCTTGTGAATATGGTGCTGTGTTGCCTATGCAGCAGCGTGATCGTGTCCAATGTGGGTCTTATCAGCTTTATCGGTTTAGTAGCGCCCCATATCGTCCGTATGGTAGTGGGCAACAACCATGTGTACCTAATTCCCGGTTCTATCCTGGGCGGCGCAACGCTACTTTTGCTCAGCGACCTGTTTGCAAGAACAGTTATCAGCCCTGTGATCCTGCCCATTGGCGCCATTACATCTTTCCTGGGTGGCCCGCTGTTTCTGTACCTTCTGTTCAAAGGAGGAAAACGGCAATGATGGAGATTAAAAATTTATCGTACCATTACAAGGGAAGTCCGGAAGTCCTGAAAGATGTTTCCTTTACAATTGAACCGGGCAAATTCCTTGCCATTTTGGGCAATAACGGTGTAGGTAAAAGTACGCTCCTTAAGTGCTTTAATCACATTCTAAAGCCCGATTCCGGTGAAGTGTTGCTTGATGGGGAGAACCTGCTGGAAATGCCAACCCGTGAGGTGGCAAAGCAGGTGGCATTTGTTTCCCAAAGCGTTCCCGATACCCAAATGACTGTTCACGATGTGGTGATGCTGGGACGCAGACCTTATATGATCTGGGGTTTCACCGAGGAAGACCACCACATTGTCCACGATGCTATGCACCGGCTGGATGTGGAGGATATGCGGGGCAGATTCCTCAACGAGCTTTCCGGCGGTGAAAAACAAAAGGTTATGCTGGCAAGAGCTTTAGCGCAGCAGCCGAAGGCTCTGTTGCTCGATGAGCCAACCAGCGCCTTAGATATTCAGAACCAGTACCAGGTGCTGAAAATGGTCCGCTCTATCTGCCATAAGGACAATATGATCGCGGTTGTCGTTATCCACGATCTGAACCTTGCACTGCAGTTTTGTGACCGTTTCCTGCTCTTAAAAGACGGTCAGATCTACCGATATGGCGATCACAGCGTGCTGGACAGCAAGGCACTGAAAGAAGTCTATGGCGTGGATGCGAAAGTTGTAGAAATTGAAGACCGGCGTATGGTGCTGGTGAAGGAGGAAGTATGAAAATCTGGGAAGATTGCGTAGCCTTTCACGGCCACGAATGCGGTGGTTTAACCATTGGGTATAAAGCAAGCCTGTATGCTGCTCAATTGCTTGACCTGGAATTTTCTGAGGATGAGCAGGTGGTCTGTATTGCCGAAAACGATGCCTGCGGCGTGGATGCCATCCAGGTAATGCTGGGCTGCAGCGTGGGCAAGGGAAATCTGTTATTCCATATTTGCGGCAAATCCGCTTATTCCTTCTATAACCGCAAGACCGGAAAATCTGTCCGCTTAGTGCTGAAGCCTGCAGAAATCAAAAAAGAAGACGCCTTTGCGTATTACCAGGCATGCTGCCTGGAAGAAATGTTTGAAGTAAAGGAAACCACACTTCCTATCCCGGAAAAGGCGCGGATTTTTGAATCCTATATCTGCGATTGCTGCGGCGAAAAAACCGGCGCAAAATGGATGCAAACTGTTGGCGATAAAAAGCTGTGTTTGGATTGCTGTGACAAATAACAAAAAATGCGTGTCTGCTGACACGCATTTTTTTACTAGTCCCAATCGGGAACAATATCTTCCCGCATAGGCAGGTTGTGAAATATTTCACAAGTAACAGACTTATATTCTTCTACATCTGTGGCTTTTCGCAGCCGTTTTCCTAACTTTTCAGCGCCTTCGAATTTGCACAGCCAGTAATGCCAGTTTTCTTTCAGTCGGAACATAGCATTCCGTGTGCCGCCGAATTCCCGGGTGTATTCTTCCAGTAATTCACCGTGGAAATTCTCTAATTTGTCAGCGGTGGTGCCACCGGGGGTGAGAAGTCCCGGATCGGCGACCAAGGCTCTGCCCAGCATAATGCCGTCCGCGGAGGGGAATTCTGCAGAAAAGACGGATATTTCACTTTTTGTCCGCAAACTACCGTTGTAGCAAACATGTGCTTTGCTTTCCTGCAAGGCATACCGAAAACTCTCCATATCCACAGGCCCGTTATAGAACTCTTTTCGTACACGAGGGTGAATAATCAACTCTTTTAGGGGGTAGCGGTTGTAGATATGCAGGATTTTAGAAAATTCTTCAGCGGATTCAAAACCTATTCGCGTCTTGATGGAAACGGGCAGGGGAGCAGAAGAAAATACTGCATACAAAAAGGAATCAAGGCTGTCTAAATCCCGGAGCATTCCAGCGCCTTTTCCCTTGGCAGTGACAGTTCCCGAGGGGCAGCCGATGTTGAGATTGACTTCTGCATAGCCCCGATCCCTGCACACCCCGGCCATCCAAAGAAAATCCTCCGGTACTTTCGTAAGAAGCTGAGGTACAATAGAAAAATCTATGCTGTCAGCCGGGGGCAATTCCCTTGCCTCCCGGGGGGTTAAAGCACGATGAACGGTTGGGGAGAAGAAGGGGGTAAAATACCGATCCACCCCAGGGAAATATTTACGATGCAGACGGCGGTAAATACTGTCTGTCAGCCCCTCTAAGGGTGCAAAATCATAACGCATAAGCTATCTCCAATTTGGATACTTTTTGCCATTATATCATAGGAAAGAGCCACCCGCAAGGGTAGCTCTCGGGATAGGGCTTATTAGAATTCGCCGGTCCACCCGGGATCCCAGGGATAGTACATCCGCATAACCTCGCCTTGATTGGCGAATTCAAAAATCAGTATGTAAAGAAGAGCCATTTTTTCATCTGCGTAAATTGATAACTGTATCACACCACAGTTAACGTTTTTTGCAAATGGAAAAAATCCATAAACATATGTAAAATATCCAGTTTTTGTTAACTTAAAAGGAAACCTTTGATATAATGATCACGAAAGGGGTGCTGCTATGAAGGACATTTGCCAGATCATTCCTGCAGATGCGAACCAGCGGGATATAGAGTATAAGAATTTTACATTCCTCTATATTACCTTTGATGGTGAAGCGGACATAAAGCTGCTGCGCCAGTTCGCGCCCGAGGCGCAAAGCGCCGACAAAGTACCCTTGGGGTGCAAACTGGCGTGGCAATCTATTCACCTTTGTAGTATATCCGTCTTTGTTGCTCCTGTTGGGGCTGTTCGCCGCCAATGGCAAATAAACTGTATAGCCTACCTGCGCGAATCTCCAATTCTTGATAGGGATGATTGACCGTCTCTCCTGCGTTGGGGAAATAGCCTGTTTCCCGAGCGGACTTCAAAATCTCCCGGCCCTTGTCGTTCAGTGCCAGTACCCGTGTGTATGGGGCGGGAGAGGAGATGTCTTTTTCGGTAATTCCTAAAAATGCGCACATCACCATCCGGTCAAGCCGGGTGCGAGTGTACCGGCGGGACTTGGTGGCAGTAAGGATATCTTCCAAATTTGCAAGGGTTCTTGCATTTTGCATCAATTTTCGCCACAGACCCTCGCTGCCATAGGGGAGGGCCTCGAATTCCTCGTCGGTCATGGTTTGCAGCCGGTAAAGAATGGCTTGCTCACCGGCGGCAAGATTATGAAGATTTGCGCCTGCAAAAATATCCTTAGCCGCCTTTGGAACAAAGCTTTCCCAGTTTTCGCCTTCCTGCATCAACGCCCGTACTGCCGTGGCTGAGGGGTTCTGTGCATCTGGCGAGCTGTTGTGATAACAGCCTTCCCGAGTAATTACCATAGGCTCTATGTTAAGCCCTAAGGACAAGATCGCTTTGCAGTATTCCACAGCCAAAATGTCATTGGGTTGGGACAGGACATCCCCGGATAAACCCATAATTTCCAAAGCCTTTTGCCGTGCGGTAGGGAAGGAAAGTCCTTTGTCCAGCTCCCTGTGGAGGGCCTCCGGAAAATCCTCCCGCAGCAAAGCGTTGGCTGTGGCAAGAAGGGCATCTTTGTCCGCTGTTTCCGCACCAAAGCATAGCCGGTCACAAAATCCACCCAAGATTCGAACACTTTCCCGGGCAAAGCCCTCGGCAGAGTAGAGGGAAACGGTAATGGGCAGTTCCAACACCAAATCTGCGCCACATTCTATGGCAGCTTGAGCTCGCAGACCCTTGTCCAAAATGGCAGGCGCACCCCGCTGGACATAATTCCCGCTCATCAGACACACAATACCACCATCCGGGTAAGCGGCCCGCACAGCCCCCCATTGCTTTTGGTGGCCCAAATGCAAAGGATTATATTCACAAATAATGCCGGTGGCCTCCATAAAATCCCTCTTTTGCAAAAAATATTTCATTTCAGGGGTTGAGAAATTAAGAAAACTGTAGTACAATAGCCGTAGCTATGGTTATATTACCACATTCTGCAAGAAAAGAAAATGATTTTTTTATAGGAGGCAATTTTCTAATGAACATTCTGATTATCAATGCCGGCAGCTCTTCCCTTAAGTATCAGCTGATGGACCCCCAGACCGGCGAAGTTTCCGCAAAGGGTCTGTGTGAGCGTATTGGCATTGACGGCCGACTGAACCACAAGGTTGGCGAGAATAAGGTTGTCAAGGACATTCCTATGCCCACTCACTCCGAGGCCATTGCTGCTACTTTGGACATTCTGGTTGACCCCGTGGACGGCGTTATCAAGTCTGTTGACGAGATTGATGCTGTTGGCCACCGCGTTCTGCACGGCGGTATGGAATTCTTTGATTCCTGCATCATTAACGATGAAGTTATCAAGGCTATTGAGAAGTGCATCCCCCTGGGCCCCCTGCATAACCCCGCTAACCTGATGGGTATTCGCGCCTGCCAGGCTGTTATGCCCAAGACTCCCCAGGTTGCTGTTTTCGATACTGCTTTCCACATGACCATGCCTCCCAAGGCTTACCGTTACGCTATTCCCACCGAGTACTACGAGAAGGACTCCATCCGCCGCTACGGCTTCCACGGCACTTCCCACAAGTATGTTGCCAAGCGTACCGCAGAGCTTTACGGCAAGAAGGAATTCAAGATGGTCAACTGCCACCTGGGTAACGGTTCTTCCATGTCCGCTGTGAAGGACGGCAAGTGCCAGGATACCACCATGGGTCTGACCCCTCTGGCCGGTGTTCTCATGG